>DATJSH010000140.1:0-11036 GCA_035504235.1 Allostellaceae bacterium | reverse complement strand
CGCCGGGATGCGCGCAATTGCCGTGCGCGTCGTAATCGACCTGGCCGGCGATGAAGAGGAGGGTCTGCGCGCCCTCGATCTTGACCCCCTGCGAATAGGCCGGCGGGTCGAACACGCTCTTCGCGGCATAGGAGGTGATTTTGGGCATGGGGTTACTCCCTGGGTTAAAGCCGGAAACAGGACTAGTCGCCTTGGCCGGGCTTGATCGGTGCGCTTTCAGCCCACGGGCTCAGTCCCGTGGGCATCCGCGAACAAGTTGAAACTGTTCGTGGCCCCCCGGGGAAGCGGATTTTGTTGGTCTTTACGCTTCCCGGTCCAGCACGGCCATCAGCTCGCGCCATTCGCGCGGGGAGAGGCCGCTGTCTTTTTGCTCGATGTGCTCACCGGCAATCTTGCGCCGTATCACCTCAAGGCCTTTCGCCGAAATCGTCGCAGCATTCATTCGATATTCGACGAAAGCTTCATGAACCAAAGGAAGCCATCGCTTTAAAATTTCTAACATAGCATCGGCATACACGCGAATTTCATATTGCGCATGAGGATCGGCACGAAGACTAAGAAAATGCAGCAAATTATGCAGATCAGTTTTCCAATACCATTGCGTATATATATTCGTTGGCAACACCATTCGCGCTAGCTCACGAGCTAATCCATGTCGATTTTCGTTTAATATGATGCCATGCGCGTCTTCATTTAGCAATTTCACATAGGTCGAATAATTCCGCGCGGAGTCATTTCTGATCCATTCAAGTACTTGCCGTGCTTCCTCGGGGGGCAACACCTCTTCTCGGCCCTGACGATTGGTTTTGGATTGTGCCGCTAGATACCGAGGTTGCGATTCGGTCGCTTCAGGAAATAGATCAGGCTGCCCTTGCGCCGAGTTTTGCTCAATTTTCCGTTCAATGCGTCGAGTCTCTAAATAGTCAACATCAGGAACATAAAATTCTTTATCCATAATCGAATATCTAGCTGAGTATTCGTTGACGTTGGCCGTACGATGACGAATCCACTGACGCGCAACGAAGATCGGCAGTTTGACGTGAAACTTGATCTCACACATCTCAAAAGGCGTCGAGTGCCGGTGCCGCATCAAATACTGGATGAGACCGCGATCCTCGCTGGTGCGCCGAGTTCCCTTACCATAGGAGACGCGCGCCGCCTGCACGATCGCCCCGTCATCGCCCATATAGTCGATGACGCGGACAAAGCCGTGATCGAGCACCTCGAATGGCTCGTAGAGGATGTCTTCCAGCTCAGGGACAGTTGCGCGCCGTGTCGGGCGGGTCTCACCACGCTCAATGGCGATTTCATGTCTTTGCTCTTTGGTCAGCGACATCGGCTCTCCCGAAACATCCGGCTGATTTATAGAACGCCACCCGGGGACGGCTGCTCAGATTTGAATGGTAGGGCCTAAACCTACGTCACCTGCGCGAAGCCTAAAAGAGGCTGCCTTGACGAATGTCGACACGCGCCCTGAGCCCAATTGCGCTCGGCTCCTAGGGGACCTATATCTTCCTAGTCGGGCAACCGACTATGGCGATAAACGGCTTATGGAATAAGCGTTGCGGACCCGGGGGCGGTACCCGGCGCCTCCACCAATTGCCGCCGGCGACACTATCTCCCTTTCGGAGAATCGCCGGCGCCATGCGGGGGCGAAACAGGTTCGACGCGCGTGGTAAAGATAAGTACCGTCGCCCGGTATGATACCGCCGTTATCGGGTCATTTTTTAGATGCGAACGATAACTTCGCACCAGAGGCTCTCGCGGCCTAACCCTTCACGGGGTAAAAGCCTAGAGTAACTCGCGGTTCGGGGGGCACCGGGCAACAGAAGCCCCCCACTTCCTCTGCCGGCCCCACGCACATGGGAGCGCCATGCCGCAGGATCTGTTTCACTACGACAAGATGGTCGAGCGGGCGCTCAGGGGCGTGATCCGTGACGTGCTCGTGCGGATTTCCCAGGAAGGGCCGCGCAGCAGCCACCATTTCTACATCGGCTTCGCCACGCAGGCGCCGGGGGTGGTGATGCCGCCGCGACTGCTGGAGCGGTTTCCCAGCGAGATCACGATTGTGCTGCAGCACCAGTTCTGGGACCTCGATGTCGGCGACGAAACGTTTTCCGTGTCGCTCTCCTTCGACAAGCAGATCGAGCGGCTGACGGTGCCCTTTGAAGCGATCAAGAGCTTTGCCGACCCGTCGGTCGAGTTCGCGCTCGCCTTCGCCGAGCCGCCCGCCGCCGCCAGCAACGAGCCGGCGCTGCCCGAAATCGTCAAGCCGCAACCCAAGCCAAAAGCGGAGCGCGAAAAACCGGCGGCGGGCAAAACCGGACAGGTCGTCACGCTCGACAGCTTCCGCAAGCGCTAGGTCTCGTCGGGTTCGGCGATCGGCTCTGCGTAATAGTGCTGAAGCGCGGTCTTGATCACGACCGCTGTCGGCACCGCCAGCAAGAGGCCGATCGCGCCGAACAGCATCGCGCCGCAGGCGAACGCGAAGATCACCACGACCGGGTGCACCCGCGCCGCCTGTCCCAGCACCAAGGGCCCCACCAAATTGTCGATGCTGAGGCGCAACGCGGTGATGAACGCGATCGCGCCGACGAACCACGGAACGCCGCCGCCTTGCGCGAAGGCGGCGACCCCGGCAAGCGTCGCGGCGACCACAGGGCCGATCACCGGCACCACTTCGAGCAGACCGACGATCAACGCCAGGAGCGCCGCATGCGGCAGTCGGAACACCAGGCCGAAACCGAGCCAGCCTACCACCGCCGTATAGGTGACGACCGCGCAAACCCCGACCAGGTAGCGCCGCAGAACCGGAACGATCCGCGGCAGCAACCGCTCCACCGCCCGGCGCCGCTCGGGCGGGATCAGCCAGATCACTCCGGCGGTCAAGGTCGGCCCCGAAATCATGATGTAGAGCGTCAGGAAGAGAAGCAGGAAAAGCCCCACCAGCGCCGCCACGCCGATCGCGGCGAGGCGCGCGACGGCGCGAAAGCCGAGCGCGTCGCGCAGCGCCGCTTCGGCAGCGGCGACGATCTGCGGAGGCGTGTGGACCTGCCCCAGGAGAGTGATGCCGCCGGTGCCCATGACGCGCGACAGCAGTTCGGTCGCGACCTGCTCGCCCTGGCGTGCGAACGCGGCGGCGTCCGACGCCGCCACGACCGCGATGCCGGCGGCGATCGCCAAAATAATGGCGGCCACGAAAAGATAGACCAGCAGCGCGGCGACCCAGCGTCGACACGAGACGCGGGTCTGCAAACCGACGACCACAGGCTCGGCGACAAAAGCGATCGCGATCGCGAAGACAAAAGGCAGCAGCGCGTAGCGGACTATGTAGAGCAGTATCGCCGCGATGGCGGCAACCGCGGCGATCGCCCAGCCGCCGACCGGCGAACGGCGCTGGCGTGTCCACGCGCCACCACCCCGCGCCGGTAGCGCCGCCCGGCCGGGGCGAGCGTCAGGCCGAGGGCGGCGCGGCTTTCCGTTCGATTTCGTAGGTCCGCCCCTTCCACGTGACGCGGCCGGCCCAGCGCAGCGCCAGGCTCGTCCAGGCCAACGCCGCGATCGCGCCGTACGCTGCCGGGAAGAGCAGTGCATAGGCCGCCGGCGCGCGGCTATGACGCACGGCGCCGAGCTGCATCGCGAAGAGCGCTAGGGAGCCGCACAGACAGAGCGCAAGCGCCGCCAGGCTCGACCCCGAGGGGTCGGCAGCGCGCAGCGCAGCGCCAAGCGGCAGCAGCAATGCCGCCCAGGCGATGAGCGCCGCAGCACTCGCCGCGGCGACGCTGGCAGCGCCTGAGCCGAGGATTTCGACCGCGTTCTTCGCCAGGCCCTGCCACAGCGAGGACAGATCGCGGTAGAGGCGGGCGCGGGCAAGATGCTCGCCGCCGAGGAGCCGGAAACGCAGCCCGCGGCGCTTGCACAGCCGGGCGAGCGCTTTGTCCTCGCAAATCTCGCCGCGCACCGCCCGATGGCCGCCAAGCGCGCGATAGGCGTCGCCGCGGAACAGCAGGAACTGGCCGTTGGCGGTAACGTCCGAAGCGGCCGGGTCGTCGACGCGCCGCAAATCCATCGCGCAGCCGATCAACAGCATCCCGGAAGGGACAATGAGCCGCTCCCAAAAGCCGCCGAGTTCCTGAAACGGCGACACGGACAACAGGTCGATGCCCTGGGCCTTGGACGCGGCGATCGCGGTGGCGACCAGATGCGGGGTGGCGCGCAAATCGGCGTCGACAAAGCATAACCATCGCGCGCGGCTGGCAGCGGCCCCCCGCCAGCAGGCGTACGGCTTACCCAGCCAGCCTTGCGGCAGCGGTCCGGCGGAGACGAGACGCAGCCGCTTGTCGCCAGCGGCGAGGCGCTTCACGCACGCCGCGGTGCCGTCGGTCGAGCCATCGTCGACGACGACGACCTCGTAGTTCTCGGCCAGTCCGCGCTGGCGCAGAAGACCGTTCAGGCAGATGTCGATGTTGGCGATCTCGTCGCGCGCCGGCACAACCACCGTCACGCTTCCGGTGACCGGCAGGCGCCTGCGCCGCGGCAGCGAAGTCGCGGCATAAAACCGGCCCTGACGCACCAGCCGCAGCAGCACAAAGCCAACCAGCAGAGTCCAAGCGAGCGCAACCGCTAGCTCCGGCATGATGCCGGTTCACCAGCCGCACGCGCCGAGCGGGTGCGAGCGCCGCCTGGATGGCCATACCGCTCGATCAGCGTCGCACGGCTGATCCACAGGTCGTGATAGGGGCGGAAGAAGCGCTGATGGGCAAGCGCAGCCGGATTGTAGGCGCGGGCCAACCCCCAGGCGCTGAAACATTCGCCGAACTCGTGCAAATGGCGCAGCAACGTCGAAGGCTCGCTGACACACTCAAAGCCATAGCGCCGGGTGACCCGCGACAATTGCCGAGAGCCGATGCGGCTCGACAGCGCCGCCTCGGCGCGAAAAGCGCGCACATCACGCCAGACGGGGTCGCGCTCGACGAACGCGGCAAGTAAGGTCAGCGAACGCGTCATCCGGCGGTGCATCTCGACGGCCCACCGGATATCGGGGCCGCTGTGCGAAAACGGCGGCAGTTGCTCGTTCCAGAAATGCAGGGCGCCGATCGGCTCACCCTCGGCGATCTCGGCCCCTTCAGCCAGCCTGATCGCATGCCGCGCCTCTCCCAGACCGATGCGCAGCACGCAAGCAGGATCGTCGGTGAAGGCAACGACCCCATAGTACGTGCGCAAGGCGCCATCCACCGCGCCGATCACGAGTGCCCAGATTTCGTCGCGCCACCGTTGCTGCTCGGCGTCTGCGGCGGCTCCGCCTGCCCTGACCAGGGGCTCGGCAGCAAAAGCCTGGGGAGTCACGGCTACGGCCGCACGGTCAGACCGGTGCCGAGAACGTCACCGCGCCTCACGCCAAGCAAATGGAGGGAAGCGGAGGGTATCGAGCGATTTTTTTTGGCCATCGGTTAAACCCTTCTTTTTTCCGGCTCAGCCGGCTTTTTCGACCTTTCGCAAACACGGCCGTCGGGTCGTTCGATCCGTCCTTAACCTATGCTAACGACCGGAAGTGGCGGGCCGGACCAGCGTCGAACGAAGGCGAAACCATGGCCGGCTGACGGCGCTGGCGGGTTTGACCCACGCGGAACTGCGACGTCGCCTCGACAGCGATTGCTCGCCGGCTCCTTGAGCCGGTTGCTGGCGGCGCTTCTCGTGCTGGTCCGCCGCCTCTATATTGACGACGCGGCTGAAACCGTGATCCTGCGCCAAACGTAGCTTCAAGACCGCTCAGAGGCAGTGAGGCATGAACGACACGGAGTTTCACGAGCTGTTTCCGCTGGGCGAGGACGACACGCCCTACAAGAAGCTGACGGGCGACCATGTCAGCACCGCGAATTTCGACGGCGAGCGAATGGTCAAGGTCGCGCCCGAGGCGCTGACCCTCCTATCGCAGCAAGCTTTTGTCGATTGCGCCCATCTTCTGCGGCCGGGCCACCTCAGATCGCTTTCGGCGATCCTTGATGATCCCGAGGCGTCGTCGAACGACCGCTTCGTCGCCTACGATCTGTTGAAGAACGCCAATATCGCCGCCGGCAAGGTGCTGCCAATGTGCCAGGACACCGGCACGGCGATCGTCATGGCCAAGAAGGGCCAGCGGGTGTGGACCGGGTATGACGATGCGGCGGCGATCTCGGCCGGCATCCGACGCACCTATACCGACACCAATCTGCGCTATTCGCAGGTGGCGCCGTTGTCGATGTACGAGGAGGTCAACACCGGCGACAATTTGCCCGCCCAGATCGACCTCTATGCCGAGCCGGGCGATGCCTACAAATTTCTCTTCATCGCCAAAGGCGGCGGATCGGCGAACAAGAGCTTCCTTTATCAGCAGACCCGGGCCGTGCTGAACCCGAAGGCGCTCTCGCAATTCCTCGACAAGCAGCTCAAAAGCCTCGGCACCGCGGCCTGTCCGCCCTATCATCTGGCGGTCGTCATCGGCGGCACTTCGGCCGAGCTGAACCTCAAGACCGTGAAGCTGGCGAGCTGCCGCTATCTCGACAGCCTGCCGGCACAGGGCAACAAATACGGCCAGGCCTATCGCGACCGCGATTTCGAGCGTGAAGTGCTGGCGCTGACCCGCGATTTCGGCATCGGCGCGCAATTTGGCGGCAAGTATTTCTGCCACGATGTCCGCGTGATCCGTCTGCCGCGCCACGGCGCAAGCCTGCCGATCGGCATCGGCGTGTCGTGCTCGGCCGACCGCCAGATCCTCGGCAAGATCACCGCTGACGGCGTATTCCTCGAAGAGCTCGAGACCGACCCGGCGAAATACCTACCCGAGATCGACGAGCGCTCGTTCAATGGCGAGGTCGTGAAGATCGACCTGGCGCGGCCGATGGGCGAAATCCGCCAGACCCTGTCCCGCTACCCGGTGAAGACGCGGCTGAGCCTGACCGGCACGCTGATCGTCGCGCGCGATATCGCCCACGCCAAATTGCAGGAGCGGCTCGACCGCGGCGAGGGCCTGCCGCAATACGTCAAGGACCACCCGATCTACTATGCCGGGCCGGCGAAGACACCGGAAGGGTACGCCTCGGGCTCGTTCGGCCCGACGACGGCGGGCCGCATGGATTCGTATCTCGACCCGTTCATGGCGGCGGGGGGCAGTTTTATCAGCCTGGCCAAGGGCAACCGCAGCACCGAGGTGCGCGAGGCCTGCAAGAAGTACGGCGGGTTCTATCTCGGCTCGATCGGCGGCCCGGCAGCGCGCCTCGCGCAGGACTGCATCAAAAAGGTCGAGCTGCTCGAATATCCCGAGCTTGGCATGGAGGCGATCTGGCGCATCGAGGTCGTGGATTTCCCGGCCTTTATCGTGGTCGACGACAAGGGCAACGATTTCTTCGCCGGGCTTTCGTGAGCCGGACACTCTCCCGCGAGCGGCAATGGCGGGGCACCAGCTGAACCGCGATTTCGGAGAACGCAGGTCGGACGGGATCGACCCGCTTGGCGATTTATTGGCGGGCGACAAGCGGTCGTGGGATCGGTTCGTCCGGCGCTACGCCGCGCTGATCGTCGCCGCGGTGCGCGGCATCTCCAGTGTATCGGGCGATGTCGAGGATTTGACACAGGAAGTCTTCGTCCGGCTGTGCAAGGACGATTTCCGCTTGCTGCGCAGTTACGATGCGAGCCGTGCCTCGCTTTCGACCTGGCTCACCATCGTGGCGCGCAGCACCGCGCGCGACGCAATGCGCCGCCGCCGGCTCGATTCAGTGCCGATCGAGATGGTGCCGGAAGTGCACCTCAAGGTTGACCCGGTCGAACCGACCCCCAAATTGAAGCTGCCCGAGGCATTGCTGTCGCCGCGCCAGCGCGAAATTCTCGGCATGCTCTACGACAAGGAGATGGATGTCGCCGAGATTGCCGCTTCCCTCGGCATCGATCCGCAAACCGTGCGCAGCGCGCATCACAAAGCAATGCTAAAGCTTCGCGCGCATTTCAAGAGTGATGGCCAATGATTTCGAGAACCAATAAGTTGTGGGGATGGGCGCGCCACGTTCCGCATAGAACTGGCGGAAGAGGAGATCGTCGAAATGCGGGCTAAGCGACTGAGCGGCACCCGCCCGCCGGGACTATCCAATCGGGACATTTGGCGCCGCAGTCACGAGATCGAGGCGCCGGCCGACGGCGCCGCGCAACTGCTGGACCTCGCCGCTTTCGCTGACAACCGGCTCGACGACGACGATACCGCGCGCGTCGCGGCGCTGCTGGCGGGCGACGCCGACGCCGCCGGCGACGTGGCCGCGGCGCGCCTCTTGGCCGATGCGACGATGGAAGCAGCTGGTCCCGAGATCATCGACCGCGCCGCCGCGCTGGTTGGCGAAGAGCCGGCGGAAGCGCGCGTTATCGCCTTTCCCACCAGGGCGGCGATGCCACGGCCATGGTTCAGCGCGGCACGGTGGAGCGGCCTTGCCGCGGCCATGGTGCTGGCCGGCTGGCTCGGCTTCAACCTCGGCAGCGGGTTGCCGGGTATCGCGCCTGCCGGCCATGTCACAGATGAAGCCTCGGCGGCCGAGCTGTTCGATCCGGCGCCGCCGCTGATCCTGCGCGACTTCGGCGAGAATTCGCAGATATGAGCATCACCGCTGCCGGGATCAGCCACCAGCGTGGCATGCCGCGACAGCGGCTGCTCGTCGCCCTTCTCGCGATTTCCGTGGCGCTCAACATCTGTGTTGTCGCCGGCGCCCTGTGGGGCCGGCTGCATCCGCCGCCGGCGCCGTCGACGTTTACCGAGCGCTTCCATCGGCTCGAGGACACGCTCGACCTGACACAAGCGCAGCGCGCCGATTTCGACCGCTACATCGCCGACATGGCCGCGCGCGGCGACCAGATGCGGCACACGTTGGAGCCGATGATGGACGCGGCCTGGACCGAACTCGGCAAGCCCGACGCCGATCAGGCCCACGTGCTGCAGCTGCTTGACGACGCCAGCAACCAGCGCCGCAGCTTCCAGCAACAGGCGGTCACCGCGACGCTATCGCTGCTCGCGACGCTTACTCCCGAGCAGCGCGCGAAATTCGTTGCCAGCGAGCGCGAATTTCACGCGGCGCAACGCCGCCGCCACGCTCAAGAAGCGCGTTAACCACGATTCCAGCTGCACGCCCGGCCGACGCGCTTATGTCTAAGGCGTTGGTCTTCATGGAGGCCCGTCGTGCAAAGCTGGATACTTCTCGCCATCCTGGTGATCGCTGAACTGGTCGTCTTCCCGCGAATACCGGCGGCGCTGATCGACGGCGCGGTGCCGCTCAATCCGCTCGGCTGGTTCGGCTACGGCGAATTACAGCAGGTCTTGGTCGACCGCCGGACCTATCCCACCGCGTATTGGTTGATTGTCCTGACGCTGACGGCGTTCGCGGCGATCCTTGGCATCTTCATCTATGCCGTGATATTTCGCTCGGTCTCTTGATTGTCGCTCCCGCACAGCCGGGGGTCCAGGGCAAGCGCCGGAACAGCGGCTCTGGAATCCTGCTTTCGCGGGAATGACGAAAAACTACTCCATTGTCACGGCGGGGCCGTCGCCCGCGCGGCGCGGCCGGCGCAGCAGCAACAGAAACGGCGACGCCACCACCATGACGATGACCATCAGGTGGAAATTGTCGATATAGGCGATCATCTGCGCTTGCCGGGTGATCTCGCGGTTCAGCGCGGCGATGCCGTGCACCTCGGTGAGGCTGTAGGGCGCCATGAGGCCCGGCGCCTGGGCGAGGGGGTTGTCGGGGCGGACGTGTTCGGACAGCGTCGCGTGCACGATCTGCGTATTCTGAACGAGCAGCGCCTCGACGATCGAGATGCCGACGCTGCCGCCGATATTGCGCATCAGGCTGAACATCGCGCTGCCCTGGGTCAGCACGCTGCGCGGCAGGGTCGAGAAGGTCGCGACGCTCAATTGGGTGAAGACGAAGCCCAGCCCGAACCCCTGCAAAAGCCCGGTGGTGATAAACGGCCCCATGCCCATCTGCAGCGAGAAGCCGGTCATCTGCCACAGTGACACCGCGCTGATCACCATGCCGATAAAGATGATCAGCCGCACGTCGACCCGGCCGACCAGCCGGGTCACAATGATCATCCCCAGCATCGTGCCGACCCCGCGCGGCGCGGTCACCAGGCCGGCGGTAATGACGGGGTAGTTCATCAGCGACTGCATCATCGTCGGCAGCAGGGTCATCGTGCCATAGAGCGGGACGCCGATGAGGAACATCAGCATCGTGCCGGCGACGCAGTTGGAATCGCGCAGCAGCGCGCGATTGAGGAACGAGCGCTCGCCCGCGGTCACGGTGTGGACGACAAAGAGATAGAGGCAGAGCGCGGCGAGAACCGCCTCGACCCAGATCTCCATCGAGCCGAACCAGTCCTTCAATTCGCCGCGATCGAGCATCATCTGCAGCGCGCCGATGGCGAGGCTCAACGTCGCGAAGCCGAACCAGTCGAACCCCTCGCTCTGCGACGGCCGGTTGTCGTGGATGAAGACCGCGATGCCGACAGCCGCGAGAATGCCGGCCGGCAGGTTGATGTAGAACACCCAGCGCCAGCTGTAGTCGTCGGTCAGCCAGCCGCCGAGCGCCGGGCCGATGATCGGCCCGAGGATCACGCCCATGCCCCACACCGCCATCGCCTTGGCGTGGCGCTCGGGCGGGTTGATGTGCAGCAGCGTCGCCTGCGACAGCGGCACCAGCGCCGCGCCGCACACCCCCTGCAAGAGGCGATATGCGACGATCTGCATAAGGCTCGTCGCCGCGCCGCACAAAGCAGAGGCGATCGTGAAGCCGATCACCGAAACGAGAAAGACGCGCTTGATGCCGAGCCGCCCGGCGAGCCACCCGGTGAGCGGCGTGGTGATCGCGGCGGCGACGATGTACGAGGTCACCGCCCAGGCGATCTGATCCTGCGAGCACGAGAAGCTGCCCTGCATATGCGGAAGCGCGACATTGGCGATCGTCGTGTCGACGCCCTGCATGAACGTCGCCAGCATGATCGACGCGGTGATGGCCCCGCGATTG
>DATJSH010000139.1:0-5088 GCA_035504235.1 Allostellaceae bacterium | reverse complement strand
CTCGGCGATGAAGACATCGACCGCCTGATCGATCAGGCCCGTGCCGAGGCGCAATCGCGATCGGAATGCGGCTCGTCGTCGATACCAATGCCTTTGTGAGTGCAGTCCTCAACGGAAAAGCGGATCTGATCGTTTCGGGCGATTCAGATCGCCTCCCCCCAACCCATTTCGTGCGATCCCGGCGATTTTCGCTCGCAGCCTCATCTGCTGGTGTCCTGAACCTGAAGTCCGCAACATTCCCTGCCTCGCCATCCCGACGAAGGTCGGGACCCATTTCGACCGTGGGTACCGGCCTTCGCCGGTATCGATGGGAGGGAAAATCCTGGAGACAACTCTGACGAACTCCGAATCAGGACACTAGGTCAGCAGCTTTTCGAGGGTTTCGAGGGTGTCGGCTTCGCGGTAGGGCTTGTCCCAGCGGATGCGGTGGATGCGCGGAAACCGCATCGCCACCCCCGACCGGTGACGGGTCGAGCGATGCACGCTGTCGAACGCGACTTCGAGGACGATACCGGGTGCCACCTCGCGCACCGGGCCGTAACGCTGCACCGTGTTGTTGCGCACCCAGCGGTCGAGCCGGCGCAATTCGTCGTCGGTAAAGCCCGAATAGGCCTTGCCGACCGGGACCAGGGCGTCGCCGGCCCACGCCCCGAAGGTGTAATCCGAATAATAGGACGAGCGTTTGCCGTGACCGCGCTGGGCGTACATCAGCACCGTGTCGAGGGTGAGCGCGCCGCGCTTCCATTTGAACCACGGACCTTTTGGCCGGCCGGCAACATAGGTCGAATCCGCCCGTTTCAGCATCAGACCTTCAATGCCCTGCGCGCGGGCGCGGTCACGCAGTTCGCGCAACTCGTCCCAGGCGGCAAACGGCACCAGCGGCGACAAATCGAATGCCGGGCGCGGCGCCTTGGCGTACCAGCCTTCGAGCCGTCGACGCCGTTCCGCGAAGGGCAGACCGCGCAGATCCTCGCCGCCTTCGCGCAGGATATCGTAGAGCCTGATCGCCGCGGGAAAGTCACGCAGCATCTTGACGCTCGCCGTCTTGCGGTTGAGGCGCTGCTGCAGATCATTGAACGGTGCGACCTCGCCATCACGCACCACCAGCAACTCGCCGTCGAGCGTCACGTCTTCGGGCATCGCCGCGAGAATGTCGGGAAAGGCCGAGCCGATGTCGTCGCCGGACCGCGAATAAAGGCGGCTGTCGCCGCGACGGCTGACCAGCTGAACCCGGATGCCATCCCATTTCCATTCGGCAAGATAATCAGCCGGCTCGAGACCCTGGAGCTCGTCATGCTCAAGCGGTTGGGCCAGCATCAGCGGTGAAAAAACCGGCAAGTCGCCGATATCGGGCGGCGGCTGGCGGCCCTCGAGCCAATCAAATAGCGGCTCGTAAGGCGGTTTGAGCCCGTGCCAGACCTCCTCGATCTGGTCGATCGCAACTCCGCCCCACTCGGCGAGGGCGATTTTCGCAAGCCGTGCCGATACACCGATCCGCAGACTTCCGGTGACGAGCTTGATCAGCGCCCAGCGTCCGGTTGCATCGAGTGCATCGAACCACGGCGCCAACCGGCCAGCCACCTCGGCGCGACTGGTGCGCTGCAGAGTCTCGACGATGCCGGAGAGGCTCGGTACCGGGGCATCGGATGGCGCGGTCGATGCTTCAGGCCAGATCAACGACACGGTTTCGGCGAGATCGCCGACAAAATCGTAGGACCAGCCGAGCAGTTCGGGATCGACCCGTGCCGCCGCCAATGCCCGCACCTGGTTTGGTTTGGCTTCGGCAAAGAACAATTCGCCGGTCAATGCCGCCAGTGCCCAACCACGCTCCGGATTGGGCTCGGAAGCAAAATATTCCTGCATCAGCCGCAATTTGCCATTGCGCGACGGCGTCAGCAGCAAGGCCTCGAGCAGGGCGGCAAACCGGTTCACTCGTCCTCCTCGAAACCGGCGAGGGCGAGCGCGCGGGCATGATAGCCCTTTTTGGTTGCGTAATGGACGAGCGCCTCCTCGCGGCCGTGGGTGACCCAGATCTCGTCGGCGGCGACCTGATCAAGGGTTTGTATCAACTCGTCCCAATCGGCGTGATCGGAGATCACGAGCGGCAACTCGACCCCGCTCGCCTTGGCGCGCTGGCGCACCCGCATCCAGCCCGACGCCTGAGCGACGAGCGGATCCGGCAGGCGCCGCGACCATGGCTCGGCGGCGGCGCTGGGCGGGGCCAGCACGATCCGGCCCTTGAGCGCTTCGCGCGCCATGCCGGTCGCCGGCAACACCGCGCCGAGCGCTATGCCAAACCGCTCGAACAGCCCGGTCAGTCCGATCAGCGCGCCATGCAGATAGACCGGCTCCTGGTAACCGGCGCGGCGCAACAACGCCAGGACGCGCTGGCATTTTCCCAGCACATAGACCCCGACAAGATGGCAACGCTCCGGGAACAAGATCAGCGAATGCAGCAGTTTGGCGATTTCCTGGTCGTCGGGTGGATGCCGGAATACCGGCAAGCCAAAGGTCGCCTCGGTAATAAAGAGGTCACAATTGACCGGTTCAAACGGTGCACAGGTCGGATCGGAGCGGCGCTTGTAATCGCCTGAAACGACGACGCGGCTGCCATGGTAATCCAGCACGATCTGTGCGCTGCCGAGCACGTGACCGGCCGGCACCAGCCGGACCGCGACCTCGCCAACCGTTACGGTCTTGTCATAGGCGAGCGGCTGAGATGACCTGGCAGCCCCGTCCGCATAGCGCGCCTGCATGATCGCGATCGTTTCTCGCGTTGCCAGGACATGGTCGTTGCCGGCGCGGGCATGATCGCCATGACCATGAGTGATCACGGCCCGCGGCACTGGGCGCAGTGGATCGATATGAAAATCGCCGGGCTCGCAATAAAGCCCGGCCGAGGTCGTCTTGATCCAGGTTTCGGGCCGTGGTGCCGCCACTGGCATCGGCAATCATCCATATCAGACGGTGATCACGCCGATATGGGGCGGCCAGGCCGGTCAGGGAACGGGTTGCCGAACCTGGCAAGCTTCCGCGGAAGGATAAAGATCCTCAGATCAGTTGTTTGAGTGCTGCCGGATCGATCACCGTTATCGATTCCTTGGCGAGGTCGATAAAGCCGGCGCGTTGCCATGCCTTTAGCTGTTTGTTGACGCTCTCCCGCGTAATCCCGATGATGTTGGCGAGTTCGCTTTGCGAGAGATGCAATTCGCGCACCCAGCTCTCGCCGCCCGGCCGCCCAAAACGCTCGCAAAGTTGCAGCACAGCCTTTGCAATCCGCTGTTCGACATCGCGAAACACCAGATCCTCCACCTGCTCGCTGGTCCGCCGCAAACGCTCGCACAGGATTCTAATCAGCATCAGGCAGATTTCGGCGTGCTTTTCCAGAAACGGCATCACGTCTCGGCGGTTCAGCACCAGCAATTCGCAATCGGTCATGGCGACCGCATCGCAGGTCCGCGGGCCGCCGTCGAGAACCGCGATCTCGCCGACGATGTGGCCCGCATTGATGATGTTCAGGACGATTTCTCGGCCCGCCAGCGATATCGAACTCACCCGAACGCTGCCACGCAACACCAGCATCAGGCAGTTTCCCGGCGAGTCCTTTGCAAAAATTTCTTCACCGGCTGGATAAAGTTCGACACGCGAATACTTTAGAAGCGTATCAATTTCTGTGTCGCTCAATTTTCCAAGCAGTTCATGTCGGGCAACGATTTGCCGCTTTTCCTGATAAGTGGGCCCGGGCATAAGACACTCCCGTAGCTTCGACGGCCCGGAACAGACCAGTTCACCTGCGGGCCATTCGACTCGCCGGAACGAGCGTGCGACAGCCGGAAGCCCGGAACTGCCCGTCGTGTCCGGCGATGGTTTAGCTCGTTGTCAGCATAGTCCTGCTCGCTTGCCGACGTCTCGCCCTTTCTGCGGAGTTACGCCGACACAGGCGATCGACGACATTAGCGATCGATCGTGGATCCCAAAACTTCGCGGCGACGTCGATGACCCGAGCGACGGGGGTTTCCGGTTCGCGTTCAAACAGGACAAGTCGCGCACGCGCTCGGTTTCAGCGGTCTCTCTCCACCGGAGAGAGGGCGGCATCCCAGCGATCACTGACGATCTCCTGACGGTTTGCGGGTGATCGAGGGTGCCGATACCACCGATTTTTCGACGAAGGTGTGAACCAGCTTACACACCCGAGTCGAAAATGGCGGCTCCGGCTGATCGGATGATGGTCTGCCGCGAGGCCGCGAAGCGGATTGGAGCGGCATCAGAGCACGCGCTCCAGTCCGAGCGAGTTCTGAGTTGCGCCCGATATGACAAATGTTAACCCGCTGAGGTTGATGGCGCTGCCGCCGCTGCTGGCGATCATAGCGGATCCAGCCTGCGAAAACGTCACGGTGTAGGCGGCCCGCGGGGCCCGCTGCGGCGACGAGGGAGAGCAGCGGAGCGCGGCAGGCGAGCGGGGAAAGCGCATACAGTTGCGGTTGCTCATCTGATCCACGCGTCTGCAACGACGAACTTATGCCTTCTCAGCCCCAATGGGAGCGAGGAGAAAATGGATTGCTTCCCGTTTTGCCGTTGATCTCAACTTCTGCAACGGATGACGGCCAGCGGTGACGTCCCGGCCTTGACCCGCGATTGAAGTGTTGGACTGCCGGCGAGCTGGGTCAGGGACCGGCCGGGAAGCGTTTCGCACCAAACGCCTCTCTCCTAATCATAGAGGAGATGGTAGTTTCTACCGGGGCGGCAATCAAGCGACCGCTGATCATAAATGAAGGAGAAAACGACCCATGAAGCACATCATAGGCGCCTTTGTCGTGACTGCCGTCTTATGTCTCGCCATCACCGCCCGCGCCGATGGGCGATATCCCGAGCGCGGCTATACCAATGCAGATATCAATGGCGGTTATGGATGCGGCGTGAGCGGCGCTCTCACCGGCGCCAAGACGGTGGGGATCGCGCAATTTCATCCGGAGGGCAATGGGCAGTTCAGCGCCAGCGTTTTCGACGTGAACATCGATGGCGTAGGGGTTTGCGACTACTCGCTCGAGAAAGGGACCGGCACGTATGATGTGAGCGCTAATGGCGTCG
>DATJSH010000138.1:0-4477 GCA_035504235.1 Allostellaceae bacterium | reverse complement strand
GGCCTCGGCAAGCTTTTCTGGCACCCGAGCCTGCATCTGCGGATGTACCGCTAGAAGCTACCCGGCACGAACGTTTCAAAGCCGGTCACGCAGCTGGCCCGGACCGAATACCCGCAGTACCTGGACATCCCCCGCTGTTTCGTCGCGACCGGTGTCCGGAACCATCCGGTACAACACCCGATAGCCACCGCTGCAAGGCAGCTCGCGGACGCCCGCATGTTGACTGAGCGGATGGCGGCATGGATGCCGCTTCAAGTCTCGAATTGCATCCCGAATGGCTTTGAGGCGTCGTACCGCTGCGGCGCCCGATCCCGGCTGTGTCTGCCAGCGGTAGACGGCGTCAAGGTCGGCCAGCGCCTGCCGTGAATAGATTAGCCGTCGCGGCAAGCTCTTAGAAACTCAGCGGTTGGGCTTGGGCAGCGGCAACTCGTGATCAGTCCCGAGGCTGTCGATCCAGGCATCGACGTCGGCTTCCTCGACAAACACACCGGCGTCGATCTCCGCCTCGGCCTCGGCGATTAAGTCGGCTTCGGAGGGAGTTTTCGCACCGATGTTATCGGGTCGCGGTGCAGTGTCCATGGCGCTGATCATAGTCTCGGATAAGGACGATCGCTAGGGCCCCGCAGCGATCGAGGACGGCTATGCGGCCGCCTCTTGCCGCAGCCAGTCCCAAAAGGCCTTGACCTTCGGGCGTTCAAGCGCGCTCGGCGCGGCGACGACGTAGTAGGCGAAGGTGTCGGGCAGCGACAGCGAGAACAGCCGCACCAGCCGTCCCGCGGCGATATCGGCCGCCGCCGTGGTGCTGTAGGCCAGTGTCACGCCATGCCCGGCGATCGCCGCCTCGAGCGCCAACACGTTGGCGCTGAAGCTCAATCCATGCGAGGCCTGCGCATCGTTGATTCCGGCGGCTTTCAGCCACATGGGCCAGCTCGGCGCCAGCGGGTCGCGGTCGGTCTGCTGGTCGTGCAGCAGCACGTGATTGCGCAAATCGCTCGGTGTCTCGAGGGGCGGCCCGTTGCGCAACAGTTCGGGGCTGCAGGCCGGGAACACCTCGTTCTTCAACAGCAGCTCGACCTCCAGCCCCGGATAGCGCCCGGTGCCATAGCGGACAGCGATATCAAAATCGCTGCGCGTCAGGTCGACCAGCGTGTCGGTGGCGGAAATCCGCACGTCGATCGCGGGATGTTGCTCCTGGAAGCGGTGCAGGCGCTGCACCAGCCACTTGCCGGCAAAGGAGGGCGAGGCGGTGACGGTGAGCGTGCCGGTGTCGTTGTGCGATCTGAGACGCCGCACCGAGTCCTGGATGCCGGTGAAAGCCTCGCTGAGGCCCGGCAGCAACACGCGGGCCGATGCGGTCAGCTCGACCGCGCGGTTGCGCCGGTTGAACAGGCTGACCCCGAGATCGGCTTCGAGCGCCGCGATCTGGTGGCTGATCGCCGCCGGAGTGACGCTGAGCTCGTCCGCGGCCTTCGAGAAGCTCTGTAACCGCGCCGCCGATTCAAAGGCGCGTAGCGCGCTCAGCGGCGGCAAGTGGCCGTTTGCTCGCATGAGTTTTTCTAATCCGATCGCTGAGAAACTCTCGTTTGTCGATTGATATGAGGCCTCCCATTTTCCCGTACAAGGAGCGTTGGATCCGCTCCTCGGCCAACGCCCAAGATTAGGAGTGCTCACATGGCAGCCATGCATTTCCACCCATTCACGACGCTTCGCGAATGGCGTCGGCGCACTCACGAGCGCCGCGAACTCGCCGGCCTCAGCGAGGTGATGCTGCACGATATCGGCATCAGCCGCGCCGAGGCTGTCTATCTCGCCAACAAGCCTTTCTGGAAGGAGTAACGACGATGACCAAAGAACGCACGAATGCTTCAATGGGGCTGTGGAGCCGCACCGCGCGGGCGCTCGGCAAACTTTTCGCCGGCGTGGTATCGTTGCCCGACGACCGGCGGCAGACCGGCCGGTGGAACGACTACCCGACCTTCCCGCCATACTAAGGGCACGCACCGCAACCCTCACCGCAGGACCTGACCGATGACCGATCGCGCCAAGCTTCCCCATGTCGAGGGCGAGCTCAACTACATGGTCCCGATGGCCGCCCGCCCGCGCTACCTGGCCTACGACCCGGAGCCGGGCGAAGCTCGCTCCAACATGACCTATGACCCGCACACGATGTCGATCTACGACATGCGGCCGATCCAGCACGAGCTGGACCTCGACCGCGAGGGCTTCGGCCTGGTCGAGCATCGCACCGCGGTCAGGGATTTCTGGGACGACGACGAAGTTCGCCAAGTCTACTACCCGGAGGCCGAGGCGTTTCTCAAGGAGCACACCGGCGCCAGCCGCGTGTTCATCTTCGACCATTTGCAGCGCCGCCGGATAGCGGGGTTGCGCGATTATTCGCGCAACGGGCCGCGCCAGCCGGCGACCCGCGTCCACGTCGACCACACGGCGCGCTCGGGGCCGCAACGGGTGCGCGACCTGCTGCCGGACGAGGCTGACGAGCTGCTGAAAGGCCGGGTGCAGGTGATCAACCTGTGGCGGCCGATCAAGGGCCCGTTGCAGGATGCGCCGCTGGCGCTGTGCGACGCTCAGACGGTCGACGAACACGACCTCGTGCCCTCCGACCTCGTCTACAAGGCACGGGTTGGCGAGACCTATTCCGTGACCTACAACCCGGCGCACAAATGGTATTACGCGCCGGAGCTGCGGCGCGACGAGGCGCTGCTGTTGAAGATCATGGATTCGAAGACCGATGGGCGAGCGCGGTTCATGCCGCACACCTCGTTCACCGACCCGACGACGCCGGCCGATGCCTTCCCGCGCGAAAGCATCGAGCTGCGCACGCTGGTCTTCCATCCGAATTGACGCCATCCCGGATGTGACCCGGGAACATCCCGCCACGGCCGTCAGCCCGGCCATGACGAGCGAAAAGAAGCTCCCCGTCCCTTGGACGGGGAGCTTTTTCGTGTAGTCTCGCGGGCAACGGGAAACGGAGGAACCGAATGAAGGCGGTGCTGCTGACCGGGCATGGCGGGGTCGACAAGCTCGTCTATGGCGATGCGCCGGACCCGGTCGCCGGGCCGGGCGATGTCGTCGTCGACATTCGCGCGGCCAGCATCAACGCGGCGGATTACAAGATGCGCCTGGGCGGCAGTCATTACGCCGCCGGCAACCTCAACTTCCCGCATATTCTCGGCCGCGACTTTTCGGGCGTGGTGAGCGCGGTTGGGCCGGGCGCCGACCTCAAGATCGGCGATGAGGTGGTCGGGGTGACGATCCCCGGCACCGAAGGCGCTTATGCCGAGAAGATCGCGATCAAGGCGGCGATCATCGCCAAAAAGCCCGCGAAGCTGAGCCATGCCGAGGCGGCGGCGATGGCGCTCACCAGCCTCACCGCGATCTGGGCGCTCGAAGACACCGCCAAGCTCAAAAAAGACGAAACGGTGCTGATCCACGGCGGTGCCGGCGGGGTCGCCGGGTTCGCGATCCAGCTCGCCAAGCATATCGGCGCTCACGTCATCACCACCGCGAGCGCCCGGAACCATGATTATGTCAGGAAGCTCGGCGCCGATCGGGTCATCGACTACCAGAACGAGGATTTCACCACACTCGGCCGCGCCTGCGACGTCGTGTTCGACACGGTCGGCGGCGAGGTGCAGGTGCGCTCCTACGAGGTGCTGAAACCGGGCGGGCGGCTGGTGTGGATCGCCGCCGCGCCGGCCGGGTTCCGCCCGAGCCGCGACGACGTCCAGGTGCTGCGGCCCAGGGTGGACCGCGATCGTGCGCATCTCGACCGCATGGCCGAGCTGCTGGCGGCGGGCGCGGTCTGGCCGCCGGCTATCACCCGCTATAAGCTCAGCCAGGCGGCCGAGGCGCACCGCATCAGCGAAGGACGCCACCTGCAAGGCAAGCTGGTGCTCGAAGTGCCCTAGGCCAACGCATCGCAAGGGAGAAAGACATGGCGGGCAACACACAGATGATCATCGACCTCGACCGCAAGCGGATGACTGCGATGGCCGAGAAGGACATCAAGGCGCTCAACGAAATTATCTCGGACGAGCTCGTCTACACGCATTCATCGGCCCGGCTCGACACCAAGCAAAGCCTCATCGGCAATATGGAATCGGGCTCGACCGTTTACACCTCGGTGGCGCCGTCCAACGTCAAGGCGCTGGATCTCGGCGACACGGTGGTGCTCACCGGCGAGTGCAAGATCAGCGTCAATTCGGGTGGCAAGGCCAACAGCTTCGGCGTCCGTTTCACCGACGTCTACGCCAACAAGGGCGGCAAGTGGCAGATGGTCGCCTGGCAATCGACACGGCTCCCCGACTAGCGCCGATACACGATCCCTGCAAGAACCCTTTTCAGGGAGGCTGCGATGGCCATTGTTCTCAATCACACCATTGTCCCGGCGCGCGACAAGGTCGCCTCCGCCGAGTTCTTCGCCCGCATCTTCGGGCTCGAATATAAAGGCCCGCAC
>DATJSH010000137.1:0-12877 GCA_035504235.1 Allostellaceae bacterium | reverse complement strand
CCACACCACCCACACGGCGGGAATGCCGTATTCGACCGCGGTGCCGAGCACATTGGCGTGCATGAAGAAGGCGCCGTCGCCGCATACCGAGACGCAAGGCCGGTCGGGCGCCGCGAGCTTGGCGCCGAGCACCCCGGCGACTCCGAACCCCATCGGCCCGAACCCCATGCAGCCGATAAACGAATCCGGCCGGGTCGGCTGGCAGAACTGCAAGAGCCAGTTGTGGTGCACGCCGATATCGCTGACGAGGATCGCCTCCTCGGGCAGTGCCTTGTCGATCTCGTGCGCGGCGCGCTGCGGATTGATCGGCGTCGCATCGTCGGTGTAGCCGGGCGCCGTCGCCGCCTCCCACTCCTTGCGCCATCCCGCGATCTTGCCGAGCCATTCCTGCCGCACCGGGCTCGGCGCCTTCCGCGCATCGATCTCGGCCAAAAGCTGGCGCAGAAAGGTGCGCACATCCGCCATCAGCCCAAGCGCGACCGGGTAGTTGCGGCCGATCTCGTCCGGGTCGATATCGATATGGATAAGTTTGGTCGGCGGGATCGTGAACGAATACCCCTGGATCCACGAACTCGATGTACGGTCGTCAAACCGGACGCCGAGCGCCAGCAGCACATCCGATTCGCGCATCGCCGCGTTCGCCTGATAGAGCCCGCCGCGCGATACCAAACCCAGCGACAGCTTGTGATGCGTATCGATCGCGCCGAGTCCGCTCGCCGACGCGCCGACCGGGATGTTCAGCCGCTCGGCAAGGCGCAGCAACTCCGCCGCCGCGCCGCCGTAGCGCACGCCCTGGCCGACCAGGATCGCCGGCCGCTTGGCGTTGATCAGCATCTCGGCGGCCTTGGCGACGCCCTCCGGGTCGGCGCCGCAGCGCGACGAGATGTTGGCGCTCCACTCGCGCGGGTCGGGCACTTCGGGCGCAGCGTCCTCCTTGAAGATGTCGAACGGCACATCGAGCACGACCGGACCCGGCCGGCCGGTCACCATGGTCTTCCACGCCTGGCGCACCATCAGCGGCACCTGCTCGCCGCGCGTCGGCTGGAACACCCGCTTGCACATCGGCCGCACGGTGGCTGGGAAATCCGCCTGGTATTGGCGATAGAGCTCCTGGAACGCGCCGCGGCCAAACTGCGTCGTCGGGATGTTGCCGGTCACCGCCAGAAACGGGACCGAGTCGAGATAGGCGTTGGCGAGCGCGATCGGCAAATTCACCGAGCCGGGCCCGCAGCTGGTGAAGGTCGCGGTGGGCTGGCCCGACACCCGGTAATAGACGTCAGCCATAAACCCCGACACCGTCTCGTGCCGCGACGAGATCGTCTTGATCTCGTCGGCGCGTTCGTAGAGCGCGTCAATGAGCCCGATATTGCCGTGCCCGCACAGTCCGAACGCATAGGGCACCTTCTCGCGGATCAGATAGTCGACGATGACCTGTCCGCCATTCAGCATCTGGTTGCCGCGCGCCATTTTGATCCTCCCGTCATTGCGAGCCGCCGCAGGTGGCGCGGTAATCTCGACCGGGGCGTGTACACGGCGCGAGATTGCTTCGCTACGCTCGCAATGACGACCCTATGGCGCGGCGCTGCGCTGAACGAGCGCCACAAAACGGCGCACCGCGGCCGAAATTTCGTCCCGTCGGTAGGCCAGGTTGAGGGGCGCGGTCAACTGGGCCGTCGGGTCGATCGCGCGGTAGACGACGCCCTCGGCTTCGAGCCGGCTCATCGATGCCGGCACCACGGTGACCCCCAGCCCGGCCGCGACGAGGCTCAACGTCGACAGCATGCGCGGCGCTTCCTGGCCGATTTTCGGGCTGAACCCGGCGCGGTCGCAGGCGGCGATGATCGCGTCGTGCAACCCCGGTCCGACCGGCCGGCGGTAGAGGATGAAGGTCTCGCCGGAAAGCGCGGCCAGCGGCAGATTGTCGCTCGCACCCGACAGCATTTGGGCCGACAGCTTGTGGCCGCTCGGCAGTGCCGCGACCATGGATTCTTCGAGCAGCGGCCGCACGAACAAATCCGCGCTCTCGCCGACTGGGGAACGGACAAAAGCGGCGTCGATCGCCTGCACGCGCAACGCCTCGACCAGCTCGGTGGTGCCGCTTTCCTCGAGCGCCAGCGCGACCAGCGGGTGCGCCTCGCGAAAGGCGCGGATCGCCCGCGGGACAAATGGGTGGAACGATGCCGAGCTGGTAAAGCCGATGCCGATTCGCCCGGCCTCGCCTTGCGCCGCGCGCCTGGTGGCGGCGACCGCCTCGTCGGTGCGCGCGAGGATCGCTCGCGCCTCGTCGTAGAGCGCCCGCCCCGCCGGGGTCAGCTCGACGCCGCGCGGCTTGCGGCGAAACAATTGCGCGTCGAGCTCGCGCTCCAGCGCCTGGATTTGTTGCGACAGCGGCGGCTGCTGAATCCCAAGCCGCTCGGCCGCGCGGGTGACGTGCCGTTCCTCGGCCACCGCGACAAAGTAGCGAAGATGCCGCAATTCCATATGGAAAAGATATCATAATTCCACGATCGATATATTAGACAGCAAGCACATAATCACGAAATACTTCCGTCCCGGTGAAGGCTGGGACCCAGGCTTCCCGTTCTGGGGCGGTTGAAATCTGGATCCCGACCTTCGTCGGGATGACGGAGCAGAACAATGGCATCCGAAGCCAAATTCCTCATGGCGCAATTCCTCGCATGGATCGAGGCGCGCCCGCGCCGCGTCGCCGAGGTGCGCGCCGCGTGGAGCAGCACCTGCCCCTTGAACTGCGCCTGGGAAGACGCGCTCGCGGGCGATATGGTGGCCTTGAGCCGCGACGGCGACGTCGTCCTGACCCCGCTCGGCCGCGCGCGCCTGGAGTGCGAGCCATGACCGATCTCTCCCACCATGAGGACCTGATCCGCGACCAGTTTACCCGTCAGTCGCAGGTGTTCAACGCGGCGGCGCCGATCGCCAACGAGGATCAGCTCAAGCTGATCGTCGACGCCGCGACGCCGGGCCCCGACGACACCGTGCTCGATGTCGCCTGCGGCGGGGGTTTGGTCGCGCGCGCCTTCGCGCCGCATGTGCGCCACGCAACCGGGATCGACGTGACCCCGGCGATGCTCGACACCGCGCGCAAGGCGTCGGCCGAAAAGGGCCTCAAGAACGTCACGTGGGATCAGGGCGACGTGACGATCCTGCCCTATGCCGATCGCGCCTTTACCATCGTCGCGACCCGCTTCTCCTTCCACCATTTCCTCGATCCGCTGGCGGTGCTCAAGGAAATGGTGCGGGTCTGCGCGCCGGGCGGGCGGATTGTCGTCGCCGATAGCTGCCCCTCCGAGGACAAGGCCAAGGCCGCCGCGTTCAACCGGCTCGAATTGCTGCGCGACCCCTCGCACACCCGCGCGTTGCCGCTCTCCGAGATGATGAGCCATTTCGCCGCCGCCGGGCTCGGCGAGCCGAGCGTCCGCTTCAGCGAGACCCGCGACGTCGTCAGCAACCTTCTGGCGCGCTCCTACCCCAATCCCGGAGACGACAAGAAGATCGTCGCGATGTTCCGCGCCTCGGCGAGCGATGACAGCCTCGGCATTCCCATCCGCCTCGCCAAGGTCCATGGCAACGAGGTGATCCATTACGCCTACCCGGTGGCGATTTGCGCCGCCGCCCTGCCCTGACACCTTGGCTTGATCGTGCGGCGCGGAACGCTATCGTAGCCGCCAATCCCTCAGCCCCTGGAGATCGCCCGTGAGCGT
This sequence comes from Allostellaceae bacterium, assembly GCA_035504235.1. Lineage (GTDB taxonomy): Bacteria > Pseudomonadota > Alphaproteobacteria > ATCC43930 > CGMCC-115725 > DATARH01. The sequence continues at coordinate 9,158 of DATJSH010000137.1, read as the reverse complement.
CACCGGTAACGACACCCTGAAAACCCGCACCACCCTCAACGTTGACGGCAAGGCCTACGACTATTTCAGCCTGGACAAAGCGGCGAAGGCAGCGGGCCTCGGCGACATATCGCGCCTGCCGTTTTCGTTGAAAGTGCTGCTGGAAAACCTGGTGCGCCTGGAAAACGGCCGCACCGTCACGGTCGACGACGTCAAGGCGATCGGCGCTTGGCTGCAGAACAAGTCATCGGACCGCGAGATCGCCTTTCGCCCCGCGCGCGTTTTGATGCAGGACCTCACCGGCGTGCCGGCGGTGGTTGACCTCGCGGCGATGCGCCAGGCGATGGTCGATCTCGGCGGCGACCCGAAAAAGATCAACCCGCTGTCGCCGGTCGATCTCGTCATCGACCATTCGGTGCAGATAGACAATTTTGCGACCGCCAAGGCGTTCGACGAGAACGTCAAGATCGAGTTCGAGCGCAACGGCGAGCGCTATCGCTTCCTCAGCTGGGGCCAGCAGGCGTTCGAAAATTTCCGTCTTGTGCCGCCCGGCACCGGCATCTGCCATCAGGTGAACCTCGAATACCTCGCGCAGGTGGTGTGGACCACTCCCGAGGGCGGCAAGACCATCGCCTATCCCGATACGCTGGTCGGCACCGACAGCCACACGACCATGGTCAACGGCCTCAGCGTGCTTGGCTGGGGCGTCGGCGGCATCGAGGCCGAGGCGGCGATGTTGGGTCAGCCGATCTCGATGCTGATCCCCGAGGTCGTCGGCATGAAGTTCACCGGCAAGCTGCGCGAGGGTGCGACCGCGACCGACCTCGTGCTGACGGTGACACAGATGCTGCGCCGGCGTGGTGTGGTCGGACGGTTTGTCGAGTTTTTCGGCCCCGGCCTTGCCGATTTGGCGCTCGCCGACCGCGCGACGATGGGCAACATGGCGCCCGAATACGGCGCGACCTGCGGCTTCTTCCCGATCGACGCCGAAACCATCCGCTATCTGACGCTCACCTCGCGCGACCCCGCGCGGGTCAAGCTGGTCGAGGCCTATGCCAAGGCGCAGGGTCTGTGGGCCGACGCCTCGACGCCGGATCCCGTTTTCACCGATACGCTGGAACTCGACCTCTCGACCGTCGAGCCGTCATTGGCCGGGCCGCGCCGGCCGCAGGATCGCGTCGCGCTCAGCGAGACCGGCAAGGCGTTCGACACAGAGCTGCCGCGGCTTGCGCCCGGCGTCACCGCGGCCCGTTCGCAAAAGGTCGAAGGCGCCGATTACGAGCTGCATGACGGCGATGTGGTGATCGCCGCGATTACCTCGTGCACCAACACCTCGAACCCAAGCGTCATGCTCGCCGCCGGTCTCGTCGCCAAGAAGGCGGTCGAGAAGGGCCTCAAGGTCAAGCCCTGGGTCAAGACCAGCCTTGCCCCCGGCAGCCAGGTGGTGAGCGATTATTACGCCGCCGCGGGCTTGCAGGAGTACCTCGACCAGCTCGGCTTCAACTTGGTCGGCTATGGCTGCACGACCTGCATCGGAAACTCCGGCCCGCTGCCGGAACCTGTCGCCGAGGCGATCGATGACGGCGATCTCGCGGTCGCGGCGGTGCTTTCCGGCAACCGCAATTTCGAGGGCCGCATCCACGCCCTGGTACGAGCGAATTGGCTCGCCTCGCCGCCGCTGGTCGTCGCTTACGCCCTCGCCGGCACGGTGCGCACCGACCTCGCGACCGATCCGTTGGGCGAAGGCAGCGACGGTAAGCCGGTCTACCTCAGGGATATCTGGCCGACGAACCAGGAGGTCGCCGACACCGTGCGCGCCGCGGTCAGGCGCGACAGCTTCAAGAGCCGCTACGGCAACGTTTTCGAGGGCCCGCCGCAATGGCGTGCGGTGACGAGCGCCGGCGGCGTCACCTATGGCTTCGAGGACCATTCGACCTATCTCGCGCTGCCGCCTTATTTTGAGAACATGCCAAAAGAGCCGGGGCCGCTCTCCGACGTCAGCGGTGCGCGCGAGCTGGCGATCTTTGGCGACAGCATCACCACCGACCATATCTCGCCCGCCGGCAGCATCAAAGTTGAGAGCCCGGCCGGCGACTTCCTGATCAGCTATCAGGTGCGCCCGACCGACTTCAACACCTACGGCGCGCGGCGCGGCAATCACAACGTCATGATGCGCGGCACCTTCGCCAATATCCGCATCAAGAACGAGATGGTGCCGGGGGTCGAAGGCGGCATGACCAAGCTGCAGCCCGATGGCACGGTGATGCCGATCTACGACGCGGCGGTGGAATACAAAAAGCGCGGCGTGCCGCTCGTCATCTTCGGCGGCAAGGAATACGGCACCGGATCGTCGCGCGACTGGGCGGCGAAGGGCACGCTGCTATTGGGGGTCAAAGCGGTGATCGTCGAGAGCTTCGAGCGCATCCACCGCTCAAACCTGGTCGGCATGGGCGTCCTGCCACTGCAATTCAAGGACGGCACGACGCGTCAGACCTTGAAACTCGACGGCACCGAAATGCTCGACATCACCGGCGTCAAAAACGGCATCAAGCCGCGCATGGACGTGACACTGACCATCCATCGCGAGGGCGGCAAAACCGATACGGTGCCGCTCATCTGCCGCATCGATACGCTCGACGAGGTCGAATATTTCCGCCACGGGGGCATCCTGCAATACGTCCTGCGCGGACTGCTTAAGGCCGCTTAAGTCGTCATTGCGAGAAGCGCGAAGCGCGACGAAGCAATCTCAATCGGAGGAAGCTCCGACGGAAGGGGATTGCTTCGTTTCGCTCGCAATGACGATCGCGGGCAGCGGCTCACCTTCGTCGAGCACTGCCGCGTCCGCCGGCTTGCGCAAAAGCCCGTAGCCGACGATCCCGGCGACAATGAACGCACCGCCAAGCGCCCGCTCCGGCGTCATCTGCTCGCCAAGCAGCGTCACGCCGACGGTCACCACCGTCACCAGCTCCATATTGGCGACGATCGCGTAGCTTGACGGGCCAAGGCGCGGCACGCTGTAGGAGAACAGCGTAATGACCACGGCTCCCGGGCCGAGCGCGGCCAGCACCATCAGCGCCCAGGTATCGGCAGTGGCCGGCACGTCCAGCCCGCCTACCGCGCAGGCCGCGCCAAAAGCCAGCGCCATCCCGGAATAGAGACCGAGCGCGCCGGTCAGCGGCTGCTGGCGACGGAGCAGCACCGAGTTGGCCGCGAGATAGAAGACATAGATGAGTGGCGAGGGGATGGCCCAGGCAAGGCCGCGCAGGTCGATCGACCCGCCGCGCAGCCCCGGCACGGTGATCAGCGCGGCGCCCAACAGAATGGTCGCGACGCACAGCACCGCCCCGGTGCGGATCGCCCGCCCGAACAGCAGCCGATCGAGCAGCAGCGTCAGCCCCGGGTAGGTGTAGAACAACAGATCGGCGAGACCGGTATCGATAAACCGAATGCTTTCCCAGAAGCAGATCGTCTGGCCGACGCCGAGCGTCGCGCCGACCAGCGCGATCTTCCACGCGCCGCTGCGCCATGCCCGGGTCAGGTCGAGCCGGGTCGCGGCGGCCGCGATCAGCAGCGCGGGTAGCGCGATCGCATAGCGCCAGAACAGCATCGACGGGGCGTCGAGCCCATCGGCGTAAAGGTAACGCGCCATGATCGGCATGAAGCCGACCATGATGCTGCCGGTGACTGCCGCCATCACTGCCGGCCAGAGCCGCGCGGAATTCATCGCGGTGGCGGTGGCGGAACCGCTTGTCGGGGTCGCCGTTGATCTAAGTTAACGAACATTAATGAGATGGAGCATCGGCCATGCTGTTGCAGATCCTCGGCGCCGCCCTGGTTGTGGCCTTGGTGTTCACGCTGTTCATCCGTCCCGGCGCGACCCTCGCCATCCTGCTGGCAGTCGGTGTCGTCGTCATGGCGGTCGTGGTAAGTTGGAACGATATCGAGCAGGTCCGCACGCAACGCGCGGCGCAGACGGCATCCTCGCAGCAAAACGTAACGGCCCAGGCCAATACAACCGCACCGCAACCGACCCCGGCGCATTCCGGTACATAAACCTTATTCAGGCGGTCCCTCGTAGCACATTTTCCCGTCTGCGCGATGCGTCGGCGCTTGCTGTCGGTGCAGTTCGAACGTTGCCATCCGGCCCTTGAGCCGGGGGCCGAGGTCTAACACCTGGCCGTCAGCCAGCAAGGGGCCCTAGATCGTGGCGTTCCCCTCTTCCGTCGTTGCGAGCCCGCCGGTCCGCCCCGAGCACGGCGCTAGAACAAACTACGCGAAGCAATCTCGATCCGTCTTGGCCCTTTTCGGGATGAGATTGCTTCGTTGCGCTTCGCGCGCCTCGCAATGACGGCATGCTGTTTGCAAACCAGCCTCCCGCTCTCTGCGCGGGTCGCTCGATTGTCCGTCCTCGCCGATCGCCCTACTCTCCGCGTCCTGCCTAAAGCATGGGCAGGGGAGAATTTGTTGGACCAGACCATCGCCGAGCATCTGCGGCCCGCCGTCATCGTGCCGCATCGCGGGCTGGTCCTTTGCGCCGCGCTGATCGCGACCTTCATGCCCGCGGTCGAAAGCACGATCGTCGCCACCGCGATGCCGACCATCGTCGGCGATCTCGGCGGGTTCGACCTCTTCAGCTGGGTGTTCGCCGCCTACCTGCTGGCGATGGCGGTGACGATCCCGATCTATGGCCGTCTCGCCGACATTTATGGCCGCAAGCGCCTGTTCTTTGCCGGCACCGGCATTTTCATGGTCGGCACCGCGCTATGCGGCCTCGCGCACAGCATGCCGATGCTGATCGTGTTTCGCGCGATCCAGGGGTTTGGTGGCGGCGCGGTACAGCCGATTTCGATGACCATCCTTGGCGATATCTACACCCCGGCGGAGCGCGCCCGGATTCAAGGCTACAGTTCGAGCGTCTTTGGCATCTCGGCGATTGTTGGGCCGGCGCTCGGCGCGTTTCTGGTCCAGCACGTGCACTGGTCGATCGTGTTCTGGATCAACCTGCCGATCGGCGTCGTCAGTATCCTGCTCTTCGCGGTGCTGCTGCCCGAGCGCGTCGAACGCCGACCGCATCAGATTGATTTCGCGGGCGGCGCGCTCCTCGTGCTCGGCGTCGGCGCGCTGATGGCGGCGCTGGTGCAGGCCGTGGCGCTCAGCGCCGGGATGATCGCCGTTCTGGTCGCCGCCGGATTGGCGGCCCTCATGCTGCTCGCGCTGTGGGAGCGCAGCATTCCCGAGCCGATGCTGCCGCTGATGCTGTGGCGCCGCCGCGTGGTGCTGCTGTGCAACCTTGCGGGGTTCGGCGCCGCCGCGACGATGATGGCGGTGGCGGCGATCTTGCCGACCTACGTCCAGGGCGTCATGGGTCGCGCGCCAAGCGTGGTCGGTGTGGTCGTCGGGGCCACATCGGTGAGCTGGATGTTCGCTGCCTTCGCCGCCGGAAGGCTGATGATCCGCACGTCGTACCGGCTGACTGCCGCAATCGGCGCGACGACGCTGGTGATCGGCTCGCTGATGCTGACCGCGATCGGCCCGGCCACGACGCCCGCCTGGCCGACCGCCGCCGCCCTTGTGATCGGCATCGGCATGGGATTTTGCAACACGACGTTTCTTGTCGCGATCCAGGCCAGCGTTGGCTTTCACGAACGCGGTGTCGGCACCGGCTCGCAGATGTTCATGCGCATCATGGGCCAGTCGGTCGGCGCCGCGGCCTTTGGCGCGCTGATCAATTTCGGGGTCGAGCGGCTGTTGCCGGGTTCGGGCCACCTGGTCAACAAGATGCTCGAGCCGGCGACCCGCGCAACCCTCACCGCGGACCAGATCGCGCGGCTCGCCGATGCCGTCGGCGTCGGCTCGCACGATGCGTTCCTGCTGTCGGTGGTGATCTCGACGCTGACCCTGCTGGCGACGATTTTGTTGCCGGCGCGCCTCAGCCCGGTGCGGACGAACGTCTAACCGGCGAGCGCCGCCTTGTACGCTTTCACCGCCGGCTGCCAGCCCATCTTCAGTGCATCGGCGGTGAGTTCGTGACCAATCGAGGCTTCCGCCAGGTTGGGCATCGCCTTTACCAGCGCCGGCAGATTGTCGAGGTTGAGGTCGTGCCCCGCGTTGACCACGAGCCCTCGTTCGGCCGCTCGGGTCGCCGTCGCGGCGCAGGCCCCGCGTTGCTCTTCGGCATTGCCCCGGCGAAAGGCATCGGCATAGCTGCCGGTATAGATTTCGACCCCGTCCGCGCCGGTGCCGGGCACCCGGTCAATCACGCTGGGGTCGGGGTCGATAAAGAGGATCACCCGCGCGCCGATTTTTTTGAGCCGCGCTACCGAGGCGTTGACCAGCGGGGTATCGCGATTGTCGAGCTTCCATCCCGCCTCCGAGGTCAGCACCCCCGGCCCGTCCGGCACCAGGGTGCATTGCTCGGGCCGCACCGCGCCGCAGATCGCGAAAAGGCGCTCGTCAGGGTAGCCCTCGATGTTGAGCTCGCAGCCCGGGCGCCAATTTTTCATCAACTCGGCCAAGGCCGGGATGTCGCTGCCGCGGATATGCCGCTCGTCGGGCCGCGGGTGCACCGTGATGCCCTGCGCGCCGGCCTCATAGGCGAGCCGGGCAAATTCGAGCACGTCTGGTACGCCGGTCCGCCTGGAATTGCGCAATAGCGCGATCTTGTTGAGGTTGACGCTGAGCCTTGCCATCGCCCTATCCTATGGAAAACCGATCTCAGGAGGAATGCTATGGCGCCAGTCGTACTCGGTACCGATGGCTATCGCTACGAAGTCCATGACGGCTGGGCAAAGCTGCCGCCCGGCATGGAATTCAACGCCGATGTCGCCGCGGTCGGCGTCGACAAGGACGACAATGTCTATGCCTTCAACCGCGGCAAGCACCCGATGTGCGTGTTCGACCGCGACGGCAACCTCTTGCGCACCTGGGGCGAGGGGCTGTTCCCGCGGCCGCATGGCGTCTTCATGGCGCCCGACGGCACGATCTGGCTGACCGATGACGGCGACCACACCGTCCGCCAGTGCACCCTCGACGGCAAGGTGCTGCTGACCATTGGCGTGCCCGGCAAGGCCGCGCCCTATATGTCGGGCGAGCCGTTCCACCGCTGCACCCACACCGCGATGTCGCCCGACGGCGACAGCATTTACGTGTCGGACGGGTACGGCAATTCGCGGGTGCACAAATTCACCCCGGACGGCAAATTGCAGATGTCGTGGGGCGAACCCGGCACCGATCCCGGCCAGTTCAACATCGCCCATAACGTGTGCTGCGACCCCGATGGGTTTGTCTTTGTCGCCGACCGCGAGAACCACCGGGTCCAGGTGTTCGACGGCAACGGCAAATACGAGGGCCAGTGGAACAACATGCACCGGCCTTCCGGCCTCTACCTGGAGCCCGGCAAGCACGGCCGCATGTATATCGGCGAGATCGGCCCCGACATGGCGGTCAACATCGATCTGCCCGGCTGCGGCCCGCGCGTCAGCATCTACACCCATGACGGCAAGCTCTTGGCGCGGCTCGGCCACGAGCACGCCGGCCTCGATACCGGCCAGTTCATCTCGCCGCACGGCATCGCGGTCGACAGCCGCGGTGACATCTATGTCGGAGAGGTCAGTTACACCAACTGGGGCCGCCGCGTCCGCGCCAAGGGCGAGGAGATCCCGCCGGGCCTGCGCTCATTGCAAAAGCTGGTAAAGGTGAGCTAGCCATGCCCGATAACCCGCGCTGGAAACGCCGCCCGGCGGGCTCGACCTGGGGCGATTGGGGGCCGGACGATCAGCTTGGCCGGCTCAACCTCTTGACCCCGGCCAAGGTCAAGGCCGGGGTAGCCGAGGTCAAGGAGGGAAAGGCGTTTTGCCTTAGCCTGCCGCTCGATTATCCCGGCGGCACGGTGGTCAATCCGCGCCGTCACCCGCCGCGCCTCATCGCCAACAAGCGCGACGGGATGCCCTATATCGCCTACCCGCTGGCGCGCGAGAACCCGCAATTCGTCGACGTGATCTGCGACGACGTGGTCGAGATGACGCTGCAATATTCGACGCAGTGGGATTCGCTTGCCCATGTCGGGCAACTGTTCGACGCGGACGGCGACGGCAAGCCCGAGATCGTCTTCTACAACGGCTTTCGCGCCGGCGAGCATATTATCGGCCCGGTGGATTACCGTGACGGGCAGGCCGTCGAGCGCGGCGAGCATGTCGGTGCCCTGGCCCTCGGCATCGACAACCTCGCGGCGCACCCAGTGCAGGGGCGCGGCGTGATGATCGACCTCGAAGCGCATTTCGGGCGTGGCGAGAGCTTTGTCGGTTACGACGCGCTGATGCGCATCCTGGAAAAGGACAAGGTCGAGGTCGAGGAAGGCGACCTGTTGTGTTTCCGCACCGGCTATGACCGGGTGATCCTCGACATGAACAAAGAGCCGGATGCCGCGACCCTCGCCGCCAATCCTGGCGCCGGCCTCGACGGCCGCGACGAGCGGCTTCTCAACTGGATCACCAAGTCAGGGGTCGTCGCGCTCATCTCCGATAACCGCGCAGTCGAGCAGATGCCGTCGCGGCCGTGTGAGGGCGAGGATCAATGCGCGTCATTGCCGCTGCACGCGCATTGCCTGTTCAAGCTCGGCGTTTATCTCGGCGAAATCTGGTATTTGTCGGAGCTCGCCGACTGGTTGCGCGAAAACCGCCGCTCGCGGTTCCTGCTGACCGCGCCGCCCCTGCGCCTGCCGGGCGCGGTCGGCTCGCCGGCCAATGCGGTCGCGACGGTCTGACGAAGAAAAAGGAGCTTGCTTGCAATCCCTTCGGTTGCAAAGCTGACCGCCTAAGCAACCCTCATGGGGACATGCCGGCGCTATGGTTTTCGATACGTCTTTATTCGGCGGGATCGCAACAGCGCTAGCCCGAGCTTGGAGGCAAGGCGGACGTCTCAGCCGGATCGGCATCGGTATCGCCTTTGGGGCCGGCGTGATTGGAGCGATTTTTAGTGCTGCCGCGGATAGTGAATTGATACCGCGTCAAGATAGGAACGTTTCTTGGGTATATTTTCTTTATTCCAGCGATAGCAATCGTAGGTGCGGCAGTACTTTACGAGAGCGGGAAGAAGGAGTCGGAAAAGCAGGAAATTATTAAAGACGCGGAGGCAAGATTTAGAGAAAGTCCCGATAAACCAACTGCCGCTTGGGAATTAGC
>DATJSH010000136.1:0-4268 GCA_035504235.1 Allostellaceae bacterium | reverse complement strand
ATGGTCTGGGCCGAGGTGCGGTCGGCAAACAGATCGAGCTGGCATTCCTTGATGCGGCCAGAAGTAACGGAACGCTGCTCTGATACGCATAAGCGGACAAAGGTGGAACACGGCCCGGACGGATGGTGAGCAAACCCGAGCTTTTCAGCCATTGCCGGCTCTCGCTTCCGGTGGCGGAGGTGACGGCAAACATCTGATTCCCGACAGACGGCTGATCAGGGGGTTTGGTGCCTGGTTTGAGCGTCAAAACCTGCGCGACAAACCCTGTCGGAATGGCGTAGTGTACGGAAACTGCGCTACCGTGGATTTCCGTACACATGCTCATCGGCTACATGCGCGTTTCGACCGATGGCGATCGCCAGGTAATGGATCTGCAGCGCGATGCCTTGCTGACGGCGGGGGTCGATGAGCGGCATCTGTTCGAAGATCGCGCCGGCGGCAGCCGCGACGATCGCGTGGGCCTTGCGAAGGCACTGGCTTTCCTCAAGCCGGGCGATTGCCTTGTGGTCTGGAAGCTCGACCGTCTCGGTCGGTCGCTGTCTCATCTGCTCGCGACAGTGAACGAGTTGAAGGATCGCGGCATCGCGTTCCGCTCGTTGACCGAACAGATGGACACCACGACGCCGCAGGGCGAATTCCTGTTCCATGTCTTCGGCGCCTTGGCGCAATTCGAGCGCTCGTTGATCCAGGAGCGGGTTCGCGCCGGTCTTGCCGCCGCCCGCCGCCGCGGCCGACGGGGCGGGCGCCCGGTCGCGATCGACATGGAAAAGATGGCGGCGGTCGTCGCAGCGCTCGAAGGCGGGGCAACGAAAGCCGCGGTCTGCCGCACCTTCGCAATCAAGCGCAGCACGCTCATCGACTCCCTAGCTCGGATCGGCTGGTCTGCCGGTGCAAAACTTCAGGGGAGCATGAATGATGCGCCGACAACAGCTGACCGAGACCCAGATCGCCGCGTTGTTCGATCCGCCCACAGACCCCCGTGAACTGATCCGTCACTATACTTTGTCTGCCAGTGATCTCGCGATCGTTCGTCGGTGTCGGGGCGAGCATAACCGCCTCGGTTGCGCCCTCATGCTGTGTTATTTGCGGTATCCGGGTCGTCCGCTGAGAGCCAGTGAGCGGTCGCCGGCAGAGTTGACGGCTTTCGTGGCGGAGCAGATCGACGCTCTTCCTACAGCGATCGATACGTATCTCGCGGCGGAGCGAAACCGGCAGCGACATGCCGTTGAATGTCAGGAGCGGCTTCGGCTCCGCCCCTTTGGGAAACGCGCAGCAGCAGAGCTCGCCGATTGCCTTCATCGGCAAGCTCTTGAAAACGACCGCCTCTTTCACTTGGCCGAACTGGTCATGGAGGAGTGCCGCCAGCGGCGGATCGTCGTTCCGACGTCGTGGCGTCTCGAACGCATTTGTATTGACCTCCGTTTTCAGGCGCGACGGGAGATCGAGCGGCGGCTGACCGACGGTCTGTCCTCTGAGCAGCGCCGCCAACTGGATGCGTTGACGCAGCGCCGGGCGCAAAGCGGGCAGAGCTGGCTCGGCTGGCTGCGCCAGATGCCTCAGGCGACAAAGCCGGCGGCGATGCTCGGCTTGATCGAGCGTTTGAACCACCTTCGGGCGATCGGCATCGACGCCGCCCGCGGGCATCGCGTGCATCAGACCCGCCTCGCGCAACTGGCCCGTGAAGCCGGGCGGACGACGGCCCAGCATATCTCCGGCTATGAGCGGCAGCGCCGCCACGCCACCCTGGCAGCGATCACCCTCGACCTCAGCCCCGCCCTGACTGATCAGACGATCGATCTGTTCGAACGGCTCGTCGGCACGATGTTCTCCAGGGCCGAGACGCGGCATGCCCGCGCGTTTGAGGCCGACGGACGCGCCATCAACGAGAAGGTCCGTCTCTATGCGCGGGTCGGCGCCGCTCTGATTGCGGCGCGCGAGGCCGGGCAAGACCCCTTCGAGGCGATCGCCACGGTCATCCCGTGGGAGCGCTTTCGCGTGAGCGTCGCCGAAGCGGAAGCACTGGCGCGCCCGGAGGACTTCGATACCTACGAGAAGTTGGGCGAGCACTACGGTGCGATGCGCCGCTGGGCGCCGGCTTTCCTTGCCGCTTTCTCCTTCCAGGGTGTGCCGGCCGCCGCCGCGCTGCTGCGTGCGGTCGACATACTGCGCGACATGAACGCGGCCGCGACCGCCAAGCTGCCGAAATCCGCCCCGACCGGTTTCATTCGCGAGCGCTGGGCTCGCTATGTGATGCCCGGCGGTGAGATTGATCGCCGTTATTTCGAGTTCTGCGTGCTGTCGGAGCTGTGCGGCCGATTGCGCGCCGGCGACGTCTGGGTCGTCGGCAGCCGCCGCTACCGCTCGTTCGAAGAGCATCTGATCTCCCGCGAAGCGCACCGGGAGATGCTGCAAAACGGCACGTTGGCGGTCGCGGTTGATCCCGATTTCGAGCGCTTCATTGCGAGCCGCCGCGCCCTTCTCGATGCGCGTCTGGCGGCGGTCGACGCCAAGGCGACCGGCGGCTTGCTGCCCGATGTCTCGCTTGAGAAGGGGGTGCTGAAGATCACGCCGATCGAAAAATCGACGCCGCCAGAGGCCGAGGTGCTCGTCGCCCGCCTCTACGCGATGCTGCCGCGCATCCGCGTCACCGATTTGTTGTCCGAGGTGGCACGCTGGACGCTGTTCACCGACTGCTTCACCCATTTGCGCAGCGGCGAAACGGTCGCCGACCCGCAAATCCTGATGGCGGACCTCCTTGCCGACGGCCTCAATCTCGGCCTGACGCGCATGGCCGAGGCCTGCACGATCGCCAGCCTCGGCCAACTCGCCTGGGCCGCCGATTGGCATATTCGCGATGAAAGCTATGCCCTTGCCTTGCGGCGCCTCGTCGATCATCAGCAACGCGAGCCGCTGGCGGCGATCTTCGGCAGCGGATTCGCTTCCTCGTCAGACGGGCAGTTCTTCCGGGCCGGCGGCTTCGGCCGCGCCGCCGGGCGCATCAATGCCCATTACGGCGACGATCCGGGAAGCAAGTTTTATACGCACCTCTCCGACCGCTTTGCGCCGTTCTACACCAAGGTGATCGCGGCGACGGCGAGCGAGGCCCTGTATGTCCTTGATGGCCTCTTGTATCATCAGAGCGAGGTCACGGTCCGCCGCCACCACACCGACGGCGGCGGCGATTCCGACCACGTCTTCGCGCTCCTCGCCCTGCTCGGCTTTCAGTTCGCGCCGCGCATCCCGGACCTGAAGAACCGCCGGCTCTACTGCTTTGCCAAGCCATCGGCCTATCCGGCGCTCGAACCGCTGATCGCCGGCCGCATCAACGTCGCGCTGATCCGCGCTCACTGGACGGAAATCCTGCGGATCGCCGCCTCGATCCGGACTGGCATGGTGACGGCCTCACTGATCATGCGCCAGCTGGCCTCCTACCCTCGGCAGAACAGCGTTGCCGCGGCGCTACGCGAGCTGGGCCGGTTGGAGCGCACCTTGTTCACGCTCGATTGGATCGAGGATCCGGAGCTGCGCCGCGACACGGGCCGCGAACTCAACAAGGGCGAGTCACGCAATGGCCTGGCGCGCGCTGTCTTCCTTCATCGGCTGGGCGAAATCCGCGACCGCACCTACGAAAACCAGCAGCACCGCGCTTCCGGCCTCAACCTCCTCGTCACGGCCATCACCCTGTGGAACACCCGCTATCTCAACCGCGCCATCGCCGCCTTGCGCGAGACCGAGGACGTTCCCGATCACCTTCTTGCCCATCTGTCGCCGCTCGGCTGGGAGCACATCAATCTCACCGGCGATTACGTCTGGTCGCCTGCCGATGAGGTGACGGAAAACCGTGACGGCTTCCGACCTCTCCGGCCGGCACCCGATCCCGCGTTGATGGCCGCCTGAGTTCCTACTTTGTCCGCTTATGCGTATCGGAGAAGCGTTTCGTTACTTCTAGCCAGCTAGACGCATCGACGCATCGGCCCGCCGGCGGCTCCAGAACGCGGACTGGCCAGAAGCGCCCGTCGCAAGTTTACAATATCACTTTATCGGTTGACAAAACGCCTTATATCCATTCACGATTACAGATATGTAAGTTGACAAATTTCTCATTCTGTCCCTGCTCGAAGCTGCCATGGCGGCCGATTATACGCGCGTGCGCCGACTTGGCGGCCAGGTTGCCAAGCGGTTTGCCGAGGAAAAGGACCTCGAAACGGCCAAGGCGATCCAGAGCCTTTTGAGAAAACGGGGCGTGCCATTACAGGCCTCCGGTTACG
>DATJSH010000135.1:0-3337 GCA_035504235.1 Allostellaceae bacterium | reverse complement strand
CATGGCAGAGATGGCGGCGGCCATCGAGCGCGGGACCGATGGCGGCTTTGTCCTCGACGTGCACCCGGAAAGCCGGCTGGGGCCCGACCCGCAAATGTTCGCCGACGTGCAAAAGGGCGCGCTCGAATTCTACCTGTCGGGCGCGACCCTCGGCGGCGTCGCGCCGTCGAGCGCGCTGCCGATGATGCCCTTCGCGTTCAAGAGCAGCCAGTCGGTGTTCGCCGCGCTCGACGGCGAGTTGGGCGATGTGATCCGGGGCGAACTGATGCGGTCCGGCCTCTTCGCCTTCCGCCATTCGCTGCAGAACGGCTTTCATCACATCACCACCAGCAACCGCCCGATCAACGCCGCCAGCGATTTCGCCGGGCTGAAAATCCGCACCCCCGGCGGCGCGATCGCCAGCGATTTTTTCCAAACGCTGCGCGCCGAGCCCGGCATGGTGCCGTTCAGCGGCATGTACGAGGCGCTGAAGACCAGGCAATTCGACGGCCAAAGCGACCCGCACCAGGTTGTCGTCGCGCTGAAGCTCAATGAGGTGCAGACCTACCTCAACATAACTTCGCACTGGTGGTCAGGGTTCACCCTGCTCGTTCACGCTGCGGCGTGGACCGCGCTTCCTGCCGACATACGGTGGGTCACAGAGCGCAATGTCGAAAACTATGCGAAGCGCCAGCGCGCCGATGTCGAACGCATCAACGCCGAGGGCGAAAAGGTCCTCGCCGAGCGCGGCATGGTCGTCAACCACGCCGATGCCGGGAGCATCCGCGGGAAGCTCGGCAGTTTTTACACGCGCTGGAAAGCGAAGTTCCCGCCCGCGACGTGGCGCCAGCTTGAAGCCCATGCCGACGGCCTCGGCTGATGTCGGACGATCCCTTCCGGCTTGACGGCAAGGTCGCGCTGGTGACCGGGGCCGGGCGCGGGCTCGGACGCGGCATTGCGATGGCATTGGCGGCGGCCGGAGCGGAAGTGTGGCTCAACAGCCGCTCGCCCCGGGAACTGGACGCCGCCGCGGCCGAGATCGCCGCCAGCGGCGGTAAGGCTGCGCCACTGCCCTTCGACGTCACCGATGCCGCGACACTGCGCGCCGCCCTTGACCGGGTCGGACAGCTCGACATCCTCGTCAACAATGCCGGGGTCAACCGACCGCAGCCATTTCTCGAGGTCGACGAGGAGACGCTCGACCGGCTTCTCGACCTCAATGTCCGCGGGCTGTTCCTTTGCGCCCAGGCCGGCGCACGGCTGATGGTCGCGCAGCATGGTGGAGTGATCATCAACATGTCGTCGCAGATGGGGCATGTTGGCTCGGAGCGCGACCGCAGCGTCTACGTAATGACCAAGCATGCCGTCGAGGGTTTGACCAAGGCGATGGCCGCCGAGCTCGGCCCAAAGGGCGTGCGGGTCGTGTCCATCGCCCCGACCTTTATCAAGACTCAATTAACGGAGCCGTTCTTCCGCGAACCGAGCTTCAACAAATGGGTGCATGAGCGCATCCCCCTGGGCCGGCTCGGGACGATCGACGAAGTGGCCAATGCGGTGCTGTTCCTGGCTTCGCCAGCCGCCTCACTCGTTACCGGCTCGTCGCTGCTGGTCGACGGCGGCTGGACCGCGTGGTGAGACCCCGCGACCCGGTCGCACGCTAGTGCTTGCCTTTGGGATTGGTCGCCCCGGCGACCGCCTTGACCATTTCAAGAAACTGGTGCCGCACGTTCGGGTCGGGGATTTGGTAGTACAGCCGGATCAGCTCAATCGTCTCCGGCCGCTCCATGCGCTCGCGCGACTGCTGTTCGGCGGGGGTCTGCGGGGTGTCGCCAAGCTGCAGATCGCCAAAAAAGAACGAGATGGGCACGCCGAGAATGTCGGCCATCGCCGACAGTCGCGAGGCGCTGACGCGATTGGCGCCGCCCTCGTATTTCTGCACCTGTTGAAAGGTCAGCCCAAGCGCATTCGCCAGCGTTTCCTGGTTCATGCCGAGAAACAGCCGCCGCATGCGAATGCGCTTGCCGACATGCACGTCGATCGGGTTGGGAATTCCGGTACCCCGGCCATAACGCGGAGCGTCGCCGGTCGTCGATGAAGGTTTCAAAAAGATGACCCCTTTGCGAAAGGCGCGCACCTATCACCTAATAGGCAACGGCGGCAACCCCAAATCCCCGGATAATCGAGACCTTCAACTATCTTTCGCCCGGCGGCTCGTCAAAGCCTCGGCGGTTGCTGATAAAGACCAGCGCCATCAGCCCCGCGCCAACCGCTAATGTCGCCAATACGCCCAAAACCAGGGCGATCCAACCGTTCAGGTCGATGCCGCTGTTGCCGATTAAATTCCAGTTCCACACGCTGATTGCGGCAACAATCGCCACCGCAAGCACCGCGCCAAGAACCGCAAGCCAGTTCGTCGAGAGTTTCACGCCGCCTCCAGATACCGCTTACGCCACCGTTCTCGGCATGGCACAGTGCCGTAGTCTGCTTCGGTACCCCAACCTTCTCTGTCCCCCACGGAGTCCCCGATGCCAACCGAATCGAAGCATCCGGAAACCATCGTGCTGCATGCCGGCTATCGCAGCGACCCGGCGACAACCGCAGTCGCGGTGCCGATATACCAGACCACCAGCTTCCAGTTTAACAGCACCGAGCATGCCTCCAACCTGTTCGGGCTCAAGGAGCTGGGCAATATCTATACCCGCATCATGAGCCCGACCAGCGACGTGCTGGAGCAGCGCGTCGCGGCGCTCGAAGGCGGGGTGGCGGCGCTGGCGGTGGCGTCGGGACAAGCCGCGTCGATGTTCGCGGTCAACAACATCGCGCAGGCCGGCGACAATTTTGTCGCCTCGACCGATCTTTATGGCGGCACCTGGAACCTGTTTCTCCATACGATGCAAAGAACGATGGGGATCGAGGTTCGCTTTGTCGATCCCGGCGACCCCGAGAACTTCCGCCGCGCGACCGACGCCAAGACGCGCTGCTACTACGCCGAGACCTTGCCCAACCCTAAGCTCGAAGTCTTCCCGATCGGCGAGGTCGCCAAGATCGGCCGCGAGCTGGGCGTGCCGCTGATCATGGACAACACCGCGGCGCCGGTGATCTGCCGCCCGTTCGACCACGGCGCGGCGGTGGTCATGCACTCGACGACGAAGTACATCGGCGGGCACGGCACCTCGATCGGCGGGATCATCGTCGACGGCGGCAATTTCGACTGGGAGAAGCATGCCGACCGCTTCCCGCTGCTGAACCAGCCCGACCCGGCCTATCACGGCGCGGTTTGGACGCAAGCGGTAAAGCCGATGGGACCGGTCGCCTACATCATCAAGGCGCGGGTGACGCTGTTGCGCGACATCGGCGC
>DATJSH010000134.1:0-5043 GCA_035504235.1 Allostellaceae bacterium | reverse complement strand
GCTCCCCTCTCCCGCTTGCGGGGGAAGGAAAGGGGTCACTTCTTCTCGACGTTCCAGAAGAACGGGATCGGCGAGCTGATGACCCCGTCGATATTGCTCCGATACGCGGTCGGGATCACGAACTGGCCGGTCGGCACATACGGGATTTCGTTACTGTAGGCCTCGACCTGGATGTCGGCGGCGAGCTTTTTCTGCGCCTCGAAATCGGCGGCCTTGAACCAGTCGGTGATGAGTCCCTCGACCTTTGGGTCGTCGGGCCAGCCAAACCAGGCTTTGCCGTCATTGCCCCGCACCGCGGCGTTGAGCGCCGGCGACATGTTGTCCGGCGCGCTAGTCCAGGTGTGGAAGATGTTCCAGCCGCCCTTGTCGATCGGCTCTTTCGAGGCGCGGCGGGTGATCAGCGTGCCCCAGTCGCTCGCCGCCAGATCGACATTGAGCCCGGCCTTGAGCAGCGCCTGCTGGGTCACGAGGGCCTGCGCCTGCACGATCGGCTGGTCGGTGGCGGTCAGCAGCACGATCTTCTCGCCGTTGTAGCCGGCCTCCTTGATGAGCGCCTTGGCTTTGTCGAGGTTCGGCGCGTGCAGCAGCTCGTCGGCGCCGGCTTCGGTCTCAAACGGGCCGCCGCAGACAAAGATCGCGGCGCAGGTCTTCCAGTATTTCGGGTCGCCGGCGACCGCCTCCATATAATCCTTCTGGTTGACCAGGTTGAGCACTGCCTCGCGCATCTTCGGCTTGTCGAAGGGGGGCAGCAGCTGGTTGAAGCGCAAGACGCCGACATTGCCCAGCGGGTCGACGATGGCGACCTTGATGTCCGGATCGCCGGCGAAGATCGGCAGCAGATCCTGGGTCGGCTGCTCGTACCAGTCGGCTTCGCCTGCCTTCAAAGCCCCCGTAGCGGTCGCTGTGTCGGGAATGTAGAGCCACTCGACGCGGTCGATCTTGGCGACCTTGCCGCCCGCCGCGAGGCTCGGCGGCTCCTTGCGCGGGACGTAATCGGGGTTCTTGACGAACACCGCCTTGTGGCCGGGCTCCCACTCGCCCTTGACGAACTTGAACGGCCCCGAGCCGATCGCCTCGGGGATCTGCTGGAACGGGTCGGTCTTGGCGATCCGTTCGGGCATCATGAACGGCACGTTCGACGACAATTTGCCGAGCGCGTTCAGCATCAGCGGAAACGGCGTCTTGAGCTTGATGGTAAAGGTGTCGTCGCTGTCGGCGGTGATCGCGTCGGTCGCGTCCATCAACTTCTGTCCGAACGGATCGCGTTTGCCCCACCGCTCGATCGAGGCGACGCAATCCGCCGCGCGCACCGGCGTGCCGTCATGCCATTTGAGGCCGGGGCGCAGGGTGAAGGTCCAAGCGAGCTTGTCGTCGCTGACCTTCCACGTGTCGACCATCTGCGGCTGCGGCTTGAAGTCCTTGTCGAGCGCGAACAGCGTGTCGTACACGAGGTAGCCGAAATTCCGCGTCACATAAGCGGTCGTCCAGATCGGGTCGATGCTGCGGAGATCGGCCTGCGGGATGAAGCGCAGGGTCTTCTGGTCCGATTGCGCCCAGCCGGCGGCCGTGCCGAGCGCCGCCACAACCGCGAATGCCAGGGCGGCCAGCCGCCCGGTGCGCGCCAAGATCGCCATGATGTTCTCGCCTGCCTTGTTTCTGTGCAACTCGCACGCAAGTCGCGTGCCGACAATTGCGGGTGACCGGCAGTTGGCCGATAGTCGCATGGACCAAGGAGGAGCGAGCATGAGAGGATTGGGTTTGCCGCGCGCCGAGCGGCCGGAGCAGGTCGGGCTATCGTCGGAGCGGCTCCAGCGCATCACCGCGCACATTGCGGCCGATGTCGAGCGCGGCGCGATCCCGGGCGCGGTGCTGGCGATCGCCCGTGCCGGCCGTATCGGCTATGCCGAGGCGATCGGCTACCGCGACCGCGAAGCGAACGCGTCGATGCAGCTCGATACAATCTTCCGCATTGCGTCGATGACAAAGCCGATGGTTTCGGTCGCGGCAATGGGATTGGCCGAGGAAGGCCGGCTCGACATCGGTGCGCCCGTGGCGCAGTACATCCCCGCCTTCAAGGAGATGGCCGTCGGCGCCGACCGCACGAAGGCGACGCGCACGATGACCGTGCAGGATTTGCTGCGCCACACTTCCGGCCTTACCTACGCGCTCTTTGGCGACAGCCCGGTCCAGATGATCTGGCGCGATGCCAATCTTCAGGCGGAAGACCAGACCAATGCCGAGCTGGTCGAAAAGCTCGGGCAATTGCCGCTGTTGTTCGAGCCGGGCACGACCTGGGAATACTCGATGTCGACCGACGTGCTCGGCCGCGTCGTCGAGGTTGCCGCCGGCAAGAGGCTCGGCGAGGTGCTGGCGGAGCGCATCATCGGCCCGCTCAACATGGTTGATACCGGGTTCTCGGCGACCGGTGACAAGGCGGCGCGGGTCGCCGAGCCGCTCATTGACAAGGCGACCGGCGAGAAGCCGCCGATGCGCAACATCACCCGCGACAACAAGTGGCAATCGGGCGGCGGCGGGCTTGCCGCGACCGCGTCGGATTATCTGCGCTTTTGTCAGATGCTGCTCAACGGCGGCGAATTGGACGGCGTGCGCATCATCAGCCCGAAGACCGTGGCGCACATGGCATCCGACCATTTGCCGCCCGATGTGCAGTACGGCGCGACAGCGCGCGCCAGGTTCGGCGCGCTCGCGCCGGTGCCGGAGATGGGCTACGGGTTCGGTCTCGGCTTCGCCGTGCGCAAGGCGCAAGGGATGTCGCCGGTGCCGGGCTCGGTCGGTGAGTTTTTCTGGGGCGGCGCGACCGGCACCTATTTCTGGATCGATCCCGCCGAGCAGATGATCGTCGTCCTGATGCTGCAGGCCCCCGACATGCGGCTCGCCTACCGCTATCTGAGCCGCCGGATGGTCTATGCGGCGCTGACCGGCCCGTTGCGCTGGCGGCGCCGTTAATTCGTGGGGTAGCCATGGCGGGGGACGACATCGCGTATCTGTCGGCGGCTGAGCTCGTCGGGCTTTATCGCACCGGCAAGCTGTCGCCGGTCGAGGTTGCCGAGGCGCTGTTTGCCCGGCTCGACGATCTGCAGCCAAAGCTCAACGCGTTCTGCGTCGTCGATCGCGACGGGGCGCTTGCCGCGGCGCGGGCGGCGGAAGCGCGCTGGCGGGCTGGCCAGACGCTTTCGCCGGTCGATGGGGTACCGGCGACGATCAAGGATTTGATGCTGACACGCGGGCTGCCGACCTTGCGTGGCTCGCACCTGATCGACCCGAACCAGGACTGGTCGGAGGATTCACCCGCCGTCGCGCGGCTCAAGGAAGCCGGCGCGGTCATCCTCGGCAAGACCACGACACCGGAATTCGGCTGGATCGCGGTCGGCGACTCGCCGCTCACCGGGATCACTCGCAACCCGTGGAATTTGCAGCACACCCCGGGCGGCAGCAGCGCCGGCGCGGCGGCGGCCTGCGCGGCGGGGATCGGCGTGCTCAACCTCGGCAGCGACGGCGCCGGGTCGATCCGCATTCCCGCGTGCTTTTCAGGCGTGTTCGGCATCAAGCCGACCTTCGGCCGGGTGCCCGCCTACCCGCCGTCGCCGATGGGCCTGCTGTCGCATCACGGACCGCTCTGCCGCAGCGTCGCCGACGCGGCGGCGATGCTCGACGTGATCGGCCGGCCGGACCCGCGCGACCCCTATTGGCTGCCGACGCCTGATGCCAGCTTCCTCGACGGTCTCGATGGCGGGGTCAAAGGGTGGAAGATCGGATTCAGCCGCGATCTCGGCTACGCCAGGGTCGATCCCGAGATCGCCGCTTCGGTCGCTGCCGCGGCCAAGCAGTTCGAGGCGCTGGGCGCGCAGGTCGATGAGGTCGGCAAGATTTTCGATTCGCCGCGCGAGGCGCTGCTGACCCTGTGGGGCGCCGGCGCGGCGCGCATCGTCGCCGGCATCCCGGCGGAGAGGCTCAAGCAATGCGACCCCGGTTTTGTCGCGGTCTGCGAGGCGGGCGCGAAAATCGGCGCAGTCGAGTATCTCGGCGCCGATCTGGCGCGCACCGCGCTCGGCCGGACGATGGGCGCGTTCCACGAAGAATACGACCTGCTGCTGACGCCGATGATGCCGGTGCCCGCGCTGCCGGTCGGCGAAGACCTCAACAGCCCCGATGACCAGCATTGGGTCGATTGGTCGCCGTTCAGCTACCCGTTCAACATGACCCGCCAGCCGGCGGCCTCGATCCCCTGCGGGCTGACCAGCAGCGGGTTGCCGATCGGCTTGCAGATTGTCGGCAGGCTGCACGCCGACGCGCGGGTGCTGCGCGCCGCCCGCGCCTTCGAGACGACCCAGCCGGTGCGCCGCCCGCCGATTTCATGACCGTCATTGCGAGCACTGCAAAGCAATCTCCTTCCATCTTGGCCGCCGTGGCAGGAGATTGCCGCGTCGCGCGTCGCGCTCCTCGCAATGACAAGGAGGTCTTATGGCCGAAGCAAAAATCGTCGTCACCGACGCGCCCGACGATGCCGACATCAAGATCATTCAGGACGGCCTGAAGGCGTACAACACCGAGAAGGCGGGCTACGACGACTACCAGCCGCTCGCCGTGTTCGTCACCGATCCGGCGACCGGCAAGGTGGTCGGCGGGCTTTATGGCGGCAGCTATCTCGGCCAGGCGCGGGTCGACCGCTTCTTCCTGCCCAAAGACCTGCGGCGCGATCGCATCGGCAGCCGGCTTTTGAAGATGGCGGAAGAAGAAGGACGGCGTCGCGGCTGCTCGCGGATCACGCTGAACACGCTGGAGATCCAGGCGCCCGGCTTTTACCTGAAACAGGGCTACACGATGGCCGCCAAGCTCGACTGCGATCCGCCCGGCATCACCCGCTATGTGATGACGAAGAAATTGTGACGAAACCAGGCAACGCGCCGCCCCCACTTTAGTCGGGCTTGTAAAAATCCGCTGTCGTCGGCATCGAGATGCGTCCCGGCATCACCCGCGATCGCGTCGCGTTGCTTAGCGTTCCATTCGATGATCTGCCGGCGA
>DATJSH010000133.1:0-5938 GCA_035504235.1 Allostellaceae bacterium | reverse complement strand
TTCACCGATCCCGCGGGTCACTCGGATGTGGGGGCCGCGGTCGTTCCGGACGCGGCACCGTTCGCCGGCGCCGACTGATCCGCAAGTGTTTTTATCGGCGGATCGAGCGGTAGCCCCGTCTCGAGCGCCGGTCCGCTCGCGCCGTCTGCCGCCGCACTGGCCCCGAAACATGCAACGGCACCGAGAGCAGGACAGCGGCCACGCCGATGCGGTTCGGCATGACTCCTCGGACCGCGTCGGGTTTCACTGGCCTATAGCGAGGATAGCCGCTGGCGGAATCGGGCGGAGTTCATTAATGGCCACGCCGAGATCGTCGCCTTTCTACCCGTAAAGGGGTCACGACAAGAGCTGTACGTAGCTGTACGACACAGAAGAACGGATGGGCAACTTGTCGTCAAGATACCATCCGCCCCATGCGCTTCGCTCGCAGCCGCCGGCGATCAACCCCGGAATGGGCAGAGACAGCCGGCTGTCGCGTGCCGGCAGGCCGATGACAGCCAAGATGGATGGCTAAATTCGACATAGCCAACATAGATCGGCTTTGCCGTTCTTGACCACGCGATCTACGGTTGGCCAAATTCGGTATACCCATCGTGGCTCCCCGCCATGAAAGTCGCCCGCATCTATCTTCGCGTCAGCACTAACGAACAAGACCTCGCTCGCCAGGCCGAGATCGAGCAGAGCACTCGGTCTTCGGGCTACTACATCGCCGGCGTCTACCGTGAGAAGGCATCGGGTGCCCGCGCCGACCGCCCCGAACTCCTCAGAATGATCGCCGATTTGCAGCCAGGCGAAGCGGTCATCGCAGAGAGAATTGATCGCATCAGCCGGCTCCCCTTGGCCGAGGCTGAGAGGCTGGTGGGCTCGATCCGGAGCAAGGGAGCAAGGCTGGCCGTGCCGGGTCTGGTCGATCTGTCCGATTTCGCGACCGAGGCTGACGGCGTCGCCAGGATCGTGCTGGAATCGGTGCAGGAGCTGCTGCTCAAGCTGGCCCTGCAAATGGCGCGCGATGACTATGAGACACGCCGCGAGCGACAGCGTCAGGGTGTGCAACTTGCCAAAGCCGCGGGCAAATACCCGGGGCGTATCCCCGATGCCGCCACCCATCAGCGCATCATCGCGCTGCGCAGCGCAGGTCAGTCGATCAAGCTACCGCCGAACTGGCCGGGTGCAGTGAAAGCCAAGTGAAGCGGGTATGGGCCATCCATCTCAACCAGGTGTCCGGAGACTGAGCTTGTCGCGCCGTCCCCTGCTCAAAGCCGACGGGTGGTCCGCCCTTGTCGACATGCCGACGGAGGAGGAGAGCCTGATCCGGCACTGCACGCTCGGTCGTGCCGAGATGGATCTGATCCAGGCCAAGCGGACCCCGCACAACCGCCTCGGCCTAGCCATTCAGCTCTGCTTTTTACGCCATCTCGGTCGGGCGATCCTTTTTGGTGAGACGCCTCCGGCACCGATGGTTGCCTTCCTCGCCCAACAGATCGGCATCGACCCGAGGGCATTGGCCGAATATGGCCGGCGCGACACGAACCGGCGCGAGCATGCGATCGAGGCGCAGCGGCATCTCGGCCTGCACTCGCCCGCTCGTGAGGACAGGCGGGCGGCACTGGGTGAGGCGCTCGCGGCTGCCGCCGCGTCCGACAAGGGAATGCCGATCGCCGAAGCGATCATCGCCGCCTTCCGGGCAGCCAAGTCGGTGCTTCCGGCGACCGATACGCTCGACCGGATCGGTCGTGCCGCACGGGTCGTCGCGCGCCGGCGGATGGAGGCAGCGCTGCTCGACGGCTTCTCCTCCGAGGAACTGGCCACATTCGACGGGCTGCTCGGCGTCGATCCCGCCATCCGGCAGACCCGTTTCGCCTGGTTGCGGGCCTTTCCCGAGGCGCCGAGTGAGAAGAACCTGCTCGCTCTGCTCGATCGGCTGAGCTTCGTACGGTCGTTTGGCCTTGATCCGCAGTGCCGCGGGCGCATCCATCCGGACCGTTGGGCCCAGCTGGTGCGCGAGGGCGCGGTGACGCCGAGCTGGCTGGCCGAAGACTTCAACCCTCGCCGCCGGCACGCGCTGATCGCGGCGCAGCTGATCGAGCTGACCGGCAAGCTGACCGATGCCGCGATCACCATGTTCTGCCGGCTGATCGCCCTCCTGTTCACCAAGTCCAAGGCCCGACAGGATCGGCGCCACCTGGACGCCCGCAAGGAGACAGGTCGGCTGCTGCGCATGTTCGGCGACACGCTGCATGCGCTCGCCGAGGCCAATGAAACGGGCGAGGACGCGTTCGACGTGCTCGATCGCGAGATCGGCTGGCCCCGCTTGGTTCAGGCCCAGGCGGATGTCGAGGCATTGGCCACGACCGCCGAGGCCGATCCGCTGCTCGGCGCCGCCGAGCGTTATTCCCGGGTCCGCCGCTATGCGCCCGCGCTGCTCGAGGCCTTCACTTTTCGGTCTACCCGGGTCCGCGATCCCCTCCTGACGGCGATCGAGCTCTTGCGCCAGCTCAATCGGGACGATCGTCGGGCATTGCCGGCCAAAGTGCCGGTCGGCCATCTCAAGGAGAAGGTCCGAAAACTGATCGCTGCTGGCGGCAAGCGGGACCGGCGTCTCTGGGAAATCGCTACCCTCGCCGTGCTGCGCGAGCGCCTGCGCTTGGGCGACGTCTGGGTCGAGGGTGGTCAGGCCTTCCGCCCTCTGGACGCTCAGCTGATGCCGCGCCTGACCTTCGAGGCACGCAAGCAGGAGGGCGATCTGCGGCTCGGCGTTCCGCGCGACGCCGATGCCTGGATAGCCGAGAAACAGCAGGAATTGGACTTCAAACTCAAGCAACTGAGCTACCGCGCCCGGATCGGAAAGCTGGCCGGGGTCCGCTTGGTCGACGGCGTCCTGACTATCGCGAAACACCGTACCAAAGTGCCAAAGGCGAAGGTCGACGCAGCAAAACGGCTGATCCTCGACCGACTGCCGCAAATCGACATCACCGATCTTCTGGCCGAGATCGACGCCTGGACCGGCTTCGCCCGTTGGTTCACCCATCTGCGCACCGGCGACACGGTCCGCCTCGCCCCGGCACTGCTCGCGGCGATTCTCGGCGACGCCACCAATCTCGGCGCCAAGCGCATGGCCGACGCCTCGACCGGGGTCAGCGAGCGACAGATCATCTGGGCTCGGCTGTTCCACATCCGGCCGGAGACCTACAAATCGGCCCTGGCCGTGGTCATCAATGCCCATCTGGCGCATCCTCACGCCAAACTCTGGGGCAACGGCACGACCTCCTCCTCAGACGGCCAGTTCTTCCGAGCCGCCGCCCGGGGCGCCAAGCGCAGCACGGTCAACGCTCATTACAGCGGCGATCCCGGGAGCAAGTTTTACACCTGGGTTTCCGACCCGCACGGCCACTTCCACATCCTGCCGATGGGCGCACCGAGGAGGAAGCCGTCTACGTGCTGGACGGGCTCTACGGACATGAGAGCCGGATCGAAATCGACGAGCATTACGTCGACACCGGCGGCGCCAGCGATCACGTCTTCAGCCTGTTCGCGTTGGGCGGAAAGCGTGTCGCGCCGCGGCTGCGCGACCTCAAGGACTGGCGTCTGCACGCCTTCGAGGGCGTCGATGCCTATCCGATCCTCAAGCACCACATCGGCGAGCGCGTCGATGCCGCCGCAATCCGCGAGGGCTGGGACGAGGCGTTGCGGATCGGCATCTCGATCGAGGACCTCGTCCTCGCCCCCTCGACTGTCCTCAAGAAGCTCGCCGCCCTGCCGAGGACGAACGTGGTATCGCGCGCGCTACGCGAGATCGGCCGGATCGAGCGGACCCTGTTTATGATCGAGTAGTATTCAAGCCCGGAACTGCGCGATCGCTGCAGGGTTGGGCTGAACAAGGGCGAAGCCGGCAACAAGCTGGCCCGGGCGGTGTTCTCCCACGAACGCGGCGAAATCCGCGATGGCTCCTTTGAGGGCCAGGCTTTCCGCGCCTCCGGCCTCAACCTGGTGGTCAGTGCCATCGTCTTGTGGAACACCGCCTATCTCTCGCGTGCCGTCGAGAGCTTGCGGGCAGAGGGGCACGAGCTGCCTGATGATCTGATCCGCCACATCTCGCCGCAGATCTGGGAGCACATAAACCTCACCGGCATCTATGATTGGGGGCGCGAACCCCAGCCCACGGGCACCTTCCGGCCGCTTCGCACCGCCAAAGAAAAATTCATCGCGGCCGCCTGATCCGCAGAACCGTTTCTGCTATGTTCTATAATGTCGTACAGCTGCGCACAGCTCTTGTCGTGACCCCGAGCCGATTAAGAGCGCCGAGCAGCAGTCCATTGTGATGTTGCACCGAACGCGCGATCTTCTGGTGCGACAACGCACCATGCTGGTCAACGCACTGCGTGGCCATCTTGGAGAGTTTGGCGTGATCGGGGTTAAAGGCATCTCGCGGCTGCCCGACCTGTTGACCACGGCCACCTCCTCTCCGGTGTGCGAATTGCCTGATCTGGCGCGCGAGTGCATCGAAATGTTGCTCGTGCAGATACAAGACCTGCAGCGCCGGGTCAGTATGGTCGAGCACACGATCACCGAGTGGCATCGCCGAAGCGAGATCAGTCGCCGGCTGGAAACCATACCCGGCGTAGGCGTGATCTCGGCAAGTGCAATTGCAGCCCTGGTCCCGGATGCCGGCAACTTCCGCTCAGCGCGTCAGTTCGCTGCCTGGATCGGCTTGGTCCCACGCTTGAGCGGCACCGGCGGGAAAGTGAAGCTTGGCGGGATCTCGAAGGCCGGCGATCGGTATCTGCGCCGACTGCTGACACTCGGGGCCACCAGTCTTGTGCGTTACGCCCGCCATAGCCCGCAAAAATGGACATGGATTGCTGCCCTGCTGGCGCGGCGTCCGACGCGCGTGGTGATCACCGCCGTAGCCAACAAGATCGCTCGCATCGTCTGGGCGGTGCTCAGCCATGGCGACAGTTTCCGCCGACCTCAAGCTGCTGCGGCATAGGCAAGAAGGCAACCGGCGGAAAGGAGGGTCGCCACGAATTGGTAAGGGCGACGATGACGTGATGACAACGGTCGAGACCGGAGCCAGGAGAACCCGGCTAGTGTGCCGCACTTGGAGTGCGAAAAATTGTATGGGACCTGGTTTGCGGACTTCATCAGGGCCAGCGGCCGTGGGTGCCGCATTCAAAGGCCGGACACACGACTGCATCCCGACCAATGCCAGATCGTCAGAAAAGTCCTTGCCATGCGGGCGCCGACCACACACACGCTAAGCCGCCTGCGGGAGGAACGCGGCACGAACATCGCGGAGCGGCCGGAAGCCCACCTCTGGCCTGTCGGTGGACCAGACGTAATCGCCCGTCAGCGCAATGTGCTCCCAGCCGAGCGGGGCGATGCCGGCCCGACTGACCTCGTGGTAGACCGTCGATCGCCCAAGCCCGAGTTGTTTTGCAGCGGCGGTTGGCGACAAGCCTGCTCTCACCAGGCTGAGCGCGGCGGTGATTTTGTCGGCATCGAGGGGGAGGCGTCCCGGATGCTTTCCCTTCACGCGGGCAGCAGCGATTCCGTCCTTTGTCCGCTCGGCGATCAGGCGCCGCTCGAAATGCGCGATCGCGCCGAAAACGTGGAACACCAACTCACCCGCTGCCGAATTGGTGTCGATCCGCTCCTCCAAGCTGAGCAGCGCAACGCCGCGTTCCTTGAGCATCGCGACCGTGGTTAGCAATTCGCCGAGCGAGCGACCGAGCCGGTCGAGACGCAAGACCGCGAGCGTGTCGCCGTCGCGCGCGTAGGCGAGCAGGGCTTCGAGGCCCGGCCGCTCCATCGTCTTGCCGGAACGGACATCGTTGAACACCTTAATGGCGCCGGCTTCGGTGAGCCGCATGGTCTGGCCGGCGACATCGTGATCACCGGTCGCATGGCTCGCCCACACATCGCCGCTCACCTGGGAGCA
>DATJSH010000132.1:0-39298 GCA_035504235.1 Allostellaceae bacterium | reverse complement strand
GTCGCGCCGCGAGCCCGACATCCAGATCGTCGATGTCGACCTCACCGGCGACCGTCAGTTGGTGCTGGCGCATTACGTGCACGACGGGGTGCTGCTCGACGAAAAGAGCTGCCGTTCGGTGCTTCGGCATACCGCGCTGTTGTGGGGCTATGCGGTGAAGCTTCTCGAAATCGAGGCGGCGACCGACAAGGTGCTCAAGACCTACGAAAACGGCGACGCACAGTGACGCCATAAGCGTGATCCCGACGAGGCCGGAATCCCGC
The DNA here is from genome assembly GCA_035504235.1 of Allostellaceae bacterium. Lineage (GTDB taxonomy): Bacteria > Pseudomonadota > Alphaproteobacteria > ATCC43930 > CGMCC-115725 > DATARH01. The sequence continues at coordinate 39,035 of DATJSH010000132.1, read as the reverse complement.
CGTCAAACGGGACGAGCGGCGGGAAAACTGGGGGGCGGGCCTGCGCCGGGATGACGAATGATTTACATTTCGGTACATGAATATTCTCGGTGTCGAGACGAGTTGCGACGAGACGGCGGTCGCGGTGGTATCGGACCATGCTGATCGGCCGGCGATCCGCGCCAATCTTGTGCAATCGCAGCTCGCCGAGCATGCGCCTTACGGCGGGGTCGTGCCGGAGATCGCGGCGCGTGCGCATCTCGACCATCTCGATGGGTTGATCGCCGCAGCGCTCGAAGAGGCCGGGCTCGGCCTGGACGACCTCGATGGGGTCGCCGCGGCGGCGGGGCCGGGGCTGATCGGCGGGCTCGTCGTCGGTACGATGGCGGCGAAGGGCATGGCCTGGGCGGCCCGGAAGCCGTTCGCCGCGGTCAACCATCTCGAAGCGCACGCACTGACCGCGCGGCTGACCGACGCGGTCGGATTTCCCTATCTGCTGTTGCTGGTGTCGGGCGGACATTCGCAGCTGCTTGTATGCAAAGGCGTCGGAAGCTATCGCCAGCTCGGCACGACGCTCGACGATGCCGCCGGCGAGGCGTTCGACAAAAGCGCCAAGCTGCTCGGCTTGCCCTATCCGGGCGGCCCGGCCCTCTCTGCGGCGGCGCTACGGGGCGAGCCGCGGCGCTTTTCGCTGCCGCGCCCGCTGCAACGCCGCGCAGGCTGCGACCTGTCGTTTTCCGGCCTCAAGACTGCGGTGCGCGACCGGGTCGCCGGCCTCGATCTTAGCGACGACCAAGTCGTCGCCGATCTCGCCGCGTCAATCGAGCTCGCGATTTGCGATCACCTGGTGGATCGCACCGCGCGCGCAGTGCGCTGGTTCCGCACGCATCATCCCGCGGGTGCGACGCTGGTCGCGGCGGGCGGTGTTGCGGCGAATGCTCGGTTGCGCGCCCGGCTGACCGGACTTGCCGCCGATGCCGGCCTCGCTTTTGTCGCGCCGCCGCCGGCGCTCTGCACCGACAACGGCGCGATGATCGCCTGGGCTGGGTTGGAGCGCTTGCGGCTTGGCTTTGCCGATCCGCTCGATGCGCCGGTCCACCCGCGCTGGCCGCTCGATTCGGCGGCACTTGGCCCCAAAATGCCGCGATGACACGGCTCGCGATCATCGGGGCCGGAGCGTGGGGCACAGCACTCGCACTGGTCGCCCGCCGCGCCGGCAGCGACGCCGCGATCTGGGCGCGCAGCGCGGCCGTCGCGGAGGCGCTCCGCGACCGCCGCGAGAACCCGGCCTACCTTCCCGGTATCGCGCTCGACCGCGTCATCGCCGCGACCACCGATCCAGCCACAGCCGTTACCGGAGTCGACGCCGCGTTGATCGTGGTGCCGGCGCAGTTCATGCGCGAGACGTTGGCGGGGTTCGGCGCGGTCCTGCCCTCCGCGCTTCCGCTGCTCCTGTGCGCCAAGGGGATCGAGACCGGCTCGCTCAAGACGATGGCGGAGTTGGTCGCCGAATTGCGCCCGCAAACCCCGCTTGCGGTGCTGTCGGGCCCGAGCTTCGCGGCCGAGGTGGCCTGCGACTTGCCGACTGCGGTGGTGATCGCCAGCCGCGACCCGTCGCTGGCACGGTTTTTTGCAGGAGCGCTGGGCAATCCGCGCTTCCGTCCCTATCTGTCGGAGGATGTGATCGGGGTGGAGCTCGGCGGCGCGGTCAAGAACGTGCTGGCAATTGCCTGTGGCGTGCTCGATGGCCTCAAGCTTGGGGACAACGCGCGTGCCGCGCTCATCACCCGCGGGCTCGCCGAGATGACGCGGCTCGGGGCTGCCAAAGGTGCGCGGCCGCAGACATTTGGCGGGCTTTCGGGGCTCGGCGACCTGGTGCTGACCTGCAGCGGCGGGCTGTCGCGCAACCATGCACTCGGCGTTGCGCTGGGGCGGGGGGCAAGCCTTGACGCGGCGCTCGCCGGCCGCCGCTCTGTTGTGGAAGGCGTCGCCAGCGCCGCCTCGATCGCCGCCCTCGCGGCGCAGCTTGGGGTCGAAATGCCGATCGTCGACGCGGTCGATGCCGTGCTGCACCGCAGAACGGCGATCGGCCCGACGATCGAGACGCTGCTCGCCCGGCCGCGGCGGTCCGAATGACCGAGGGCCGAATGACGCAGCTGAAGCAACCGCTCGTTTGCTATTTGTCGCTACCGTGAACCCGGAAAAGTCGTTTCCTCGGGCGGGCCAAAGCCCATATCATATTACGACGGCGTGCACCGTCACCTGCGCAGGCCTCGAATGAGCGGTAACGGAAAGAACGGCAACGAGGAAGGACCGGGTACAGGCGTCATCGTCAAGGCTAAGCCGAAGACGAAAAAGCCGGCTATGTACAAGGTCTTGATGCTGAACGACGATTACACGCCGATGGAGTTTGTCGTCCACATCCTCGAACGCTTCTTCAACAAGAACCGTCAGGAGGCGACCCGGATCATGCTGCATGTCCACCGTCGCGGTGTGGGGATTTGCGGCGTTTATACGTACGAAGTCGCCGAGACCAAGGTGACGCAGGTCATGGATTTTGCACGGCAGCATCAGCATCCTCTGCAGTGCACGCTGGAAAAGGACTGAACGCCTCCGGATTATGAACACCCCCGTCATCGTTCATTGGCAGAAAGGAGAGCGCAGTGCTCTCACGTAACCTTGAAAAGTCGCTGCATCGGGCCCTTGCCTACGCCAATGAGCGGCGTCACGAATACGCGACCCTCGAACACCTGCTGCTCGCACTGACCGAGGACCAGGACGCTGTCGCGGTGTTGCGCGCCTGCAGCGTCGACCTTGACCGGCTGCGCCGGGAAGTCCTCACTTACGTCGACAACGAGCTCGGCAACCTCGTCGCCAGCCATACCGAGGATGCCAAGCCGACCGCCAGCTTCCAGCGCGTGCTGCAGCGCGCCGCGATCCATGTGCAATCCTCCGGCCGCGAGGAGGTGACCGGCGCCAACGTGCTGGTCGCGATGTTCGCCGAGCGCGAAAGCCATGCCGTCTATTTCCTGCAGGAGCAGGACATGACCCGCTTCGATGCGGTCAACTACATCTCTCACGGCATCGCGAAGGCGCCAGGCCGCACGGAGACCCGCCGCGTCCAGGGTGCCGAGGAAGACAGCGAGCGCAGCGAGAAGAACGGCCAGAAGCGGGGCCATGACGCGCTCGATGCCTACTGCGTCAACCTCAACAAGAAGGCCAAGACCGGCAAGATCGACCCGCTAATCGGGCGCGAGGCCGAGGTCGAACGCACGATCCAGATCCTCTGCCGGCGTTCGAAGAACAACCCGCTTTATGTCGGTGACCCAGGTGTGGGCAAGACCGCGATCGCCGAGGGGCTGGCGCGCCGCATCGTCGGCCGCGAGGTGCCGGAAGTGTTGATGAACGCGACGATCTTCGCGCTCGACATGGGGGCGCTGCTCGCCGGCACGCGCTATCGCGGCGATTTCGAGGAACGGCTGAAGGCCGTGCTCGCCGAGCTCGAAACGCAATCCGGCGCGATCCTTTTTATCGACGAGATTCACACGGTGATCGGCGCGGGCGCCACCTCCGGCGGTGCGATGGACGCCTCGAACCTGTTGAAGCCGGCGCTGGCCGGCGGTGTCATCCGCTGCATCGGGTCGACGACCTACAAGGAATACCGCAATTATTTCGAGAAGGACCGCGCGCTCGTCCGTCGTTTCCAGAAGATCGACGTCAACGAGCCGACGATCGAGGACTCGATCAAGATTCTGCGCGGGCTCAAGCCCTATTACGAGCGCCACCACAAGGTCCGCTACACGACCGATGCGATCCGCGCCGCGGTTGAGCTGTCGCACCGCTACATCGGCGACCGCAAGCTCCCCGACAAGGCCATCGACGTCATCGACGAATCAGGTGCGGCGCAGATGCTGCTGCCGGAAAGCCGGCGCAGAAAGACCATCACCGCCAAAGAGGTCGAGGCCTGCATCGCGACAATGGCGCGCATTCCGCCAAAGAGTGTGTCGCGCGACGACCGCGAGGTGCTGAAGAACCTCACGCGTGACCTCGAAACCATGGTGTTCGGCCAGGATCAGGCGATCGAGGCGCTGGTCTCGGCGATCAAGCTCGCCCGCGCCGGGCTACGCGATCCTGAAAAGCCGATCGGCTCGTATCTCTTCTCCGGCCCGACCGGCGTCGGCAAGACCGAGGTTGCCCGTCAGCTGGCGCGCACGTTGGGCATCGAGATCACCCGCTTCGACATGTCGGAATATATGGAGCGGCACACCGTCTCGCGGCTCATCGGCGCGCCGCCGGGCTATGTCGGCTTCGACCAGGGCGGCCTCTTGACCGACGCGATCGACCAGCATCCGCACTCGGTGCTGCTGCTCGACGAAATCGAGAAGGCGCATCCCGACCTATTCAACATCCTGTTGCAGGTCATGGATTACGGGAAGCTGACCGACCACAACGGCAAGATCGTCGATTTCCGCAATGTCATCCTGATTATGACCACCAATGCCGGCGCTGCCGAGCTCGCCAAGCAGGCGATCGGCTTTGGCAGCGGCATCCGCACCGGTCATGACGAGGAAGCGATCACCCGGATGTTCACGCCGGAATTCCGCAACCGGCTTGACGCGACGATCTCGTTCGCGCCGCTCTCGGCCGATACCATCGGTCGTGTCGTCGGCAAATTCATCCTGCAGCTCGAAGAGCAGCTTGCCGACCGCAACGTCACGATCGAGCTGGAGGCGAGCGCGCGCGCCTGGCTCGCCGACAAGGGCTACGACCCGCTTTTTGGCGCGCGGCCGCTGGCCCGGATCATCCAGGAGCACATCAAGAAGCCGCTGGCTGAGGAACTGCTGTTCGGGCATCTGGCGAAGGGCGGCATCGTCCGCGTGCGCAAGGACGAGGACGAGGACAAGCTCGCCTTCACCTTCCTCGAGCGGCCGGGCCCTGAACCCTCGATGCCGGACTCGACCGAGCCGGAGCTGGTGCAGTAGCTTCGTCCTTCAGCTGCCATTGACCGCGACTTGATCCGGGGGTCTCAGCGCGGCCGCTATCCGGGCGTTTCTTCGGGGCGACCCACGGCGTCGATCATGGCGTTGACCATCGGGCGCATGTGGAAATTGTCGGAGGGCATCACTGCGACCGTGCCGCCGGCCGCTTTCACGGCCGCGGCGACGACAGGGCCGACCGCGGCGATCTTGGTCTTGGCGAAACCTTGCGCGAGTACGGACTCACAGCCCTTGGCGCGCGCCACGGCCGTGAGCCGGCGCAGCTGTGGACCGCTGGTGAAGGCGATGAGGTCGATCTCGCCAACCGCCATGGCGTCGATCGCGGCGACGACGCGCTCCTCGTCCGCCGCCGAGGCATAGGCGTAGGGCAGCACCGAATCGACCGTCGCACCGGCCTTTAGCAGGAAATCCGCGAGGTCGGGCGGCGCGTCGGGATAAAGCTGCACGGCCACGCGGCGGTCCGCAAGGATTTCGCCGCTGAGCGCGGCGATGATGCCGGCGGTGGTCGGCGGCTCGACGGCGAGACCGGGTTTGAGGCCCAATTCGCGCAGTCGGCGAACCGGCTTCGGCCCGCGCGTGATCGTGCGCGCTCGCTCCAGCGCCGCGACAAAACCGTCTGCCAGCCCTTGCGCCGCGGCGAGCTTGTGCAGCCGCCGCAGGCCTTCGCCGGTGTAGATCACGAGATCGTTGGGCGGCTCGACGATAAATCGCTGTAACCAAGCGATCACCGGCACCGGGTCGCCGACATCGCGGATCGCTACCAGCGGACAGCGCGTCACCATTGCACCGTGGCGCTCGAGCATGCCGGCCAGCAGCTCGATCTCGCGCGTCTCGGGAATGATGATGCGCTTTCCGGCCAAGGCACCCTTCATGGCCGCGAGGCTACCATAGTTCTGCTTGGCCGGACTCGATCCGTCGGCCTTCGGCCCACCGGCTTGTTCCGTGGGCGCGTGCGCCCCCGGTCAAGCCGAGGGAGGCGATAGGAAATGACGCTAACCGGCGAGCCCGTTTGCCGCGACCGCGTGCAGGCGCGCCGCCCCGGCGCCGGCAAAGGCGTCGATGACGACAGCGAGCAGCGTGTCGCGCGGGTGGCTCGCGACGATCGACGCGAGATCGTCAAACCGCGCCTCGATCCGCTCCTGGACACCCTCGGCGCTGGTGGTCACGATCGTCACCGGCAAGCTTCCGGCCACCTTCGCCGCCGCCAGCTCGTCGACAATGTCCTGCACCCGCCGGGTCCGCTCGCGCGCCGCTAGCCGGGCCGGCATGAGCCGCACGACACTCCAGCCGTCGCGCGCGAAATGCACCGAACGCGCCGCCGACGCGTCGCTGCGCACCGGGGCCGGCTCGGCATAACTGCCAAGCGGCAACGCCAGAGCCACGATGTCGGCCAGCGTGCGGTCGTAGATCGCGACATTGGCGCCGTCCAGCGCATGGCGCGCGACCGAGGGCGGCTCCGTTCCCGCTGACAATTCCACCAGCCATAACTGGCCGGCGGAGACGACGGGAAGAGTTGGCAAACTTACAGGAGGGTCGGGGCAGGGCGTCGGCTCGGGGGCAAAAGTCGCCGGCGCAATCAGGATAGTCGACACGGAACGGCCTCCTTAGCGGCATTTATCGAGCGCCCGCAAGGTCGTGGTAAAATCGGCGCTGTATGTTGACCATAATTCACATAATTTTATTCGTCAATCATCTCGTAAAAGCAAAATTAAAATGTATAATAGACGCAGATGATCTCGCGACCCCTCGTCGCCGTCAGATTTATGCAGAGCGCTTGGCTTAGACCGGGCTCGTGATGCCCAGAAGCATGCCCACGGGGACGGCCATCATCGAGGCCAGGATCGCGATGGCGAGCGCGCGTTCCGCCGGTGTCCACTTCCGCCAATCCGACATGAATTCACGCATCGCGAACAAACCTTCTCACCGCGGTGATTGCACACAATCTATATACGGACGTATCTAAAACTTTGCTGAACGCAACGCCTGCGGTGCATTGCCGCAGCGCAGCAATCGCCAGGGAGGTCCGCAGTGCCGACATACATTGCCCTCGCGAACTGGACCGACCGCGGCGCCCAGCAGGTGAAGGAATCCCCCCAGCGCGTCGACATGGCCAAAAAGGCACTGGCCGAGATGGGCGGGGAATTCCGTCAGCTCTACATGACGCTGGGTGACTACGATCTGATCTTTATCTACGAGGCTCCCGATGACGCGGTCGCGGCGCGGTTCATGCTGTTGCTGGGACAGCTCGGCACGGTGCGCACTCGCACGCTGAAGGCGTTCCCGGAAGCTGCCTATCGCGAAATTGTTCATTCTCTGCGCTGATTTTCGCGGGAACGTTTGCAGCCTCCACCGTTCCCGGACTGCTAGCGAGCTGATTACATCTTGGTCGTTGGCTAGGTGCGACACTTTGTCCTAAGATGAGGGCGAACGGCGAGTGGAGCCCCCCATGAACGTCCACACGATCCTGCGCACCAAAGGAAAATCGGTCGTTACGATCCACCCCGACGCGACCGTCGAGCGAGCGATATCGGTTTTACACCGACGAGGCATCGGCGCCCTGGTGGTCAGTGACGACGGCGAGAATGTCGTTGGCATCCTTTCCGAACGCGACATCGTCGACGCGCTCGGCCGTTACGGCGCCGAGTTGCCCGCGGTGAGCGTCGGCGAGGTGATGACCTGCCCCGTCGTGACCTGCGAATCCGGCGATAGCGTGGCCGAGTTGATGGCCGAGATGACCAACCGGCGCATCCGCCACTTTCCTGTGGTCGACGACGGAAGGTTGATGGGCATCGTCAGCATCGGCGATCTGGTGAAGAGCCGGCTCGACGAGATCGAATACGAGGCGCACTCGATGCGCTCGTTCATCGCCGGCGCCGCATGAGGCGCTGATACAGCGCCGGCTTTCGTGTCTCACCTCGCACGGGCTTGACCCCCCACCCGGCGACTAGCTTCAACTTATCCGCGGAAGGCCGAACCAGGCCACGGGGCGCGATACGATGTCGACATTCGAGGCAGGCCTGCGCGGCGGCGGGATCGCGATCCTGCTGCTGATCGGGCTGTTTGCTTGGCGTGACGCACGCCGCCTCGCGGCGGCCCGCTACGCCGCGCTCTATATGGTGTGCGGCGCGTCCTATCTCGTCGAGTCGGCCCCGGGAGTGATGTACAGCGACGTCGCCTGGGTGCTGCCGCTGCGCGTTCTGAGCGTCACGACCCCGGCGGTCTTCCAACTTTGGGCCTCGGCGACATTCGACGATTCCTTCCGGCCGTCCTGGATCGCCTGGCTTCCGACCGCGGGGATGGCGTCGCTCGCGACGTGGGCAATCGCGGCCGACCGCTGGCTGCCCTGGCGCGTCGTCATGGTGGCCTCGTTGGCGCTGGTCGCGGCCGGGGTCTGGCAGGTGCTCGGCGGGCGCGCCGGCGATCTCGTCGAAGGAAGGCGCCGGTTTCGGTTGGTGCTGGCGGTCGGTGCCGGGCTGGCGATTGCCGGGTTCACCTTGTTCGCGTGGTGGGCCCAGCCGGATGTCCACGCTTATGCCCGCATCATCACCGTTGTGATCGTCCTCGTTCTGGCAGTCGGCGGGGCGCTGCTGGGGCTCGGCGCGCGGTTGTGGCCGGCCCTCGCCAGCGAGCCCGCGGCGGGCGCGGTAAGCCCGTCGACGGCCACGGCAGTCGCGATCGCTCCCGAAGAGCGCGCGCTGCTGGACCGGCTGCGGCGGCTGATGGAGGAGCACCGGATCTACCGTGAGGAGGGTCTCAGCATCGTCTCGCTGGCAGCCCGGCTCGGCCTGCCGGAATATCGGCTGCGGCGGCTCATCAACCGGCGCCTCGGCCACCGCAACTTCACGAGCTTCGTCAATGGCTATCGTCTCGCCGAGACGATCGCCGCGCTGTCTGACCCGGCGCAGGCGCAGGTGCCCATCCTTACCATCGCGCTCGATGCCGGATTTCAATCGATCGGCCCGTTCAACCGCGCCTTCAAGGCGCAGACTGGAATGACGCCGACCGACTTCCGCCGCGAGCGGCTCGAGCGGACTGCTTCCCGGGCAGCGGAATAGCCTCGCCGATTTCGAAATCGGCGAGGCTTTCGACAATTCGGCAAAACCGCTGCCAGAAATCGGCGAGACCGGCTGCAGCGGCGGGCTCAAGGTCGCCGCGCGTCAATTCCTCGGGCGGGCATCCCATGCACACGATCTATCTGATCCTCTTCTGGTCGACGCCCGTGGTCATCGCCATGGCCGCGATCGAAGCTATCGTGCTGCTCGTCATTCGCTGCGGCGGCTATGATTGGCGGGCTGCGTTGTGCTCGCTCGCCGACCTCCTCGTTCGTCAGTATTTCGTCTATGTCTACCTCGCCTTTGGACCAATCGACTGGCTGACCGGCTGGGCCTGGGCGCATCGGGTCTGGACCGTGCCACTCGGCACCGTCCCGGCGATCGCTGCGCTCTTTATCGGCCAGGAGTTCTCCTACTACTGGTTCCATCGCTGCAGCCATCATCTGCGCTTTTGGTGGGCAAACCATGCGGTGCATCACTCGACGAATGAGCTAAACTTGGCCGCCGCGTTCCGCTTCGGCTGGACCGGGCGGTTCGTCGGCTCGACGCTGTTTTTCGTGCCGTTGATGTGGCTGGGTTTCAGACCCGGCCCGGTGTTCGCGACCCTCAGCCTCAGCCTGCTCTATCAGTTCTATATCCACGCGACCTGGATCCCGAAGCTCGGGCCGCTCGAATTGGTGCTCAACACGCCGTCGCACCACCGCGTGCACCATGCCGCCAACCTCGAATACCGCGACAAGAATTTCGGCGGTGTGCTGATCGTCTTCGATCGGCTGTTCGGTACCTTCGCGGCCGAGCGCGACGACGTGCCGTGCCGCTACGGGCTTGTCATGCCGCTGCGCTCGTACAATCCGCTGTGGATCGCTTTCCATGAATTTGTCGCGCTGGGCCGCGATCTGTGGCGAGCGGGGAGTTGGGGCGCTCGCGGGCGCGCGTTCGTCGTGTTACCGCCGGCAGCGCTGCCGGCCGAATAGGATTGCCGCCTCGCGTCGCTTGCGGCTCAATGGCGGCGATGAACGACCTGCTCGCCGATCTGCGCATCGTCGAATTCTCGGCTTTTGTCGCCGCGCCGCTGGGCGGCATGACGATGGCGCAACTGGGCGCCGAGGTGATCCGTATCGATCCGTTGAAAGGCGGAATCGACCATAATCGCTGGCCGGTAACCGCGAGCGGCGCGAGCCTCTACTGGGCAGGGCTGAACAAGGCGAAGCGCTCGGTCGCGCTGGCGCTCGACAAGCCCGAGGGGCGCGAGCTCGCCAAGGCGATCGCCACCGCGCCTGGACCTGGCGCTGGCATCGTGCTGACCAATCTGCCGCCGCTTCCCGGCCTCGACTATGCAAGCCTGAAGGCGGCGCGCGACGACATCATCATGCTGCGCCTTATCGGCAATCGCGACGGGACCGCCGCGGTTGACTATACGGTCAACGCGGCAAGCGGCTTCCCGCTCGTGACTGGCGGTCAGGACGAAAAAGAGGGCATGCGGCCGATCAACAATGTGCTGCCGGCGTGGGATGTCGCGACCGGGCTGTATCTGTCGACTGCATTGCTCGCCGCCGAGCGGCACCGCAGTCGGACCGGCCGGGGCCAGGAAGTCGTCGCCGCGCTCGCCGACGTGATGCTCGCGATGGTCGGGCATCTCGGCTACATCGGCGACATACAGGTCAACGGCACCTCGCGGCCGCCGCTCGGCAACGATCTTTACGGCAGCTTCGGTCGCGACTTCGCCACCGCCGACGGCCGCCGGGTGATGATCATCGCGTTGACCCCACGACAATGGCGCGCTCTCGGCCGCGCCACGGGGTTGGACGACACGCTGGCGGCGATCGGCCCGCGGCTTAACGTCGATCTCGATACCGAGGCCGGCCGTTTTGCCGCACGGGATGCTATCGCCGGTATCGTCGCGCCGTGGTGCGCCGCGCGGAGCCTTGCCGAGATCGAGGCTGCCTTTGCCGGCAGCGGTGTTTTGTGGGGGCCATTCCAGGATTTCACGACACTGGTCGAGGACGACCCGCGCTGCTCGACCGCGAACCCGCTTTTTGCCGCAATCGACCAGCCGGGAATCGGCCGCTATCTGGCGCCGGGGCTGCCGCTCGATTTCGGCGCCGCGCCGCGCCAGCCGACCCGCCCGGCGCCGCTGCTCGGCCAGCATACCGATGAGGTGTTGAGCGAGGTGCTCGGCCTCTGCGCAGCGGAGATCGCCCGGCTGCACGATGCCGGTATCGCCGCCGGCCCTGGCGTTGGATCAGGCGCCCTGGGCGCGAACTAAACTCTTTTTGCTAACGTAGAATTCACGCCGGAACGCCCGCGCGCGTTGTTATCATCCGCCGTGTCCGGCGCAATTCCTGAGTCGCTGCGAGCGATGCCGATCTTTATCAGCTATTCCTCGAAGGACCAAAAATCCGCCGAGGCGATCTGCACGGCGATCGAGAACCGTGGGTTCCCCTGCTGGATTTCCAGCCGCGACATCGGCCCCGGCGAGAATTTTCAGTCGCAGATTGTGCGCGCGATCCGCAACGCCAGGATCATGGTGCTGGTGTTCTCGAGCAACGCCAATAATTCCGAGGAGATCAAGAAAGAGCTGGTGCTGGCCGGGCAAAGCTCGCTTGTGGTGATCCCGGTGCGCGTCGAGGACGTCGCGCCCGATGACGCCTTTGCCTATGAGTTCGCCACGCGGCAGTGGATCGATGTGTTCGGCGATTGGGAACATGCGATCGGCCGGGTGATCCGACAGATCGAGAGCGTCGTCCGAGGGGATGACGAGAAGCCGGCCGCGGCCAGCGTAGAAAAGGCGGAAGAGAAAAAGCCCGAGGAGCCGCCGCCGGTCGCACCCGTCGCTCCGGTTGCTCCAATCGCCGCGAAGGGTAAGACGCCGGTCGCAGCGATTGTCGGCGCCGCTGCGGCGATCATCCTGATCGTGGCCGGGGTGCTCGCCTGGCAGTTCTGGCTGAAGGCCGGCCCGCCTCCGGCGAAGGTTGCGGCGACCGCGCCAGGGGCGCCCGCTCCGACAACCTCGCCGCAAGCGGTGATCGCCATTCCGCCGGCCAGGAATGGCGTCGCCAATGCGCCGGCCGAGACAGGCGTGGCCAATGCGCCGGCCCAGTCAGGCGCGGCCAATCCGCCGGCCCAGTCAGGCGTCCCGTCGCCTGGTCCCGCCTCTTCTTCCGAACCGGCGCCCGCCCCTGCGGCGCAACCGGCGCCTGTAACGCAACCCGCGCCGCAGCCCGAGACGCAGACGCCGACGGTGGCCGCCGGGCAGACCTTCCGCGATTGTCCCAACTGCCCGGAGATGGTCGTCGTCCCGGCCGGGAGCTTTCAGATGGGCGCGGCGCCAGGCGAGAATCAGCGCTACCAGGTGCCGGCGACCGAATCCGGTCGCGACGAGCCACCCCATCAAGTGACCTTCGCCAAGCCCTTTGCGCTCGGCAAGGTGGACGTGACCTACGGGCAGTTTGCGGCTTTCGCCCATACGGTCGGGTTCGAACCGCGCCCCGGCTGCCTCACTGTGGTGGGCAACAATTGGGTGCCGTCGCCGCGCGCAAGTTGGGAGGATCCGGGCTATCCGCAGGTCGACAACGACCCCGCCGTCTGCATGAACCTGCTTGAGGTCACCGCCTATTTGCGCTGGTTGGGGAACATGACAGGCAAGGAGTATCGCCTGCCGAGCGAGGCCGAATGGGAATATGCCGAACGCGCCGGCACAACGACCGCGTTCTATTGGGGCGACGACCCGAAGGGCGCCTGCGCCTACGAGAATGTCGGCGACGAGTCCCATGCCCGGAAATACGGGATCACCACGCCGATCCCGTGCAATGACGGATTTCCCGATATTGCGCCGGTCGGTTCGTTCAAGCCGAACCCTTTCGGGCTTTACGACATGGCCGGCAATATCTTTGTGCTGACCGCCGATTGCTGGAACGAGAACTACGACGGCGCGCCAACCGACGGCTCGGCGTGGAAAACCGGTCAATGCGGCCGGCACGTCGTGCGCAAGGCCGCGTATGGCAATCCTCACGCTTGGATGTTCCGCTCCGCCAATCGCGACGCAGACGGCGACATGGTCAAACGCAACCGCTTCGGCTTCCGCGTCGCGTTAAGCCTGCCCTAGAACTCGAATCGGCATGCACCTACGACACACCGCAACGACCGGAGGCGAACCGGCAGCTCCTAAGCAAAAGAGGCGTCTGGCGACCTCTGGGCCAGCGTCACGCGAACGCCATATTTGCTGCGTAGCAGTCGCCTGCAGAACGTTCTGCGCTGAATGGATTAATAAACGATGCCCGATAGTTACGTGCCTGCGGCAAGAATTCGAGAGCGCCGGCGGCTGCCTGCTCTCGAAGATCGGTTTCTGACGCCGCCAGGCTTTGTTTGGGGTTCGTTTCCCACCGCCGATGGCGCGATATTGCGCTGGGGTCATCTCGCCGCCGCGAATCCGCGCGCCGAGTGCGTCCTGCTCGGCGGGTTTGGCGATTTCATCGAGAAGCAGTTCGAGACGATCCGCGATCTCGCGGCACGCGGTCTATCGGTCTGGACGATGGATTGGCGCGGCCAGGGGGGCTCGACCCGGCCGAGGCGCTGGCCGCATCGGCCGCGTGCGCGCCGCTTCGATCGCGATGCCGACGAGTTGGCGCAATTCGTCGCCGCCAAGTTGCCGGGAAGGTTGCCGCGCGTCTTGATTGCCCATTCGATGGGCGGGGCGATCGCGCTGCTCTGCCTCCACCGCCATCCCCGACTGTTCGCCGCGGCAATCCTCTCGGCACCGATGCTGGGGGTGCCGATCGGCCGCACTCCGCCGATGTTGCTGCGCGCGCTGACCGGCCCGGTGCGGCTGACCGGCCTTGGCATCTGTCATCTGCCGGGTACGATCCGCTGGCGCCCCGGCCGGCCGCCGCCCACCCCGGAGCTCAGCCGCATTTCGAGCGATGCCGAGCGTTGCCGCATCCGACACGCCTGGGTTTCGACCAACCCGGCGCTGCGCCTCGACCAGCCGACCTATGGTTGGCTCGACCCGGCGCTGTCGCTGATCGCGCGGATCGGCAAGCGGCACTTTCTCACCGGCATCACCACGCCGATCCTCCTGGGTAGCGCCGGGCGCGAGCATATTGTTGCGCCGGCCGCGCATTACCGCGCCGCGGAACTGCTGCCGGACTGCACGCTCGTCGAGTTACCTGATTCGAAGCACGAGCCGTTCATGGAGCGCGACCAGATCCGCGACGTCTGGCTCGACGAGATCGACTGCTTCCTCGATCGGCGACTCACCCAGCCGCCCGCCGATCATTCGACGTTGCGCAACGGCGTCCAATAGGTGGCCGGCGCCGGCCCGGCGCGCAACACCTTGACGATTCCCTGGCCGCCATTCTCGATAATGGTCACCGCCTCGCCCGGCCTGAAATAGCCACAACGACCATCGGCGAGTTCAGTCGCGAGCTTGTTGTCGAAGCTCGTGCTGATGCCGAGGAACAGCAAATCCATAAGATCGCCCTTGTCGCGGCAACCCCAGGCGGTGCCTTGCGTGATGTGATGCGGCGCCTCGGTCGCGGCGGCCGAAGCCGTTGCCAAGGGGGTGGCGGTAAGGAGCGAAACGCCCAGGAACACTGCGCCAAGTTTGGACATCTGGTCCCTCATGATGGCTGAACCAAGCGGGGGGTCGCGCCTCAGCCAAGCACGGCAAAGTTAATATGGCGTTTCAACCGATATTGCATCTCCGCGCCCGCGACATACCCGCTCCGGTAGAATTGCATCTTGAAAAGCCGTCCACGCGATCAGATACGCGCACCTCCAAACGAAGGTTCGCGGCAGGGAGCTAGTGGCTGAACCCTTCGCGCGGCGGCTCTTCCGCTTCGCGGTCGGCGACCACGGTTTCGCCGCCTATCATCCGTTGGCCGACCACAACCAGCGGCACGTAGGGCGGCGGGACATAGACATCGACCCGCGAGCCGAAACGGATGATGCCGATCCGCTCGCCGGCGCCGACCCGCTGCCCCGCTATCAGCTTGCAGACGATGCGACGGGCGACGAGGCCGGCGATCAGCACACAGGCGACATCCGGCCCATCCGGCGGATTGAAACGCAGCGCCAGCCGCTCGTTGTGCTCGCTGGCCTTGTCGAGGCTCGCATTGATGAAGCGACCGGGCGTGTACTCCCGCGCCGCCAGCGCGCCGGCAAACGGCGCGCGTGCGACATGCACGTCAAAAAGATTGAGGAAGATGCTGATCCGCGTCACCGGCTCACTGCCCATATCGAGCCCGGGCGGCGGCGGCGCGGGCGCGATCGCAACGATGGTGCCGTCGGCCGGGCTGACGATGAGCCCGTCACGCCGCGGCGTGACGCGCCACGGATCGCGAAAGAAATAGACGATCCAAAGGGTTACGATCAGCGCCAGCCAGCCGGCGGGAGGCCAAACGAGGAAGAGGATCAACGTTGCGACGACGCCGATCGCGACGAACTTCCAGCCGTCCGGGTGAATGGGCGAGATGATCTGGCGGAGCATTGCGGGGCGACGAATAAGGGTTGAGCCGGTGGAAGTCTATCGCCCTTCCCGGCGCCAGGCGGCGATCAGCGCGCCGATCGCCAGCAGCAGCGCGGCGATGCCGGGCAGCAGCGGCGTCTCGCTGAACCCGGCCACCGTGTAGTCGTCGTTTTCGCGAAGCCCCATCCAGCCGCTCCCCGCCGTCGCCCGGCCGGCGGCGACCCGGCGGATTTCCGGGACCCCGTCAGCGATCCAGAACACGCCGCCGCCGCTCGCCGTAACGATCGGCGCGAGCTTGTCGGGCGTCGCGCGCACATCGGCGAATTCGATCGGGTTCAACGGACCGGCGGCTGCGAGCGCGGTGCGCGTCCCGTCGCTGACGCGATAAAGGCCCATCTGTGTCACCGCGAGCGTCCCGGTGCTGCGGCCGCCCTCTTGCGGCGTCAGGATCATGGTCGAGGTCGAGCCGTCGGGCGCGGTCACCGTCACTGGCTTGCTGTCGGGTTCGAGCGACTGGCGGGTCACCACGAGATGATCGCCGTCGATCGATGCGCGCAGGTCGTTTTCTTCGAGGTCCGGCTCCTTCATGAGCCAATAGGCAAGGCGGCGAAGCAATTCGGCTTGCGGCCCGCCACCCTCGAAGCCGCGCGCCCACAGCCACATCTGGTCCGATAACAGTTGCGCGACACGCCCTTTGCCGATGCGGTCCAGCACCAGGAGCGGCTCGCCGTGATCTCCGGTCATCAAGGTCGTACCGTGATGGACACGCGCGTCGACCTGACGAAACCAACGGCCCCAGCTCGGCTCCTCGCCGGGCTTGCCGGCGCCCGGCAAGTCGGCGGTCACCGGATCCCGCCGGCCGAGCTCGGTCAGCTCGGGCTTGAAGCCCTCCTCTTCGACATTGCCGGTCGGCTCGGTCGGCAGAATTTCGCCGAGCGGCGTGCGGAAAAGGCTCATCGGTGTGCCGAAACTCGGGCCGGTCGCCTCAAGGAACGCGCCGCCGTTGCGCACGTAATTGACCACGTTCTGGAGGTAGGCCGGTGGGATCACCCCGCGCCGGCTGTAGCGGTCGAAAATGATGAGGTCGAACTCGTCGAGCTTTACGTCGAAGAGTTCGCGGATCGGAAAGGCGATCAGCGACAGCTCGCGGATCGGCGTGCCGTCCTGCTTTTCCGGCGGACGCAGGATCGTGAAATGCACCAAGTCGACCGATGGGTCGGATTTGAGGATGTTGCGCCACACCCGCTCGCCCGCATGCGGCTCGCCCGAGACCAGCAGCACCTTCAGCCGGTCGCGCACCCCATTGATGACGACCGCGGCGCGATTGTTGACGAGGGTCAGCTCGCGGGGGCCCGGTTCGACCGAAAGCTCGACGACGTTGGGGCCGCCATGATCGATCGGGATCGACAGCGGTACATCGCGGCCGACCGGCACGACATCGGTGTGGACAGTCCCGCCATCCTTGCGCCAGGTGAGCTTAGCGTCGCCCTGCATGACGTCTTTCTGCTCGGGCAGGTCCTCCACCCGCACCGTCAACGGTGCGGTCTTGCCGACGAGGCCAAAGCTCGGGGCCTCCTTGACGACGAGGCGGCGGTCGCCTTCGCCGGGATGGCCGGACAGCAGCACGTGAAGCGGCGCGCCGAGCTGCGCCGCGGCGGCCTTCACGTCGCCCGCCGGTACGTCGTGCACCTCCCCGTCGGTGATCATCACCACCCCGGCGAGACGCTGGCGCGGCACGTCGGCGAGCGCCCGATTGAGCGCGGAGAAAAGCCGCGTGCCGTCATCGCCGGCGCCAGGCGCCGGCTTTCCGGCTCGTACCACGCGGACATCGAGATCGCGGTCCTTGGCGAGCTCCTCGGTCACCGTCTTCAGCGCCGCCGCACTGGCAGCGCTGCGGTCGCCGATGTCCTGGCTCGGCGATTCATCGAGAACCACAACGGCGATGTCGCGCTGCGGCGTGCGCTTTTCGCGCACCAGCGCCGGGTTCGCCAGGATCGCGATGAGGATCGCGATCGCGACGCCGCGCCAGAGGAGCCCATGCCCACGGCGCCAGGCGCCAAGCACCAGGATCAGCACGCCGGCCAGCGCAAACGCGACCATCGCCGGCCACGGGATCATCGGCGCGAAGGTGACCATGTAGGCGCTGAAGCTCATTGCCCGAGCCGCTCCAGGATCGCCGGCACGTGTACCTGGTCGCTCTTGTAGTTGCCGGTAAGGACGTACATCACCAGGTTGACGCCAAAGCGGTAGGCCATTTCGCGCTGTCGCTCGCCCCCCGGTACGCAGGCGAATTCCGGCCGGCCGCCGGCATCGACCGCCCAGGCACCGGCCCAGTCGTTGCCGCCGACGATGACGCTCGACACGCCGTCATTGACCCGATCCTCGGCAGGCTCGACCCAAACCTGGCCGCTGTTCCAGCGCCCGGGAAATTCGTGCAGCAGATAGAACGACTTGGTGAGAACGTGATCGGGCGGCACTGGCACCAGCGGCGGGATCTTCACCCCCCCGACCAGCGCTTTTAGTTGCTCGGCCGATCGGCTGCCGCTGCCGAAGGGGCCAGGGGTATTCTCATCAGCTTCGCGCGTGTCGAAGAGGATCGTGCCGCCGGTCTCGATATAGCGGTTGATGCGTTCGACGGCTTCGGGCGAGGGCGGTGTCTGGTTTGGCGTCACCGGCCAATAAAGCAGCGGAAAAAAAATCAGCTCGTCGTGCTCGACATCGATCGCCATTGGTTCGGCGGTCTCGACCGCGGTGCGCTGCGCGAGAATCCGCGCCAGGCCAGTCATCCCGTCGCGGCTTTCGCTGTCGACCGTCTCGTCGCCGGTGCGAACATAGGCGAGGCGCAGCTCCGAGGTCGCGCGGATCACGAAATTATCGTCGGCGTGGGCGACATTCGGAATCGCCAGCGCGAACAGCAGCAGAACCGCCGTCGCGCCATGCGATGCCCGCCCACGCCACAAGAGGCCGCGCAGCCCGTAGCTGAGCAGCAGGTCGATCAGCAGGAGGGCCAACGCGGCAACAAGCAGCGGCGGGCGGATATCGGTCTCGACCTTGTGGGCGAATGGTTCGCGTACGACTCCGGCCGGCAGCGCGCCGATCGGCTGCAATGCAGCGACCCCGGAGCCGAGGTTGAGCGCGCGGCGCGCGTCGGCCGCCCCGTAGAAGCCGGGCGGGTGGCGCGGCGACGCCACCGCGGTGCTAATCTCATTGGCCAAGATCGGCTGCGCCATTGGCGCGGCGTGCTCCAGCCGGCCGTAGCCGTCGAGCGTCTCGAGGGGCGGCAGCGCACCCTCACCGGGCTCGGCGACGCCCTCGCTGATCGCCACGATGCGCCGCAGCATCTCGACGAAAAGACCCGACAGCGCCAGGTTCGACCACTCGGCATTGGCGGTGGTGTGGACCAGCACGATCCAGCCCTTGCCCTGCTTTTCCGCGGTGACGAGTGGGGTGCCGTCGGCGAGCCGTGCCCACGTCTTGGCGGCGAGGTCGATGTCGGGCTCGGCCAGCACCTGGCGCGAGACGGTGACGTCATCCGGAACCGCGAGGCCGGCGAACGGGCTTTCTGGCGGGAACGGCGCGAGCTTTGCCGGCTGTTCCCAGCTCAGCGCGCCGCCGATCGTGCGGCCGCCGCGGCGCAGCCGCACCGGCAGCAGATGGTCCTCCTGCTCGGCGAGATGCGGTCCGGCAAAGCGCAGCAATACGCCGCCCGCCTCGATCCATTTGCGGACGGCCGCTTCCTCACCGGGCGAATCCGGGCCGGCATCGGAATAGACCAACACCGCCAGCTGCCGCTTCAGCAAGCGCTCTGCCGGACCGCGGCGAATTTCGGTGAACGGGTCGAGGGCGCGTTCGAGATAATAGGTCTCGCTCAACAGCGGCTGGTTGCCGGGATTGGCGTTGGCTGCGATCCCGACCGGCCGGCGCCGCCAGCGCTCGTCGACAAGCAGCGTGCCGGCCGCCGAATTCTCGCCCTCGATGTCGATGCTGGCGACCCGATTGCGCAGCTCGCTCGGCATGCGCAGGCTGACTGTCGTCGTCGCGGCGCCGGCGTCGATCGTCGCGTTTTCGCGGGCGAGCAGCGCGCCGTCCTCGGCGCTGGCGCGCATGGTAATGGCGCGCGGAACGGGGGCGGGCAGCGTCTTCACTGCGACCGTCAGCTCCTTGCCGGCACGGTCGCCCGGCTCGCCGCCCGGCGCGATTAGACGCGGCGCCTCGGCGTCGGGCGCGGCCAAGTATCGAAAACTGCCGCGCCCGGCGAGCGCCTTGGCAAAATCCGCGGCAGCGCCGTCATCCACCTCGTCGCTGATCCACACCGCGCCGGTGCCGTCCGAGAGTGGCAGTGCGTCGACCCGGGCGAGCGCCGTCTTACGATCGACCGGCCACGGTTTTGGCGCCAGCGCCTCGACCGCGGCGCGCGCATCTGCGGCGCGCACCGGCCGCAGCGGCGGCGCGGGCTGACCGGAGGCGAGCGGCGCGGTGGTCAGCAGCACTACTTGGCGATCCTCGCGCTCGGCCTCGGCCAGCAGGCCGAGCGCCGCGTTTTGCCGCGCTGCCCAGTCATGCGCCGACGCCCAGCCGTCATCGATGACCAGTATCAGCGGGCCGCTGCCGGCGAGCGGCGCCTGCGGGTTGATCAACGGATGTGCCAGCCCGACGATGATCAGCGCGGCGAGGATCGCGCGCAGCACGATCAGCCACAGCGGGGTGCGCGCCGGCGTCTCCTCGCGGGGTGCGAGTCCCAGCAAAAGGCGCAGCGCCGGGAACGGAATGCGCCGCGGCGCCGGCGGCGTCACTCGCAGCAGCCACCAGATCACCGGCAGCGCGACCAGCGCCGCCAGCAGCCAGGGCGACGCGAACGCCAGCGACCCGAGCGACAGCATCACCTCGAGCCTGTCACTTGCGTCGGTCCGGCGCCAGCGCCGCGTGCAGCGCGAGCAGCGCCAGGTAGGGCGGCCGGTCGGTGCGGTGGGCGCTGAACGACCAGCCGACCGCCTGGGTCATCGCCTGCAGCGCCGCGCGGTGCTCGCGAAACCGCAAAGCGTAGGCATCGCGAATGGTCTCGACGCGGCCGACCAGCAGCTCGCCACGCTCCTCGACGCCCTCGAAGCGCACCCGCCCGTCAAACGGCAGATCTTCCTCGGCGGGGTCGACGATCTGCAGCAAATGCCCGGCAAGACCGGCGGCGGCAAAGCCGGCGACAATTTGGTTGGTTGCCTCGAGCGGACCCAGAAAATCGCCGATCAACACCAGTTGGGCGTAGCGCGGCAGGTTCTCGATCCGCGGCAGTCCATCGCCGGCATTACCACGCTCGACGAGATCAACCACGCGGGTTAGCGCGACACGTCCGCTCATCGGCGCCATGGCGCCGCCGAGGAGGCACAGCCGCTCACCGCCGCGCACCAACAGGCTCGCCAGCGCAACGAGGATCAGCTCGGCGCGTTCCCGCTTGGTGGGCCAGTCGCCGCCCGGAATGTAGGCGGCGGACGAGTAATCCATCGACGCCGAGGCATCGCGCCAAAGCCAGACGCTTTGCGCTGCTTCCCATTCGCTTTCGCGCACATAGAGGCGCTGCGACTTGCCGCTTTCGCGCCAGTCGATGCGCGAGGCGGCGTCACCGGGTTCGTATTGGCGAAATTGCCAGAAGGTCTCACCCTGGCCGACCCGGCGGCGGCCGTGCACGCCTTGGGCGACGGTGGCGGCGATACGTTCTGCGGCGATCAGCAGCGGCGGCAGCGGCGCGGCGTTTTCCTCAGCACGGTGACGCAATGACCCGGCTACCGGCCGCGGACCCAGCGGTCCGACCGCCATCCGCCCGATAGCCCGAGCAGAGATCATTGCCTGCACATCATCTAGCTGAGGTCATTTGATCGAGATCACCGCAGCGGCGCCATCATCTGTTCGATGACCTGCATCACGCCGACGCCTTCGGCCCTCCCCGCGAAACTGACCGCCATGCGGTGGCGCAGCACGGGTGGCGCCAGCGCCAGCACATCGTCGACCGAGGGCGAATAGCGCCCGTCAAGCAGCGCCCGTGCGCGGCACGCGAGCATCAGCGCCTGGCCGGCCCGCGGCCCGGGACCCCAGGCGACAAAGCGGCGCGGCCCCTCGGCGCTGTCTTCCGGTCGGCCGGAACGGACGAGCTTGAGGATCGCATCGACCACGCTTTCGCCGACCGGGATGCGGCGCACCAGTCGCTGCGCGGTGATCAATTCGTCGCCGGTCATCGCCACGCGCGGTGGCGCTTCGTCGGCCCCGGTGGTGGCGATCAGCACCCGCCGTTCCGAATCGAGGTCGGGATAATCGACATCGATCTGCAACAGGAAACGGTCGAGCTGCGCTTCGGGAAGCGGGTAGGTGCCTTCCTGCTCCAGCGGGTTCTGTGTCGCCAGCACATGAAAGGGCCGCGGCAGCGGATGGTACTGCCCGGCGATCGACACCCGGCCTTCCTGCATCGCCTGCAGCAGCGCCGACTGGGTGCGCGGGCTGGCGCGGTTGATCTCGTCGGCCATCAAGAGCTGGCAGAACACCGGGCCGGGGATGAAGCGGAACGAGCGCCGGCCGGTGTCAGCCTCTTCCAGCACCTCCGAGCCGAGAATATCGGCGGGCATCAGATCGGGCGTGCATTGGATGCGTTTGTCATCGACGCCGAGAATCGTGCCGAGCGTTTCGACGAGCCGGGTCTTGGCGAGGCCAGGCACACCGATCAGCAGCGCGTGGCCGCCGGACAAAAGCGTGATCAAGGCTTGCTCGATCACATCGCGCTGACCGAAAATATGGTCGCCGATCCGGTCGCGGACGATGCCGAGACGTTCGCCCAGTCTTTCGACTTCGGCAACAAGATCCCCCGGAGGGGAATTGATGGGTGACGTGGAAGCCAAGTTGTCTCGATCCCCAAAAGCCGCCGGCAAAAAGCCCGCGTCGTTAGATAATATCATTTCGAGCGCTTCGTCCCCGGCGAACCGCCGCAGCGACGCAACTCAGCCATCGTCCAAACGCCCGCCCCATCGCCAGATCGTCGATCACGGCGACCTCGATATGAAGATCGCCCGAGACGGCACTTGGTTCTATCGCGGCACGCCGATCGCGCGACAACGGCTCGTCAAGCTCTTCGCCTCCGTGCTGCGCCGCGAGGATGACGGCAGCTATTGGCTTGTCACCCCAGTCGAGCGCGGCCGCATCGATGTCGAGGATGCGCCATTCCTCGCTGTCGAAGTCAATTCGGAAGGCTCGGGCTTCAGCCGCCAACTCAGTTTCCGGACCAATCTCGACGAGATTGTGGCAGCCGGGCCGGCGCACCCGCTGCGTGTCGATACCGCGGCAAGCGGCGAGCCGGAACCCTATCTGCTGGTGCGGCCGGGGCTCGAAGCTCGGCTCAACCGTCCGGTGTTCTACGAGCTTGTCGATCTCGCCGACGCCGAGCGCGGGGACAAAGGCGGGCGGTTCGGCCTGTGGAGCGACGGCGTGTTTTTCGACCTCGGCGATCCGGAAGATTCGTGACGCCATCCGTGATGACTCGCGAAAAATTGATCGCGCTTCTGGCCGCGCGGCCGACCGGCCGGCGCGGCTTTGGCGGCACCAGCGATCCGCTCGAAGCAGCGGAAATCCGCGCGGCGACGCGCGGCGACCACGACCTCAACCCCGGCGAGACGCCGCCCTCGGCGGCACTGCGTCCGGCTGCCGTGCTCGTGCCGCTGATCGACCGCCCCGATGACATGACCGTGCTGCTTACCCAACGCACCGCGCATCTCTCGGCGCATGCCGGGCAGATCTCGTTTCCCGGCGGCCGCGCCGAAGAGCAGGACGCGGACGCGGTCGCGACGGCGCTGCGCGAGACCGAGGAAGAGGTCGGCCTGCCGCGCACGCTGATCAGCGTGGTCGGCCGGCTTGACACCTACGTCACCGGCACCGGGTTCGAGATCACGCCGATCGTCGGCGTCGTCACACCGGATTATGTGCTGGATATCGACCCGTTCGAGGTGGCTGAGGTGTTCGAAGTACCGCTCTCCTACATCCTCGACCGCCGGCACCACAACCGCACGGAGCGCGAGTCGGCAGGCCGGACGCGGGTGTTTTTTGTGTTGCCGTATCAGGGACGCAATATCTGGGGCGCCACGGCTGGGATGCTGGTGAACCTCGCCGAAGTGTTGAACCCTGAGGCCCCGGACGCCTGAGTCGGCGATGCCGCGCGAGATCCTGACCCTCGTGGTGCCGCTGGTGCTGCCGACCTTGGTCTACCTGCTGTGGTTGCGCGCGGCGCGCGGGTCGGAGACGAACGGCGCAGTTGCCTGGCGCCGGCTGCCCTGGGTCTGGCTGGCGCTGACCGGGGTCGCGCTGACCGCAGTCGTGCTGTTTGTCGTGACGGTCGGATTCGGTACCGCGATACCGGGCCTTTATGTGCCCCCGCGGGTCGAGAACGGCCAGATCGTGCCCGGTCACATCGTGCCGGGGAAGCAGCCGTGATGTCGCTGCAGCCGGCTTGGCTCTCCGAAACGCCAGTGCGGCGCTTGCTTGCGGCGCTGACCGCGGCGGGAATCGAAGCGCGGTTTGTCGGCGGCTGCGTGCGGGATGCGCTGCTCGGCGACATGACCGGCGATCTCGACCTCGCCACCCCGGCGCCGCCCCAAGCGGTGATGGCGGCGCTCGCCGCGGCGAAAGTGAAGGCGCTGCCGACCGGGATCGCGCACGGCACGGTCACTGCCACCATCCCGCCTCGCAGCTTCGAGATCACCACGCTGCGCCGCGATGTCGAGACCGATGGCCGGCACGCCATTGTCGCCTTTGGCGCCGACTGGGTCGAGGACGCGGCGCGGCGCGACTTTACGATCAATGCTATTTACCTGTCGCCCGATGGGACGATCTTCGACCCGGTCGGTGGCCAGGCCGATCTTGCCGCGCGGCGCGTGCGGTTTGTCGGCGACCCGGCGACGCGCATCACCGAGGATGTGTTGCGTATCCTGCGCTACTACCGGTTCGAAGCGCGGTTTGGCGGAAGCGAGGGCGATGCCGCCGCGCGCGCCGAGTGCCGCGCGGCGGCTGGGAGATTGCTGACCCTTTCGGCCGAGCGGGTATGGCGCGAGCTGGGTCGGCTGCTGAGCCTGCCGCGGCCGGCACGCGCCTTCAGCTTTATGCATGAGGATGGCGTGCTCGCCGCGATCCTGCCCGAGGCAACACGCCTCGATCGGCTTGAGCAATTGCTGCCGCTCGCTGCGGCCGATGACAGCCTTTTGCGCCTGGCCGCGCTGACCGAGGTCGACGAAGCTGGCGCCAAGGCGCTGGCCAAACGCTTGCGCCTGTCAGCGGCCGAGACGAAACGGCTCGCGGGCCTGACCACACCCTGGCCGCTCGATCCGGCGGGCGATGTCAAGGCGCAGCGGCTGGCTCTCTATCGCTGCGGCCCGGAGCGTTATGGCGATGCGGCGCTGCTGCTTGCCGCCGACGGCAAGCTACAGCCCGCGGCCTTGCGCAAGCTGCTCGATCTGGCAGAAGGCTGGGAAATCCCCGTCTTTCCGCTCGGCGGAGATGACGTGGCCGCGCTCGGCATAGCGCCGGGGCCGAAGGTGGGGCGCTTGCTTGCCGCCGTGAAGCGCTGGTGGGAGGATGGCGACTTCGCGGCCGACCGTGCCGGTTGCCTCGCGCGGCTCAAGGAGATCGCCGGGCAGCCTTGATCGCCCGCCAGACGCGCTCCGAGGTCGCGGGCATATCGATATGCTCGATCCCGAAGGTACTGAGCGCATCGAGGATCGCGCAGATGATGGTCTGCGGCGCGGCGATCGCGCCGGCCTGACCCGATCCCTTGACGCCGAGAGGGTTGGCGGCGGTCGGCTCGCCGGCGAGCACGATGTCGAGATCGGGCAGATCGTCGGCGCGCGGCAGAGCGTAGTCGAGCAGCGAGCCGCTCAACAGCTGGCCCGATTCGGCGTCGTAGACAGTGTGCTCCAGCATCGCCTGGCCGATGCCTTGCGCGACCCCACCCTGCACCTGGCCCACGGTGAGCAGCGGATTGATGACGCGGCCGTAATCGTCGACGGCCACATAGCGCAGCAAGGTCACCACCCCGGTTTCCGGATCGATCGCGACTTCAGCGACATGCGTGCCGTTGGGGAAGGTGATGAGATCGCATTCGTTCCACACCTGGGCGCTAAGACCGGGCGTCACTCCGTCGGGCAAGTTCGCCGGGTCGGCGGCGGCGCGCGCCACCTCGATGAGGCCGATGCCGCGCCCGCTGCCAGCAACGCTGAACCGGCCGTCGGTGAAATCGAGCTCGGCCGCCTCGGCCTGCAGCAATCTAGCCGCCACCGCGCGGCCCTTGGCGACGACCATCTCCGCCGCGCGGTGCAGTGCAAACCCGCCCTGGTGCATCGAGCGCGCGCCGCCATGGCCGTTGCCGCGCGGGATTTCATGCGTGTCCGCCTGGACATAGCGAAAGGTCTCGATCGGCAGGCCGAGCAGGTCGGCGGCGATCTGCGGATAGCTGGTCTCGTGGCCCTGCCCGTTTGATTGCGTGCCGAGCAACAGCGACACCGCGCCGTCCGATTCGAAACGAATTTCCGCGCCTTCATTGGGCGTCCCGCGCGCGGTTTCGAGAAAACAGGCGAGACCGACCCCGCGCAATTTTCCCGGCGGAGAGGCGATGCGCCCAATCTTCGCTGCGGCGGCGCCCAAATTGGCGACGAACTTGCCGCTGTCGATGGTCGCGCCGAGCGCCTTGCGATACGGGAAATGGCTGATCATGTTGCGCCGTCGCAACTCGACCGGATCGATGCCAAGCCGCCGTGCCGCCAACTCAACCAGCCGCTCGATCAGGTAATTCGCCTCGGGCTTGCCGGCGCCGCGATAGGCGTCGATCGGCACGGTGTTGGTGAAGACGCCCTTGGCGCGCATGAAAATCGCCGGGATGTCGTAGACGCCACCCATTGCCGTCGAGGGCGCGTTGGTCGAGCTGCCGGGGCCGTTGGTTGACAGATAGGCGCCGAGATTGGCGATCGTGTCAGCTTCCAGCGCCAGGAACTTGCCGTCGGCGTCAAGCGCCAGCCGGCCCTTGGTGTGGTTGTCGCGGCCTTGCGCCGAGGAGAGAAAATCCTCGGTGCGCTCGCCGACCCATTTGACCGGACGTCGCAAATGCCACGCGGCGAGCAGCACCATGACCCATTCGGGATAGAGGAAATTCTTCATCCCGAACCCGCCGCCGACATCGGGCGCGCGAACCCGGATGCGCTCGGACGGGATGTGAAAGACGGATTCGGCCAGCTGCGCGCGCAGGCTCTGCACGCCCATCCCGGTCAGCATCAGCTGGAAACTGTCAGTATCCCGGTCGTAGCCGCCGATCGCGGCCCGCGGCTCGAGCGGTGCGACGACCAGCCGGTTGTTGATCAGCTCGATCTCGACGACGTGCGCCGCCGTCTTCATGGCCGCGTCGACTGCCGCGAGGTCGCCCTTTTCGAACGTGTACGAGAGATTGCCCGGCGCTTCCTCCCATAATTGCGGCGCGCCGGAGACCAGCGCGGCCCTTGCGTCCACCACGACCGGCAGCTCGCGATAGCCGATTTTGACGAGTTCCGCGGCGTCGCGCGCCAGCTCCCGCGTCGCGGCGACGATAAAGGCGACCGGGTCGCCGACATGGCGCACCCGGTCCATCGCGAAGGCGAAACGCCGCGGCGCGATCATCGGCTTCACCGTCGCGACCTGAGCGATGCAGGGCAGCGGGCCGAGTTTGTCGGCGGCGAGGTCGGCGCCGGTGAAGACGCCATACACGCCAAGCATTGCCCGTGCGGCCGCGGCATCGATGCCATCGATCTCGGCGTGGGCATGGGGCGAACGCACCACCACGCCGTGCAGCTGATCCGCCGCGTAGGCGTCCTCGACAAAGGAGCCTCGGCCGCGCAGGAAGCGGTCGTCTTCGAAACGGCGCACCGCCCGCCCGATTTGTCGATAAACTGTCGTCATCAGGGGATTTAATCGCTTTGTCGCCTCGTCAGCGACAGTTATGCTTCCGAGCTATCGGGAAACCTTTGCGTTGGGCCACTATGACGGCGCGGCGTTTTGTCGTCGAGCTCATCAAACCGTCGCATTACGACGACGACGGCTATGTGATTCAGTGGGCGAAATCGTGGGTTCCCTCGAACTCGCTGGCCTGCCTCTACGCCATCGCCCAGGACGCGGCGTCGCAAAAGGCGCTTGGCGCCGAGGTGGAAATCGAGATCAATGCCTATGACGAGTGCCACACGGTCCTGCCGATTAAAAAGATCGCGCGGCGACTTAAGTCCGCGGATGGCGGGCTCGTCTGCCTGGTCGGCGTCCAATCGAACCAGTTCCCGCGCGCGATGGCGATCGCCGAGCAGTTCCGCGCCGAGGGGATCCAGGTCGCCATCGGCGGGTTCCACATCTCGGGCTGCCTATCGATGCTGCCCGAGTTGCCGCCGGACATTCGGGCGATGCGCGATCTTGGCGTCGCGCTGTTCGCCGGCGAGGCCGAGGGCCGGCTCGCCGACGTGTTCCGCGATGCGTGGAACGGCGAGCTCAAGCCGATCTACAATTTCATGAACCAGCTGCCCGGCCTGCAAGGCCAGGTCACGCCCTTCCTGCCGGTCGACATTCTGCGCGGCTACAGCGAGACGCTCGGCGCCTTCGATGCCGGGCGCGGCTGCCCGTTCCAGTGCAGTTTCTGCACGATCATCAACGTTCAGGGCCGCAAGTCGCGCTGGCGCGATGCTGACGATGTCGAGGGGTTGGTGCGCGCCAACCTTGAGCAGGGCGTCTTTCGCTTTTTTATTACCGACGACAATTTCGCGCGCAACCGCAACTGGGAGGCCATTTTCGACCGACTGATCGAGATGCGCGAGGAAGAGGGTCTAACCCTCAACTTCATCATCCAGGTCGATACGCTCTGTCACAAGATTCCCAACTTTATCGAGAAAGCGGCGCGCGCGGGCTGCGCCCGCGTGTTTATCGGTCTCGAAAACATCAACCCAGACAATCTGCTGTCAGCCAAGAAAAAGCAGAACCGGGTGCACGAGTACCGCAACCTGTTCCTCGCCTGGCGCGAGAAAAAGGTCATCACCTATGCCGGCTACATCCTCGGCTTTCCCAACGACACGCCCGAGCGCCTGGCCCGCGACATCAAGACCGTGCAGGACGAATTGTCGGTCGATCTGCTGGAGTTCTTCATCCTGACGCCGCTGCCTGGCTCGGCCGACCATCAGCTTCTCTACAAGAACGGGGTATGGATGGACCCCGACATGAACAAATACGACCTCGAACACGTCACCACCGGCCATTCGACAATGAGCCCGGCCGAGTGGCAGGCGACGTACCGGCAGGCGTTCGAGCTGTACTATTCGCCCGCGCACATCGAGCGCATGTTCCGCCGCGCCAAGGCAAGCGGTATCAAGCCGGTGCGGCTCGTCAACCACGTGCTGCAGTTCTACTTCACCTTTATGCAGGAAAAGGTGCACCCGTTGCAGGGTGGCTTTTTCCGCCGCAAGGTACGGCGCCAGCGCCGTCCGGGTCTGCCCCTGGAAAACCCGCTCGTCTTCTATCCGCGCCGGCTTGCCGAGATCGTCACGACGCATGTGCGGCTGGTGCGCTACTACCTGTTCCTGCATCGGCTGCGCAAAAAGGTCGAGCGCGACGCCGCGCCCTACAGCGACCGCGCGCTGATCCTTGTCGACGAGGAAACCAGTCTGCCGGTGGCGCCCCCCGCACCGGCGCGCAAGCCAGCGGCGGTGGCGGCTTAGCTGCTTCCGAACGCGCGCAGGAAGGTCGCGACCGCGCCGCGGGCGGCGACGTCGAGCTCGGTCGTCGACACCGGCGCATCGAGCCGCAACAACTGGCGCAAGTGCCAATCGCCGCGCAGCAGCGAAATGAACTGCTCGGCGGCGATTTTCGGATCGGCAACCGAAAGCGTCCCGGCGTCGTGCGCGCGGCGCAAAAATGCCTCGATCTGTGTGCGCGTACGCTCCGGACCGGCGCGCCAGAAGACTTCGCCGAGCTGCGGGAAACGCACGGCCTCGGCAATCGTGATCCGGTTGACCGCGATCGCATCCGGCGACAGGACCAGTTCGAGGAACCGACGCGCGATCTCGGTCAGCGATTTCTCGACCTCGTGCGGATCGAGCTCACGCGCCGAGAAGCCGCGGAAATAGCGCTCGCCCTCGCGCGCGACCACCGCGCCGAACAACTCTTCCTTGCTCGAGAAATAGGCGTAGAGCGTCGCCTTCGACGCGCCGGCCTCGCGTGCGATCGCGTCCATGCTGACCGCGCCGAAGCCGCGCGCGAGAAAGGTGCGTTGCGCCGCCGCCAGAATGCTCTCGGCCTTCTCGGTCGGCGCGCTCACGGCAGCCATGTCTGCACTCGCGGCGTTCATTGCTTGACAGCATGTACCCTGGCTTTCATCGTGCGCAAGAGTGAACTGAACGGTTTAGTTTAATCTTAACGCCCGGACGCGACCTTTCGCCTGATGCGCAAGACGTTGCTGATGCTGTTGCCTCTGCTGCTGCTCGTCGCGGCCGTGTACGGCGGCGTCCAGTGGTGGCGCGACTGGCGTTTCCAGCAGTCCACTGACGACGCTTATGTCGAAAGCGACATCTCGCTGATCAGTCCGAAAATCGAAGGTTACATCAAGGAAGTGCGGGTCGAGGACAACCAGCATGTCAAGGCCGGAGATGTGCTGTTCGTGATCGACGACAGCGATTTTGCCGCCAAAGTCACTCAGACTCAGGCGGCGGTCGCGGCGCAGGTCGCGAGCGTCGCTACCTTTGAAACACGGCACGACGAACAAGTCGCGATGATCAACCAGGCGACCGCCGAGGTCGAGTCCGCCAAGGCTGAGGTCGAGCGCGCTGATCTCGACCAGAAACGCTATGTCTCGCTTGTCGCCAGCGACGTCGCCACCAAGCAGCGGTTCGAGACCGCGGAGGCGGACGCGACCAAGGCGGCGGCCAATCTGCTGCGGACGCAAGCCGCGCTCGAGGCGGCCAAGCAGCAACTCGCCGTGCTCGATGCGCAAAAGCACGAAGAGCAGGCGAAACGCGATCAGGCGCGCGCGGCATTGCGCCTCGCGCAAAACGACCTCGACAACACGGTGATCCGCGCGCCGGTCGACGGCGTTATCGGCAACCGTGCCGGACAGATAGGACAATACGTCAAGCCGGGCACGCAGCTGGCCTCGCTCGTGCCGCTGCCGCACGTCTATGTCACTGCCAATTTCAAGGAAACCCAGCTCACCCTGATGCGGCCGGGGCAGCCGGCGGAGATTTCGGTGGACGCTTATCCGGACCAGGTTATCGAAGGTCGGGTCGAGAGCTTCGCGCCGGCGAGCGGCGCCGAGTTCTCGCTGCTCCCGCCCGACAACGCCACCGGCAATTTCACCAAGATCGTGCAGCGCGTGCCGGTGCGCATTGCCGTCCCGGCCGATGGGCCATTGTCGTCGCTGCTGCGGCCGGGGCTGTCGGTCGTGGTCAACGTCGATACCCGCGCGCGGGGCACGGCGACGGCCGAGGGCAACATCGTCGGCACCGCCGAGGCAAAACCCGCCGCCGCGAAATGACCTTGGCGACATGACCCTCGTTACGACGTTCCGCCGGGTGCGCAGCCCGCGGCCAGTTGCGCCCGCGCCGCCCCCATCGCCGCCGAGCGCCACCCCCGCTCCGCATTCGGCCGCGGTGGTACCGCCAGTCACATTGCGGCAATGGATCGGCGTCCTCGCCATGGTTGTCGGCATGTTCATGGCGCTCCTCGACATCCAGATCGTGACGAGCTCGCTGACGCAAATCCAGGGCGGGCTGTCGGCGAGCGCCGACGAGATCAGCTGGATCCAGACCTCGTACATCATCGCCGAGGTGGTGATGATCCCGTTGTCGGGGACTCTCGCGCGGATGATGTCGACGCGCGTGCTGTTTGTCGGCGCGACAATCGGCTTTACGATCGCGAGCGCGTTGTGCGCCAGCGCCACCACCCTCGGCGCGATGATCGTGTTCCGCGTGCTTCAGGGGTTTCTCAGCGGAGCGATGATTCCGACCGTGTTCCCTGTGATCTACACCGTGTTTCCGCCGCGCCAACTCGCGGTGCTGATGGTCATCGTCTCGCTGATCCTTAACCTGTCATCGACCGGCGGACCGACCGTCGGCGGCTATCTGACCGATACGTATTCCTGGCACTGGCTGTTCTTGGTCAACATCGTGCCAGGCATTTTCGTGTCCGCCACGGTATGGACGCTGATCGATGTCGACAAGCCGAACTGGTCGCTGCTCAAAGCCTTCGATCTGACCGGCCTCGTTTTGATGGCGCTGTTTCTTGGCTGCTTCGAATACGTGCTCGAAGAGGGCGAGCGCTGGGACTGGTTTTCCGACGGCACGATCCTCACCGCGGCGCTGGTCTCGGCCACCGCTGCGGGGTTCTTCTTCTGGCGGGTGTGCACCTACCACCAGCCGATCGTCGATCTGCGCGCCTTTCGCATCCGTAATTTCGCGATGGGGTCGCTCTACAGTTTTGTGGTCGGCATCGGGCTGTATTGCGGAACCTATGTGATTCCGCTGTTCCTAGCCCAGGTGCGCGGGTATTCGAGTCTGCAGATCGGCCTCACGGTCGTCGTCACCGGCTGCACCCAGATATGCATTTCGCCGTTCACCACGATCATCGCCCGCAAAATCGACCTACGCGTCATGCTGGGCATCGGCATGGCCCTGTTCATGCTCGCGATGTGGCTTAACGCAACCCTCACCAACCAGACCGGCTTTTGGGAATTGCTGGTACCGCAGATGGTGCGCGGCTGCGCGCTGATGTTCTGCTTCTTGCCCGCCAATCTGATTTCGTTGAGCAACCTGCCGCCCGACGTACTGAGGGCCTCGGCAGGGCTCTACAACCTGATGCGCAATCTGGGCGGCGCGATTGGCCTCGCCGGGCTCGGCACGGTGATGAACCTGCGCGTGCATTTCCACTGGAATCGGCTGATCGAAAGCGTCAACCCGGCGCGGCCGGCGGTTCAGCATTTCCTCGATGTCGAGACCAGCCGGTTCGACCCGCATTTCACCGGCGGCGGCGGGCCGGCGGCGGTCTCGCTTCTTGGCCGCATCGTTCAGCGCGAGGCGCTGGTGCTGACCTACAACGACGTGATGCTATTGATCGGCTCGATCTTCTTCATTGGCCTGTTGATGATCCCGATCCTCAAGCGGCCGAGCGCTGCGGCGCTCGGCTCACGGTAGCACGGCGGCGGTCGATCGGCGCATCAGCCATAAGAGGATCAGCAGCCCGGGTACGCAGCACAGCGTGCTCAGCACGAAAAACGGCGCCCAACCGAGTGTCTGCGCGAGATAGCCGCCCGAGGCGGCGAGCACGTTGAGACCGACCGTCGCCAGCGATGACAGAAGCGCGTACTGGGTCGCGGTGAAATCGCGGCTGCACAACGCCGAGAGGTAGGCCACGAATGCCGCCGACGCCATGCCGCCGGTGAGGTTCTCGCCGCCGATGGTGACCGCCAGCATCGCGACATCGTGCCCGATCCAGAGCTGCACCACGTACATCAGGTTCGACAGCGCCTGCATCCCGCCGCACACGAGGAGCGCGGCGAAATAACCCCAGCGCGCGACCAGTACGCCGCCCAGCGCCACCCCGCCGAGCGTTGCGATCACGCCGTAGATCTTGGCGACCGTCGCGACCTCGACCTTGGTGAAGCCGAGTTC
The DNA here is from genome assembly GCA_035504235.1 of Allostellaceae bacterium. Lineage (GTDB taxonomy): Bacteria > Pseudomonadota > Alphaproteobacteria > ATCC43930 > CGMCC-115725 > DATARH01. Next base: position 5,866 of record DATJSH010000132.1, on the reverse strand, counting down.
GACGTAGAGCGGGTTCGCCATCGATCCGGCGAGCGCGTCGCCGAATTTGTAGAATACGATGAACAGTACGATGGCGAGCAGGGTCAGCCCGCCATTGCGCCGCAGCATGTCGAGAAACGGTGCAACGACCGCCCCCTTCGCCCAGGCCTCGATGCGCGCCGCAGTGCTGTCGCCCGGCAAGCGCTCGGGTGGCGCGACGCCGCCCGGCTCCGGCGTCAGCCATACCGTCACCATGCCGACCAGCATCAACGCCGCCATGATCGCGTAGGCGATATGCCAGCCGCCGAGGCTCGCCGCATAGAGCGCGCCGGCGCCCGAGGCCAGCATGCCGAAACGATAGCCCCATTGTGTCGCGGCCGCGCCTGCTCCCTGCTCTTCGGGAAGCAGCAGGTCGATGCGATAAGCGTCGATGACGATGTCCTGGCTCGCCGACAGGAATGCAACGATGACAGCTGCAAGCGCGGTCATCGCCGGATCGTTTTTGGGATCGGTCAGCCCGAGATGGAGGATGGCGAAAGCGAGCAGGAACTGGATCGTCAGCGCCCAACTGCGCCTTCGCCCGAGCCGACGTGTCAGGATCGGGATCGGCATCCGGTCGATCAGCGGCGACCAACACCATTTGAAGCTGTAGGGCGCGCGTACCAGCGCGAAAATGCCGATCGTTGTCAGCGACACGCCAAGCTCGGCGAGCCAGTACGACAGCGTGCCGAAAGTCAGCGCCAGCGGCAGCCCGCTCGAAAATCCCATCAGCAAAACGGCCACGAGGCGCGGCTGGCGGTAGACGGCGAGAGCCGCGCGCCAATCGTGCTGCGTTTTCTTGTTACCCCGACCCAGGCCAGGGCCCGTTGCTGCCAGGGATCCCGGCCTACGTCGGGATGAGGCTGCGGGCAGGGTCTTCCCCTACTGGTGCATCTTCGGCGGTTCGCCGAGCGTCGGGTCAACCTGCTCCGCCGGCTTTGGCTGATTGGCCTTTTGCTCGGCGGCGATGACGTCCGCGGCGACCTGCATCTTGATGATCTTGTCGGGGTTGGTGACCTTGCCGTTGTTATTGGGGTCACCCTTCTTCAGCTCATCGACATATTGCATGCCGGAAACGACCTTGCCGAAGATCGTGTACTTGCCGTCGAGCGCGGGCGCCGCCGCCAGCATGATGAAGAACTGGCTGTCGGCGCTGTTGGGGTCGGAGGTGCGAGCCATCGCCACCACGCCGCGCACGAACGGCTCGCTGGAGAACTCGGCCTTTAACGGATGACCCGAACCGCCGCCGCCAGTGCCGGTCGGGTCGCCGCCCTGCGCCATGAACCCGGCGATCACCCGGTGGAATACGACGCCATCGTAAAACCCCGCCCGCGTCAGCTTCTTGATCTGGTTGACGGTGTTGGGCGCGAGATCGGGGCGCAGCTGGATCACCACCCGGCCGAAGGCGAGATCCATGTAGAGCGTGTCCGCCGGACTGGCTGCAGATTCGTCGGCGAAAGGGGCGGAGCCTATCGCGGCGCCAGCGATCAGAAACGCTGCAAGGAAGAGAACGCAGCGGCGCGTCCTCATCATCATCTTTCCCGCGAAAGCGGGAACCCATGGCAAGCGACAGAGCGGTTGCCCCTGGACCTCCGCCTTCGCGGGGGAGACGAGCGGAACGTTGAACCACATCGCACGCACCCCTAAGCCGCGTCGGCGGCGACCTGCATCTTGACGATCTTGTCGGGATCGACAACCGAGCCGCTGCGCGCGTCGCCCTTCTTGACCGCGTCGATATGCTCCATGCCTTCGGTGACCTTGCCCCACACCGTGTACTGGTTGTCGAGGAAGGCGGCGTCGGCGAAGCAGATGAAAAACTGGCTGTCGGCGCTGTTGGGATCGGAGGTGCGCGCCATCGAGCACACGCCGCGGACATGCGGCTCGGCCGAAAACTCCGCCTTCAACGTCTGGCCCGAGCCGCCGGAACCGGAACCGGTCGGGTCACCGGTCTGCGCCATGAATCCGGCGATGACCCGGTGAAAGACGATGCCGTCATAAAACCCCCGCCGCGCCAGCGCCTTGATCTGCGCGCAGTGATCCGGCGCCAGATCGGGGCGCATCTCGATCACCACGCGCCCGGCGGGCACGTCGAGATAGAGAGTGTCTTCGAGATTGGCCATTGCGTGTTCCTTGAGTTCAGGCGACCGCGCGCCGGCGGTCGTACCAGCCGCCGCGGCGGAAACGGTCGAGATAGGTCGGCAGGATCGCCTCGACTGCTGTCGGCTCGATCCCGAGCGTGCGCAGATCGAGCGCGCCGGACGCCACCACATTGTCGCGCTTCAGCATCTCGACCTGATCGGTGGTCAGCGGCGGCTTCGGCAACAGCGACATCAGGCGCGCCTGCAGGCTGGCGATGCCGAACGGCAGGTCGATGAAGCGTCGGTGCCGCTTGGTCTCGTGCAGCATCAACTCCAACAGGGCGCGGAAGGTGTAGACCCTGGGCCCGCCGAGCTCGTAGGTGCGCCCGGCGGTCGTCGGATCGTCGAGGGCGCGGACCGCCGCCGACGCGACGTCGCCGACATAGACCGGCTGGAACCGCGTCTCGCCGCCGCCGATCAATGGGACAACAGGCGATATCACCGCCATCGATGCGAAGCGGTTGAAGAAGTCGTCTTCGGGTCCGAACACGATCGACGGACGCAGGATTGTCGCGGTCGGGAACGCGTCCTTGACCGCTTGCTCGCCGGCCGCCTTCGAACGCGCATAGGCCGAAGATGAGCGCGGGTCGGCGCCTATCGCCGAGAGGTGAATCAGCCGTTCGACCCCCACTTCACGCGCCAGCCGCGCCAGCTTTGCCGGCGCCGAATGGTGCACGATGTCGAATTTCTGCGCGCCGCGCTCGTAGAGGATGCCGACGCAGTTGATGAGCGCGTCCTTATCGGCGAGGAACGCCCGCAGCACATCCTCGCTGCTGTCGATGGCGAGGTTGACCAGCCCGACCTGGCCGACATCGCCCTTCAGTTTGAGGAACTTGGCGTCGGCCGCGTGGCGTCCGCCGACGGCCAGCACCTCGCCGCGCTCGGCCAGACGCTTGACGATGTAGCGCCCGATGAACCCCGAACCGCCGAGGACCGCTATTTGATGTCGCTTCATGCGTCGGGATTAGCACGAAATCCCGCCGGCACCAATTACCCGCACCACCGTCCTTTTAAATCTGATCGATCTCGGTCAAGTCGAACTCCGACCCCTGCGGATTTTCGCCGATGCGTATCTTGTTGTTGGCGATAAAGCGGTAGGGCGGCACCGGCAGATTGTACGGCGCCGGCACGCCGGCGAAGACCCGGCCGGCGAGATCGTATTTCGAGCCGTGACACGGGCAGAAATACCCGCCCGGCCAGCCCGGCCCCATCGCCGCCCCGTTGCCCAGCGGCTCGAAATTCGGGATGCAGCCGAGATGCGTGCAAATCCCGACCAGCACAAGCCATTCCGGCTTGATCGAGCGGTGCCAGTTCAGGGCGTATTTGGGCTGCTGCAGATTGGTCGAATTGGGGTCGCGCAAGAGGCGGATATCGGCCTGCGACTGCAGCATCTTGAGCTCGTCGGCAGTACGATGCAGCACCCAGATCGGCCGGCCCCGCCAGGCAACTGTGATCTGCTGACCGGGCTTGACCGGCGACAGATCGACATCGATGGGCGCGCCGGCAGCGAGCGTGTCGGCGGCGGGCTCAAGCGTATCGATAAAAGGCCACAGCGCCGAGGCGATGCCGACCGCGCTGAGGGCGCCGGCAACCAAGGTCAGGAAATCGCGTCGAGGAGTAGCTGGCCCATGGCCGGCCGGAATGATGCCGTCGCTCATGCTGGGTAAACATACGCTGCCGCTCCTACTCCCAAGGTTGCGGCAATTGGCGGCAGCGGCAACGTGTCAGTACAGGCCCGGGATCAGGCGCGCGGTGTGCTGGCTGTAGGTGGGGTAGTCGGCGGGAAAGGTTTGGCGCATCAGCGCTTCCTCCTGCCGGACCCGCACGAGAAATGCCAACACGATGAGCGCCAGCCCGAGGAAACCGGAAAGCGTTCCGGAGGCAAGCGCGGTCCCGACGAGCGCGAGCGTCATGCCGGAATAAATCGGGTGGCGCACCCAGCCATAAGGTCCGCTGGTGACCAGCGTGTGCCCGACCTTGACCATTACCTCGCCGCTCCAATTGCGGCCGAGATGAGCGCGCGCCCAAAAGGAAAGCAGCATCCCGGCGAAGACCAGCAAGAGTGCGAGGATCGCCAGGGGCGGCTGCTCATCCATGAGACGGTGGGTCAGCGCCGGGGGCAGGCGGCGGGGCATCCAATGCGGCAAAAGCAAGAGAAAAAAGCCGACCAGGATCGGCACGCGCTCAAGCAAGGTCGGGCCGAGCGGCTCCCGGCGCTGGGTCCGCTTCACGAAGAGGGCGGCGGTGGTCCAGACCACCATCCAGAGCGCCCACAGCAGCGCGATAAGCTCGTTCGAGACGACGACCGGACGGTCCATGCTGGCTATATAAGCTTGCCCACTCCTTCGATCACCGTGTCCCAGTCGTCGATCTCGCGGTCCTGCGGATGCACCATGACGTGCTGCACCCCAGCGGCTTCGTAGGCGGCGACTCGCTCCTTCATCATGCCGACATCCTTGCCGTCCCAATGGCTGCGCACCGAGATCGTGAATGATGGCTCGGGCCGGTCGCGGCGCAGGCGTTTGACGACCTCGCCCGCCTGCTCAGGCGTCACCTGGCTGCCGTGCCAGCCGTCGCCGATGCGAACGGTGCGCTTGTGCGCCGCCTCGGAGCGGCTGCCGTGCCACATGGGGATCGGCGAGATCGGCGCTGGCAACATCGTCATGTCCTTGATCTCGGACGCGATGTATTTGCTGTCGAAGCTGACCGGGTCATTCGACCACACCTCCTTCATCATCGCGATGCCTTCGTCCATGCGCCGGCCGCGCTCGTGGAACGGCACGCCAAGCGCCGCGAATTCCGGCTCCAGCCAGCCGACCCCGACCCCCATGATGAGCCGGCCGCCCGACAAATTGTGCAGGGTCGACAATTCCTTGGCGAGCGGCAGCGGGTGGCGCATCGGCAGCACCAGGACGCTGGTGCCGAGCCGGACCCGCTCGGTGACGGCGGCGACCCAGGTGAGGGTCAGCACCGGGTCGTAGAACAGCGGCGAGCGGGGAAATTGCGCGCGCGGCACGATGATGTGCTCGCTGACCCAGACATCGCTGAGGCCGATATCCTCGGCTTGGCGGGCGTGGCGCTTGATCAGCGCCGGTGTCGCCTGGCTGCCGGCATGCGGCAGGTGCATTCCGATCTGCATCGCTATTTCCTTCCCCTGGTGTTTCGCTTCTCTAAGATGCCCGTAACGATACGGGCTTCGGAAGGGAGGGGCCATGCGCTTCGAGGGCAAGATCGCGCTGATCACCGCCTGCGCCAGCGGCATTGGCCGAGCCGCCGCCAATATCATGGGGCGCGAAGGGGCAACGATCGTCGGCGTCGACAACAACCGGGAGCGGCTCGACCAGACCATCGCGGAGATTGCCGCGGGCGGTGGAATCGCGCATGGCCGGCTGTGCAACGCACTCAATAAGGACGAGGTCGACCCGCTGGTCGCGGCGATCGCCAGGGAATTTGGCCGCATCGACATCCTGGTGAACGCGGTCGGCGGCAGCACGATCATCCCACGCCCGAGCGCCACCGTGGAGGAGTTGAGCCTCGACGAGTGGAAGGCCATCATCGATTTCAACCTCGACGGCACGTTTCTCTTCACCCACGCGGTCGTGCCGGTGATGAAGAGGCAGGGGAGCGGCAAGATCGTCAATTTGTCGTCGATCGCCGGCCGTGGGCGCAGCGCCGCATCGTCGGCCTCATACGCGGCGGCAAAAGGCGGG
>DATJSH010000131.1:0-5657 GCA_035504235.1 Allostellaceae bacterium | reverse complement strand
ACAAGCTCGGCCCGCCGTGACAACCGAAAGGAGCTGGAGCGGCTGCTCGGCAAACGACTGAAGCAGCGCACGCGGGATGAATGGATCGCAGAGCTTCGGGGAATCGGAATCCCGGCCGGTCCAGTTTACGACGTTGCACAGGTCTTTTCTGATCCCTCCATCCTGGACACTGGCGTGGTTGAAGCTACTGAGCATCCGTTGATCGGCGAGCTCGAGCTGCTCGCGTCTCCGTTGAAGCTTGAATGTCTCGCCAAAGGTTCGGTGCGACGGCCGCCGCCGCTTCTAGGCCAGCATACATCGGAGATTTTGGACGAGCTCGGTTTCAGCAAGCACACAATTGCCGAGCTCAAGAGACTCGCCGTCGTTCGCTCCTAGCCGCCCACTCATACGCCCATACGCGCGATCCCAATTCCCCGCCACGCGCCGCGAGTGATAGCTGTGGTTCGTCGCCATGCTCCGCTCGTGCCCTCCTCACCGTGCGCCGAATGAAAGAGCCAGCGTCAGTCCCGACGATGGCGTCGAAGCTTGCTGCAAAACTGCGCAGGATCGCCGCCGCCCGAGCCTCGCGGCCCGCAGACCCGGCCTCGAGGCGAACGCCGCGCCGTTAGTGACGGCGGTCTCGCCGCGCTCGCCGGGGCGGTCTTCGAAGGCTGCGGCACCGTCCCCGCGGCTCACTGCGGGCGCCTTTCGTATGCTTTTGCGGGCCAATGGGTGTCACGTAGTAGGATGACTGCTGGACCTCCCAGCATGGGGCATCATGCTATCTAGCGAGAGATCTCAGTCAGGCCGTTCAGCACACCCGGTGTCTGCGGGCATTGCCGTAATCGTGGCCTCGCTTTCGATCGCCATTTGCGCAGCGGCTCCGGAATTCATATGGCAGGGCATGCAAATCGCGTTGGCCGAGCCGCGCTGGGAAGACCTCGCGTCAGCCTTGCTGATTGGTCTCAATCTGGCTTTCTTCATCGAGCCGGCTATGGGGCGGCTACGCACCCTGATTCATCGCGGGGAATCCCACGAGCCGGCCCCGGCCCATCCTCTTGACGTATTTTCTACGGCAAGCCTCGGCCTCGCTTTCGCGTTGGCCTCGGTCTGCTTGCATGACGCCATGACTGCATTCGTTTCAGGGCATGGCACGATGGATAACTCCGGCCTCAGAGCTGCAGTCTCGCTTATTGCCGCCTGGGCTATCGTGCCGTTCGCCGTGGCTCTTGCTTGGCAAAGCATCGGCCGCCGTGTGCTTGCAGCACTCGCGGGGATGCTCGCCGTTGCTTCTCCGTTTATAGCTGGCTGGTTGTTTGAGTGGTCGGCGCAAGACGTGATCACCACGGCTATCCCGAGCTTGCTTATCTTCGGTATTGGATATCGCCGCGTGGCTCGCAAGCCGGATCCGGACCCGCTGGCTCGTCACGCGCCAATCGTGGCGCTTGTGGCTGCGATCTGGCTAGCAGGGGCGCTACTTGCGGATGTCGGCATTGGGCTTTTTCACCGTGAGCACCTGCGACTGTACACCTGGTCCCGATTTTTTATCGATGTTCGCTTCTACTTCGGCTGGGCAGTGGGATTGATGTTTGCGCGCTTCCCAGTGTTGGCGGCGGGACGAGGTTAAACACTGAGCCTGAGTGCGGCACCGCGTTGGGACTAAATCCACTAGCTAAGTGCCGACGTCCATTCTGGCACGTCCTCGGAAGCAGCTGACGGCCGGCGCGCCAGGTCGGCTTCGGCGCGCTTACCGGACTCCGCATAGCAAACGAGTTGCTTCGCCGTCGAGCCACAAGTGGACTCTTTCCGCATGCTCGATCCGATCGCGGCAAATGTTACGGGCGGAGGTTCAAAATCGGGGACCCACACCAGCGTAATTTGCAACCATTCTGGTCGAAGATCCCATTGATTTCGCCCGGCGCCGGAATTCGAGCAGCATGCTCGCATCCAGCAGATCGCCAGGCACCATCATCTCGCTGGCGATGCGCTCCACATCATCGGCCATTGCCAGTCATGGTCTCCTCGACCGAGAGAGACGAGGCGCGGGCGGCGTACTTGCTCGCAGCACGGCCCGCGCTCGACGGCATCACCCACGAAGTCACGCGTGGGCTGCCGCTGTGTTATTTCCGGAACCCAGCAGGCATCACCCTGCTGGCCTGCCGCCGGCAAACCCGCCCCCGTCAGCGCATCAAGCAGGACGAGGCGCCCGTGGCCGGATCGGGAAATCCTCAGCTCGGCCTGCAGGCCGATCGCCATGACGGGCACGCAACCTGCGTTCATCATGCGGGCGACGCTACTCCGCCGCCTCAGCGAGATAGATCGATCGGCGAGGTTGGCGGAATATCCTCTGAAGCATGGGTGCGAAGGCCTCGAGCGGCATCGATCTGAAATTGGGATCAAAGGCCACCTGATCGAAGACACGGCAGAATTCCTCGGTCCTCTCGAAATGCGGATGCCCCCGGAATTTCTCGCGTTTGTTCCGATCGAGCCCGAGGAAGTGGAAAAAGTAATATCCCTGAAAGATCGCATGATGCTTGACGAGCCAGTGATTTTCTTCCGACACGAAGGGCTCGACGATGACGGCCGCGACGTCGGCGTGATTGAGAGGACCCAACGTATCGCCGATGTCGTGCAAGAGGGCGCAGACTACATATTCTTCGTCACGGCCCGCCTGATGCGCGAGCGTCGCGGTCTGCAGGCAATGCTCCAGACGATCGACCGGGAACCCACAGGCGTCGCCGCGGAGCAGCCCGAGTTGCGCAATAAGACGGTCCGGAAGCTGGCTCGCGAAGCGCTGCAACTCGCCTCCAATCAGTTGCCAGTCATCGTAGGTGCCTTCGGTCATTATGCGAAACCGGGCGCGCTGGTTGCTGATCTCTTCCATGGCCATTCTCCTCAGATCTGCAGTGCTTCGGTCAATTGCGGTAAGACGGGTCGATCCGGTCGAGCCTGCGCAGCAGTGCCGGCCACGCCAGCGCCCCGACCGCCGCTCCCGTCACCGTCGCCGCCTGCTGCTGCGCGGTAGCGATAATGCGCGGATCGATGGGGATGAGCTCGCCGCCGCCGGCTTGCGCGCGCAGCTGAATCATGCAGGCTGATTCGAATGTGTACATGAACAGAAAGGCGTCGGGCACGTTGCCGGCGACGGTGATCAGACCGTGGTTGCGCAGCATGAAAAAGCTCTTGTTGCCGAGGTCTCGCGCCAACCGCGGCTTCTCGTCCTCGCACAGCGCCACCCCTTCATAGTCGTGGTACGCCAGCGACGTCAGCACGAAAATGGATTGCTGCGAGATCGGCAGGACGCCGTCCTTCTGCGCCGACACCGCAACGCCGTTTACGCTGTGCACGTGCAGCACGCATTTCGCGTCCTCACGCGCGGCGTGGATCGCGCTGTGAATCGTAAAGCCTGCAGGATTGATCTCGTGGGGCGACTCCATGACCTTGTTCCCGCCGAGGTCCACCTTGACCAGGCTGGACGCGGTGATCTCATCGAAGGTCATACCGTAGGGGTTGATCAGGAAATGGTGATCGGGACCCGGAACGCGGGCCGAAAGATGGGTGAAAACGAGATCATCCCAGCCAAAATACGCCACCAGCCTATAGGCGGCCGCCAACGTCACCCGCTGCTTCCATTCTTCCGGCGTCACCCGGTCCCGCACGCTCGTCCACGATTGTTGCTCTGCCATCGCTCTCTCCTCGCTTGGTCAGTCATCGGGATTGCCCCTAACGCGACGGATTGACATCCGGCCCGCTGATGTAGACAATGGATATATGAGAATGTATCCGCTGTCAACATCCCTGGAGCCGCCGTGCCTAAAAAAAATCGCACCGCCAAACCGCAGCCCTATCACCATGGCGACCTTCCACGCGCTTTGATCGATACGGCTCTGGAACTGGTCACCGAGGAGCAGGACTGGGCTTTCTCGCTGAGAGAGGTGGCCCGCCGCGCAGGCGTCAGCCATCGCGCGCCCTACAATCATTTCCCAGAAAAGTTGGATCTCCTCGCTGCCGTCGCCGCCGTGGGCTTCGAAAGACTGCGGGACGGCATGCTGCGCGCCACGGTTGGAATCGACGATCCGCAAGCGCTCCTCGCTGCGATCTGCCGAACCTACGTGCGCCTTGGGCTCGAAAACCCGGCGCTCTATCGGCTGATGTTCGGTCCGGCGCTTTCCGACGCCGGATCGATCGATCGCCCGGCGGTCGCCAAAGCGGCCGGCGCCGACGCCAGAGCGGTGTTGGAAGACGCCATCCTAAGCGGTGCCCGCTCCGGCGCTTTCGCCGTCTCACGCGACGACCCGCAGGATGTGGGGCTGGCCGCGCTCTCGGTCTGGTCGGCGACACATGGCTTGACGATGTTGGCCATCGACAGAATTCCCGCGCCGAACCTCGCGGTCGACGACATGATCGAGAGGCTTCTGCGCATGGTGGTCTGCGGTCTCACGCCATCTCGCGCCGAACCCCAGGCTCGCGATAGAAACTGAGATCGAGTTGAGCGCGCTTACCGCGGCCGAACCTGAGGGACGGCGGGCAGCAGAAGAGGAGCGATGAAAATGATCACGCCGTGGTTCATATTCACGATCTTCATGCTGACGTTAGGGCCGATCAAGACGGTCCCGGCTTTCTTCGCGATGACCGAGGATCAGCCGCCCGCGGCTGCGCGCGTTCTGGCGCTCAAAGGGGCGGCGGCAACCGCCGTTTCCCTCGTGATCGCTCTAGTGATGACCGGGGTGGCCGCGTCGTGGCGAGTCTCGCCCGAAGATTTGCGCCTCGCGGGAGGCATTCTGTTGTTCGCCGCCGCGCGCGACATCATCGGACAGTTCAGCCCGCGCGCATCGCCGCCGCAGCCGGCCGACCCGGCTCAACGCCAACCGGCTGTCACGCCGTTGGCCATTCCGGTCATCGTCACCCCTGGGGTGTCACCGCGATTTTGTTTTTTGCCGACCTCGCCTTCGGCGACGCGACGATGTTGGCGATGGTCGTTGGCATATTGCTTCTGGTCATGTTGCTGAATTTGCTTGGAATGCTTCTGGCGAGATACATCATCGCGCATGTCGGCATGGCGAGCTTTCAGGTTCTGGGCTGGATTTTCGCGGTTCCACAGGCCGGCCTCGCCGTCGATGCCGTCGTCCCTGCACAACCTGGCCCTGTTCGCCTGATGCCGTAAATCGGTGCAGCTCGGGATTGTCCGCAACGGCAACCCATTCGGCTGGAGCGCTTGGCCCCTTCGCGATCTTCGAGCTTGGCGCTCGCGATGTGGCCGCACGCCCGGTGAGCCGGACGCCCGCGAGGCTGGTCCCTCACCCGCAGGGGTCGACATTAAACATTCTGCGCTGAAGCATCCAGGGCAGCCCCTGACCTACATAGACGGGCACAGCATGGCCGCCCTGCCCGGGTAAACCAAACATGGTGTGGCGCCGGACTCCCCCCTTTCGCACGACGATAGAGGGGAACATTGCCGCTCGACATCCGGCTTACGCGGCGGGTTGCACCTCTTTCAGGACCGCCTTGTTCGCCTCGAACCAGGCAGCTTCCTCGCCGGGCCGCGGCATGATGAGGCCGGCCTCCATGATGGTGGCTGCGTCGGCCTCCTCCACTCTGAGGACCAAATTCCGCTCTGGCTGTCCGGTGAGCCGGGACCACGCCGCTGACAGAGATTTCAAAAGCGCTTGGCGGGTTTC
>DATJSH010000130.1:0-6091 GCA_035504235.1 Allostellaceae bacterium | reverse complement strand
CCGTAAAGCGCGTCGAGCCTGGCGACCGCGACCGGGAGCTTCCCGGCGCCGTCGCGCGCCGCCTGGAGCTGCTCGTAAGTCAGTCGCGCCGCGGAGCGCATGACCGCCCGCTCGAAACGGTGGCGCAGCTTCTTGCCGTCGCGGTCGATCCACAACCGGGCCGCGAAGCAGGCGCGGTCTTCCTGCGGCTTTAGCGAGCACAGCCCGTTCGACAGCGCCTCGGGCAGCATCGGCACGACGCGGTCGGGGAAATAGACCGAATTGCCGCGCTCGTGCGCCTCGCGGTCGAGCGCGCTGCCCGGCGCGACGTAGTGCGCGACATCGGCGATCGCGACCACGAGACGCCATCCACCCGGGTTTTGCGGATCGGGGTCGGGTTCTGCCCAGACCGCATCGTCGAAATCGCGGGCGTCGCTGCCGTCGATCGTGATCAGGTCGAGCGCGCGCAGGTCGACGCGGCCGGCAGCGTCGACCGGCTTCGCCGCCGCCGCCTCGGCGAGGGAAGCTGCCGGAAAGACATGCGGGATCTCGAACTGTGCGATCGATATGAGGCTGACCGCTCCCGGCGCTTCCGGCGAGCCAAGCCGCTCGACGATCTTAACGCGCGGCGGGCCGAAGCGGCGCGCCGGCAGCGGCTCCGCTGTGACCAGCTCGCCATCGGCCGCGCCGGCGGTATTTCCAGCTTCGACAATATATTCGGTGCGATCGCGGCGGTCGGCGGAAACGACACGCCCGCCATTGGCGCCGCGGCGAAAGACGCCGACGACGGGCCCCAAGGGCTCACGATTCGGCTCGCGGCTTGGCGCGCGGCCTAGGGAGTTGCCGGACGGCTCGATGAGGCGCGTCTCGATTTGCCTGGCGATTTGCCAGGGGCCGCTTTCGCGCGTCCACCGGCCTTCCGTGCCGGTTTTTTTGCGACGCGGCGCGCGGCGCCGTTGGTCGCCGCGGCAGCGGCAGCTTGGCGCGGCCGTCGTGGCGTCTTGCCTTTCGCCTTTTGCGCGGCGAGCAGCGGCAGCGCTTCGCCCAGGGTGAAGGTGTCGGGGTCGGTGGCCTTTGGCAGCGAGGCGTAAAGCCCGGCGTGGCTCACATAAGGACCGTAGCGGCCGCGATAGAGCCCGACCGAGCCACCATCGGGATGCGCGCCCAGCTCGCGCAGCAATTGCGGACCGCGCCTCCCACCACCGCTTTTTGCTTCGGCGAGCACCGTGACAGCGCGATTGAGCCCGATATTGAGCACGTCGTCATCCGCGCCGAGCGAGGCAAAGCTGCTGCCGAGCTTCAGATAGGCACCGAACCGGCCGATGCCGGCGGTGATCGCCTCGCCGCTGTCGGGGTGACGGCCAATTTCGCGCGGTAAAGCCAAAAGCTTGATGGCGAGATCGAAGGTAACGTTGCCCGGCTCCACGCCGCGCGGCAAGGCCACCCGTTTCGGCTTGTCGCCGTTCTCGCTGGTGCCGAGCTGGATGTAATGACCGTAAGGGCCTTTTTTCAGCGCTACCGGAAGCCCGCTGGCCGGATCGGTTCCCAGTTCGGTATCGGGCGCCGCGGAGGCCTTGGCCTCGTCTTCGCTCTCGATACCCAGCGCGCGGGTGTAGCGGCAATTGGGGTAGTTCGAGCAGCCGATAAACGCACCGAATCGGCCGAGTTTCAGCGACAGTTTGCCCTCGCCGCAGACCGGGCACAGGCGGACGTCGCGTCCTGAGCCGTCATCCGGGAAGAAGTGCCGGCCCAGCCCCTCGTCGAGCGCCTTTAGCACATCGCCGATCTTCAGATCCTTGGTGCCGTTCACCGCGATCGAAAAGTCGCGCCAGAAATTGCGCAGCACCTCTTTCCAATCGAGCCGGCCGCCCGAGATGTCGTCGAGCTGGTTCTCCAGATCGGCGGTAAAATTGTATTCGACATAGCGCTCGAAAAAGCTGGTGAGGAAAGCCGTCACCAGCCGGCCGCGGTCCTCCGGGATAAAGCGACGCTTGTCGAGGCGGACGTAACTACGATCCTGCAGAACTTGAAGAATCGACGCGTAAGTCGATGGTCTTCCTATACCGAGCTCTTCCAGCTTCTTAACGAGGCTCGCCTCGCTGTAGCGCGGCGGCGGCTGAGTAAAGTGTTGGCTCGGGTTCACCGCGCCGCGCGTCAGCCGCTCTTTCTCACGCATTGGCGGCAGGCGTCGGTTTTCCTCATCCTCCGCCGCATCGTCCTGGTCTTCCTGGTATAACCGCAGGAAGCCATCGAACAGCGTGGTGGTGCCGGTCGCGTGCAAACCGATGCGGCCGGACGGGTCGGCGATATCGATACCGACCTGGTCGAGCAGCGCCGCTTCCATCTGGCTTGCGACGGTGCGCTTCCAGACAAGCTCGTAAAGCCGCCGATGGTCGCTATCGAGATGGCGCGCAACCTCGGCCGGCTTGAGCGCCATGTCGGTCGGGCGGATCGCTTCGTGGGCTTCCTGCGCGTTCTTCGCCGGGCTGCGGTAGACGCGCGGCGCGTTGGGCAGATATCGATCGCCAAATTCCTGCGCGATAAGGCCGCGCGCGGCAGCGATCGCCTCGCCGGCGATGGCGACGCCATCGGTGCGCATGTAGGTGATAAGGCCGACCGTGTCGCCGCCAAGATCGACGCCTTCGTAAAGCCGCTGGGCGATGCGCATGGTGCGGCTCGCGCCAAAGCCGAGCTTGCGCGAAGCCTCCTGCTGGAGGGTCGAGGTGGTGAAGGGCGGGAACGGGTTGCGCCTGGTCTGGCGGCGCTCGATGGCGGTGACCGAAAAGCCCGGCGCGGCGAGGATCGCTGCCGCCGCCGCGCTCGCTTTGGCTTCGCTGTCGAGGTCGTAGCGTTCCAATTTGTTGCCGTCCAGCCGGGTCAGCCGCGCAGCGAATTTCTCGCCGGCCTCGGTTGCGAACTCGACCTCGACAGACCAGTATTCGCGCGCCTTGAATACCTCGATTTCGGCTTCGCGCTCACAGATGAGCCGCAACGCCACCGATTGCACGCGCCCGGCCGACCGGCTCCCGGGCAGCTTGCGCCACAGCACCGGCGACAAGGTGAAGCCGACGAGATAATCGAGCGCGCGGCGCGCCAAATAGGCGTCGACCAGCTCGATATCGATATTACGCGGCTTGGTAAAGGCGTCGAGCACCGCATTGCGCGTCACCTCGTTGAAGACGACCCGCTTGACGTCGACGCCTTTCAGCACGCGGCGGTTCTTCAGCACCTCGTTGACGTGCCACGAGATCGCCTCGCCTTCGCGGTCCGGGTCGGTTGCGAGGTAGAGGCGGTCGGCGCCGCGCACCGCCTCGGCCATGGCACGCACATGCTTTTCCGACTTGCCGTCGACCTCCCACGACATCGCGAAATCCGCATCGGGAAGCACCGAGCCGTCTTTGGCCGGCAGGTCGCGCACATGGCCGTAGCTCGCCACGACCTTGTAGTCGCGCCCGAGATACTTGTTGATGGTCTTCGCCTTGGCCGGCGATTCGACGATGACGACGTTCATGGGCCTAATCTGTTGGCGAGGCCGAAGCCCCGGTCAGCGGCGCGACACCAGGTTGCCGGGATGACGCTCAACGCGCCCCGCAAGTTCCAATTCGAGCAGCAAGGTAGCGACGGCGGCGGCTGACAATTGGCATTGGCGCACCAGTTCGTCAACCGCGACCGGCGTCGGGCTCAGCTTTTCAAGGATCAGGTCGAGGCCGGAATCGCCTTCGATGGCGGCCGGCGCGGGGCCCGGCAGCGGCGCGGTCAGGGGCCCTGGCAGCGGCCTTGCCAGCGGTAGGTCGTGTTGGGGTCCGACGCGGCGCGGCGGCAGCGGCGCGCCCTGAAGCAACGGCCCCAATTGCGTGACGATGTCGGAAGCGGTCTCGGTCAGGGTCGCTCCGTTGCGCAGGAGATCGTTGGCGCCGCGGCTTCTCGGGTCGAGCGGCGAGCCCGGCACGGCGAACACCTCGCGGCCCTGTTCGAGCGCGAAGCGGGCGGTGATCAGCGAGCCCGATTTCGCCGCCGCCTCGACGACGACGATGCCCAGCGACAAGCCGGAGATGATGCGATTTCGGCGCGGGAAGTGGCGCGCCTGCGGCTCGATGCCGAGCGGCAGCTCGGCGACGATCGCGCCGTCGCGCGCGAGCGCATCGTAGAGCCCGCGATTCTCCGGCGGATAGACGACATCGACCCCGCCGGCGACGACAGCGATCGAGCCGGTCGCCAGCGCGCCGCCATGCGCCGCGGCGTCGATGCCGCGCGCCATGCCGGAAGCGACGACCACGCCCGCCTCGCCGAGGCCGGCGGCCAACTCGTGCGCCAGCCGGCGGCCATTGGCCGAGGCGTTGCGCGCGCCGACGATCGCGACGATCGGCGCGGTCAACAATTCGTGTCGGCCCACCAGCGTCAGCACCGGCGGCGCATCCTCGATATTGGCCAGCGTCTCGGGGTAGCCGGGCTCGCCCCAGCAGATGAGCCGCGCACCAAGGCGGGCGAGCGCGGTCACCTCCTTTTCGGCCGCGCCGCGGCTGTAAACGGCGAGGTCGCGCCGTCCGAGCCGGGGCACCGCGTCGAGCGCCGCCTTGGCCGAGCCGAACCGGCGTAGCAGCGCGTAGAACGTGACCGGGCCGATCGTCTCGGTGCGGCAAAGGCGCAGCCAGTCGAGCCGTTCCTCCGGGTCGAGCGCGCGTCCGGTCAGGGCTCGCCTCAACTCTTCCTGAACGAGATATGGCTTTCAGTGCCGGCAATGAGACGACGGATGTTCTCGTGGTGCTTGGCGATCACGACGAGCGCGATCGCCGTGACGAGCACCGCCCGTTCGCCGTCGACGGCGAACCCGGCAGCCGCCGCTGCCGCGGCGGCGGCGACCAGCGCGGCGAGCGACGAGTAGCGAAACATGATCGCGACCGCGAGCCAGATCAGCCCCGCGACCACCGCCACCGGCCAGGCGACGACGATGAGCACGCCGAGCCCGGTTGCCACGCCCTTGCCGCCTCGGAACATCAGCCACACGGGAAACAGGTGGCCGAGCACCACCGCCGCCGATGCGGCGACCATCGCGTCGAGCCCCCAGCGTGCCCCGATCGCCGCTGCCGCGGCGCCCTTGCCGGCGTCGAAGATCACGGTCAGCGCTGCCAGCGTCTTGTTGCCGGTGCGCAGCACGTTGGTCGCGCCAATACTGCCTGAGCCGATCTTGCGCACATCGCCGAGCCCGGCGAGCCGCGTCAGCACCAGCCCGAACGGGATCGACCCGAGCAGATAGCCGATGACGGCAGCTGCGGCGATGCCGAGGGTCATGTCGCAAATCCCTGGTCGTCATTGCGAGCGGAGCGAGGCAATCTCCATCCGTCCTGGCCCTTGACCGCGGGTGATTGCCGCGGCGCGTTCCGCGCCTCGCAATGACGGCCGATGTTCATGCCGCGACGCGCTCGAAGATCGTACGGCCGTCGACCACGGTCAGCTCGACGCGCCCCTCCACCGGGCGGCCGTCGAACGGCGCGTTCTTCGATTTGGAGCGCAGCCGGTCGGTGTCGATGCGGTATTTCGCCTGCGGGTCGAAGACGACGAAATCCGCCGGTGCGCCCGCGGCGAGCCTTCCCACATTCAGCCCGAGGATGCGCGCCGGCGCCACGGTCAGCCGCTGCAGCACGTCGATGAGGCTCATGCGCCGGTTGTGCACGAGCTCGAGCGACAGCGGCAACAGCGTCTCCAGCCCGACGATCCCGCAGCTCGCCGAGGAAAACGGCAGGCGTTTCGAATCCTGGTCCCACGGCGCATGATCGCTGGCAATCGCGTCGATCGTGCCGTCGGCAAGCCCGGCGACAACGGCTTGGCGGTCGCTTTCGCTGCGCAGCGGCGGCGACACTTTGGCAAAGGTGCGATAGTCGCCGATCGCGGTCTCGTTCAGCGCGAAATAGGGTGGGGCGGTGTCGCAAGTCACCGGCAGCCCGCTCGCCTTTGCCTCACGGATCGCATCGATTGCCGCCTCGGTCGAGACATGCGCGACGTGGTAGCGTGCGCCGGTGATCGCGACAAGCCGCAGGTCGCGCTCGACCATCATGACTTCGGCCGCCGGAGTGATCCCGGCGAGCCCCAACCGAGTCGCGATCTCGCCTTCGGT
>DATJSH010000129.1:0-12747 GCA_035504235.1 Allostellaceae bacterium | reverse complement strand
GCCGCAGTCGTGCTGATGACCGGTAAGGATGCACAGGCGCGCGGATTGAAGCCGCTCGCGCGAATCGTTTCATGGGCGCAAGCCGGCGTGGATCCGGCGGTGATGGGTTCGGGACCGATCCCGGCCTCGCGCGCGGCGTTGAAGAAGGCCGGGTGGACACCCGCCGACCTCGATCTCGTCGAGGCGAATGAGGCCTTCGCGGCGCAAGCCTGGGCGGCGAAAGCCTCGTTGGCCTCGATGAGGTCGAGGTCGTCGACCGACCAGCCGGCCTTCTTCAAGGCCATGCGCGAGGCCGGGATCGGCCCGCTGCCCATGATCGCCGGATCGACGCCGGCCGTCGCCCACGAGACGATGCGCGCCAGCGGCGCGATCCCGCGCTTCGCGGCCGCGTCGGCGGTCATCAGCACCACGGCGGCAGCGCCGTCATTGATGCCTGAGGCGTTGCCGGCGGTCACGGTGCCGTTCTTGTCGAATGCCGGCCGCAGTCCCGCCAGCACTTCGAACGTGGTGCCATGCTTCGGGTGCTCGTCGGTATCGACGGTTACATCGCCGCGTCTTCCCTTGATGACGACCGGCACGATCTCGTCCTTGAACCGACCGGCCTTTTGCGCTGCCTCGGCCTTTTGCTGGGACAGAACCGCGAACTGGTCCTGCTGCTCGCGGGTGATCTGCCATTTTTGGGCGACGTTCTCGGCGGTGTTGCCCATGTGGTAGCCGTTGAATGCGTCCCATAGACCGTCGCGGATCATCGTGTCGATCATCTGCGCGTCACCCATCTTGGTGCCGTTGCGCAGATTGATGCAGTGCGGCGCCTGGCTCATCGATTCCTGGCCGCCAGCGACGACGATGTCGCTGTCGCCGTTGCGGATCGCCTGGTAGCCGAGCGCGACGGTGCGCAGACCCGAGCCGCAAAGCTGGTTGACGCCGTAGGCGGTCGCCTCGAACGGGATGCCGGCGCCGACGGCGGCTTGGCGCGCCGGGTTCTGGCCTTCGCCGGCGGCGAGGATCTGACCCATGATCACCTCGTTGACCTCGCCCGGCTCCACCTCGGCACGGCGCAGCGCCTCGGCGATCACGACCTCGCCCAGTCTGTGCGCCGGCAGGCTGGCAAGTCCGCCATTGAAGGCGCCGACAGCGGTGCGGGCGGCGCTGGCGATGACGATGTCGGGCATGGGCGGGCTCCTCGCGTCTGACACTGGTTATGTGGGCCGGCGGGTTCCTATCAAAAAGAGGGGACCGGAAGAAGTCCAGCCGCACCGCCGCGCAGGAGCCATCCCTCAACCGGTGG
The DNA here is from genome assembly GCA_035504235.1 of Allostellaceae bacterium. GTDB lineage: Bacteria > Pseudomonadota > Alphaproteobacteria > ATCC43930 > CGMCC-115725 > DATARH01. The sequence goes on along the minus strand of DATJSH010000129.1, from coordinate 11,459 downwards.
CGCGGGAGCGGCGCGGTTTAGGTTTGCTCTCCAATGCGGCGAGGCGACGTTCGAGCGCGTCGACCCGGCGCGACAGCTCGGTGATCTCGTCGCTGCTTGCCGGTGCCTCGGCGGCCGGTGACGGCGGCGCTCCGAACGGCCCGAAGAACGGCGGCCAGGCGGGAAACAGCGCCCCGCTTTGCGGCTGCGCCATTCCGGATGCAGGGTACGCGAACTGGCCGGTAAAGGCCATCCAGCGCTTCAGCGTCTCCACCGCGCGTGGGTCGGCCATCAGCGCAGTGAGATACTGCGTCCACAGCGCGAGATAGCGCTCCGCCAGCTTGTCCGTCTCACTCATTGGGCAGATTATAGGCAACGCTGGCGGTTCTCGCCCAGCCTTCGCCGCGGCGCCGCGCGAATGATGAGGCAGGCGCGCAAATTCGCTGTATTGTTGCAGAGCAGCACGGCTGCTGAACAGGGGTTGCGGGTGCATGAATACTCAGGGCAACGAGCAATCGGGCGATTCGAAACCGGTGGTCGTCAAGAAGTACGCCAACCGACGCCTCTACAATACGGCGACGAGCAGCTATGTGACGCTTGAAGACCTCGCCAAGATGATCAAGGACGGCGGGGACTTCATCGTCCACGACGCCAAGACCGGCGAAGACATCACCCGCTCGGTGCTGACGCAGATCATCGTCGAGCAGGAACAGAAGGGGCAGAACCTGCTGCCGATCAGCTTCCTGCGCCAACTCATCGGGTTTTACGGCGACAGCATGCAGTTCCTAGTGCCGGGCTACCTCGAACAGGCGATGGTGTCGTTCGCGCGCAACCAGGATCAGATGCGCGACACGTTGCGCGCGACCTTCGGCCTGTTCCCATTCGGACAGTTCGAGGAGATGGGCAAGCAGAACATCGCGCTCTACGAGCAGGCGCTGAAGATGCTGTCGCCGTTCGGGCGCGGAAGCCCGGCGAGCGAGAAGCCTGCGCCGGTCGCGACATCGCCCGCCGCGGAGGACCCGCGCCTCAAGCGGCTGGAAACGCAGATCGAAGCGCTGACCAAGCAGCTCGACGCGCTGACGAAGAAGACGTAGGGGGCCGATCAGATTTTCAGGTTGCCGGCTGCAACCAGGGCGCCGCGAGCGTCGCCTTGCCGTAGAAATGCCCTTGCAGGTAATCGACGCCGTCGCCTTCGAGCACAGCCGCCTCTTCAGCGGTCTCGACGCCTTCGGCGATCGTGCTGAAACCGAAGCCCTTCGCCAAACCGAGCAAATGCCGCAGGAAGGCTTGGCTCTCGCGGTTGTTGGCGATATCGCGGATGAACGAGCGGTCGATCTTGACCATGTCGACCGCCAGGCTTTGCAGATGTTGGAGGGAGGTGTGCCCGGCGCCGAAATCGTCGAGCGCGACCCGGCAGCCGGCGCGGCGCAGCGCATTGACGAACCGCGCCGACTCCTCGATGTCGTACAGCGCGGCGGTTTCGGTTATCTCGATCACAAGCTGATGCGCAAGCTGCGGGTTGGCACGCAGTCGCGTGAGCAGCGAACGCAGCCAGGGCCGGTCCGCCGTGGTCAAAGCGGAAATATTGAAGCCGAAGATCACGCCGGGATTCCGGCCGGCTTCGACCAGCACCTTGTCGAGGATGTGACGATCGATCAGCCGGATAAACCCAAAGCGCTCGGTCTCCTGGATGAATTCGCCGGCGGCGAGCGCGCTGCCGTCGGCCTCGCGCAGGCGCAACAGGCATTCGTAGTAATTGACCGCGCGGGTCGTCGCGGCAACGATCGGCTGGAACGCAAAAGTCACGCCGTCCTGGCGCAGCACTGCCTGGACAGCGTCACCGACCGCGGCATGGCGGCGTTCGCTCTCGCGCAGATCCTCCAGGGAGCGGTAATGGACATGGCAGTTGCGGCCAGTGCGCCTGGCATCGACGAGCGCCGCCTCGGCTCGGGTGATGACCTCGTACGATGTCAAGCCGTGATCGCAAAACGAGGCGGCGCCGATCGACACGGTCGCGGTGACGGGGCCGCGCCCGGTGACGATCGGTGCGGCGCGTACCGCCCCTAATATCTTCTCGGCGGCCACCGTGACGTATTCATCGGGGCAATGCGGCAGGAGGATGCCGTAACGGTCGCCGCTGAGGCGCCCGACCAGATCGCTGACGCGCAAACAATCGTCGAGCTGCCGGCCGACCTCGATCAGCACCGTGTCGGCGGCGGCGCGACCGAACTTCTCGACGATGGCGGCCATGTTGTCGACGCCCAGCGCCAGGAACGCGGCGGGACCTGGCCGGCGCATCGCCGCGGCGATGGTGCGGTCGACCGCCTCGCGCAAACGCGTGGGGTTGAAGTGCCCGGTAAGCTCGTCGTAATTGACGCGATCCTCAAGCCGGCTCGGCTCAGCCGTCGCCGGATGCGGGTCGGCTGACCCAACGTCGCTTGCAGTCATCAGCGCTCCGCCCCTCGCCGGGAGGGTTCCACCACCGCCGCAAGGCTAGCAATCGACCCGTTTAGGAAGACTTAAGGGGTGGATTCGGCAAGCTCCGCCCGCGCGTCCGCCGGCGTGTGCGAGTTGAGAAACGGCAGGACTGCCTGGTTGAACTCCCGCGCCAGTACGTGCGGGAACCAATGGCCGCCGCGTGGGAATATCTTCACTTCCGCGCCGCGGATCAGCCGGGCCAGCTCTTCCGAGAAATAGGACGGCGTGACGATGTCATCCTCGGCGCCGATGACCAGAGTCGGCGTCCTGATCTTGCCGAGGCCGGCGGTGCGGTCAAAGGCGAGGATGGCATCGATCCGGCTCATGGCGATGTCGAGCGGGGGGAAATTGGCCAGGTTCTGCGCCTCCATGTGCCGCAGCCGCTCGTTGTGCTTGGCGATCCACCAGCTCGGATAGAGGAACAGCGTCGTCGCGGGCACATAGGAACTTGGCCCGCCACGCTGAAGGACTTCCTTGCGCAGCCCGTACATGCGCCGGAAATAGGCGTCGGGCTTGGTCCAGCTTGCCGACAGCACGATGCTCGCGACACGCTTCGGATGCTCGATCGCCAAGGTCTGCGCAATCGCGCCGCCGGTTGAATGACCCAGCAGATGCGCGCGCTCGATCTCGAGCCGATCCATCAACGCGATGACATCACCTGCCATGCGGTCGACGGTATAGCCGCCGCGGATCGGATCGCTTTCGCCGACGCCGCGGCTGTCATGGGTGATGACCTCGTAGCGTTTCGAGAACGCCGCGACCTGCTCCTGCCAGAACGAGGCAAGTCCGCCCAACCCCGATATCATCAATACCGGAAAGCCGGCACCGTGGCGCTCGTAGTAGAGAGAACCGTCGTTGATCGAGATTCGCGGCATCGGCTTGTCTGAAAACGCAGATCAGCGTCGGTATCACCGCGACGGGCAGGCTGTCAAAGGATACGCGCTGCATGTTATTGCAGGGCTGATCCTCAAAGAAAAACGGGGCACGAAAACGCTCGCCTTCTGCCTCAAATTTGACACAGGGCCACCATTCAATCCGCCGGAACCAGCCGGTTGAGCGCCGCCTCGCGGGTGCGCCCAGAGCGACGCCGGCCAAGTTCGGCCGCGCCGGCTGGGGTCAACCGCTGTGGGGTAGGGCGATATGACGACATACGATCAGGACAAGAGTGCCGATTACGGCGATCAGCCGGAGGAAACAGGCGACTCGGCGCGGCGGCCGGCCCGCCGGACCGGCAGTCGGATGCTGGACATTGACCGCTACGTCGGCGCCCGGGTGCGCGAGCGGCGCATCATGCTGGGCTTCACGCAGCAGCAGCTCGCCGATTTGATCGGCGTCACCTATCAGCAGGCCCACAAATACGAGCGTGGGATCAATCGCATCTCGGCCGGGAGGCTGTTCGAGATCGCCCACGTGCTGAGCGTGCCGGTCAACTACTTCTTCGAGGGGCTCGCGGAAGACGAAGCCCGGCAGGTGTCGTCGCGCGAGCGCATGTGCCTCGAACTGGCACGCAACTTCGCACACATCCCCAACGAGCGTCACCAGGAGGCGCTAAGCCAACTGGCCCGCGTGCTGGCAGCGGAGTAGAGGAGGCATCAGCCTTCACTTCGCCATTACGGGCAAAGGCCGGAATCCAGTAATCCGCCGTCACGGCGGCTCAACGGTGGGCCCCGGCCCACGCCCGAGCGACACGGCACCTATCGCCTAGAACCTGTATCCCAGGCGGATACCGAGGTCGTTGATGCTCTGGTTTTCCTTGGCGAGCCCGCCATTCGAGATGTGGTCGATGTGGGCCGAAATCACCCAAGTCGGGTTGATCTGATAGCCGAGATCGAACGCTTCGCGGAACAGCACGTGCGAACCGAGCGCCTTGCGCTGCGAGTTGCCGTTGGCGATCTGGCCGTTATTGAAGCCCGGGCCAAAGAAATAGTCGAGAGTGATGCCATCGCCGGGGTTGATGATGTTCTGCGCCAGATACCAGCCCCACGTCGCCCCGACGTAGGCCTGATCGGTCTCACCCGCGGTGTTGATGTCGCCGCCGATGGTTGGTCGGGGCTGGAGGGTCCAGCGCAGCCAGCCCGGCGCGTTGGCGATCATGTCGTTAGTGACCGGCGACCAGAAAATGACTTCAGGATTGATGTCGACGCCCTTCTCGCGGCCTTCGAGAAGCTTGGTGTCATGATCCAGCACGCCGAGCACGGCTTCGGCGCCCGTAATGTTCTGCACCTGCGCCTGCGCACGCCACGGCGTCAGTGCAGCCCCGACAAGAGCCACGGCGACGACAAGGCTGCGCCAAGACCAAACGCTCATCCGTTCCCCCGTTTGGCGATACCGCGCAAACTATCCGCTCCGCGAGCAAATCCAAAGCGTTGAAAGCGCAGATGGAGTCGGTCAACCACCCATTGTTGCACCAGCGCCACAACCCAGGCTAAGCCGCCGGACGCAACACCGCCTGCTCCGGCGACCCGTCGATCCACATGCGGAACCACAGTTCGAGCATCAGCAGCGCCCACAACCGCGTGTGGTGGTTGCGCCGGCCCGATGAATGCTCGTCGAGCAGCCGGCGCACAAAGTCCGGCCGCATCACACCGCGCTCGCGCGCCGGCTGGGACAACAGCGTGTCATAAGCGAGCGGTTTCAACTCGGCGCGCAACCATTCGTCGATCGGCACACCAAAACCCATCTTCTTGCGATAGATCACTTCCCGCGGCAGGTAGGGCTCCATTGCGCGCTTGAAGAGCGCCTTGGTACGCCCGTTCGCCATCTTCACTTCGGCGGGGATCGCAGCCGCCCATTCGAGCAGCACGTGGTCAAGCAACGGCGAACGGGTTTCGAGCCCGTGCGCCATGCTCGCGATGTCGACCTTCACCATCAGATCGTCGGGCAGGTAGGTGTGAAGATCGGCCCAGTTGGCACCGGCGAGCAACCCGCCCGCCGCGGCAAAATAGGGCGCCAGCAGGTCGAGCGCCGACTGCCCAAGCTGGCCGCGCATCGCTTCGCCATAGCCGGCTTCCTTGTCGCGATCGGCGAAGAACACGATCGTTCCGGCGTAGCGCTGCTCGGCGTGTCCGGCCGAGGCTTCGAGCACATCCCGGATCCTCGGCAACTTCAATTCGCGTTGCAGCCCCGCCGGCGCGCAGGACAGCAGACGCGCCAGCGCCAGCCGGCCCCAGCGCGGCAGCAGGTCGAGCTGCGCAAGATGGCGCATCGCCCGGTAGCGCGAATAACCGAGAAACGCCTCATCGCCGCCATCGCCATTAAGCGCGACGGTAACCTTGCGGCGCGCCATCTCCGACACGTAGTAGGTGGGGACCGCCGACGGGTCGGCGAAGGGCTCGCCGTAATGCCACACGAGGCGCGGCAGCACCGCGACCGCATCGGGTTCGACGACGTATTCCTCGTGGTCGGTCCCGTAGCGCTCGGCGACCATGCGGGCGTAGCGCGTCTCGTCAAAGCGCGGATCGCCAAAGCCGATCGTAAAGGTCTTGACCCGAGCGCCGCCGACCCGCGCCATCATCGCGACGATGCTTGCCGAATCGATGCCGCCCGAGAGAAACGCGCCGAGCGGCACGTCGGCGATCAGCCGGTAGCGCACCGCTTCTTCGAGATGCGCGACGAGCTCACGTTCGATCTCTTCCCTCGGCTTCACGGCGCGAGCGGCGCTCGGCTCCGGCAGCCGCCAATAGCGCACCAGCTCCATATCGCGCCATTTGCCCTCGGGATCGGGCGACGCAACGAGGTAATGCGCCGCCGGCAGCCGGAAAATGCCGTCAAACGCGGTTTCCGGCGCCGGGACGTATTGCAGGCTGAGGTAGTGGTCGATCGCGGTCAGGTTCGGCCGGCGCGCGAGACCGGGCCAGGTCAAGATCGCCTTGATCTCCGAGCCGAACAGCAGCCCGTGCGGCGTCGGCGCGTAATGCAGCGGCTTTTTGCCGAGCCGGTCGCGCGCCAACACCAGCCGGCACGAGCGCGTATCCCACAGCGCCAGCGCGAACATGCCGCGCATCCGCTCGAACACCCGCGCGCCCCAGGCGTGCCAGCCATTGGCAATGACCTCGGCGTCGCCGTGGCTGCGGAACATGTAGCCGAGCTGTTCGAGATCGGTGCGGATTTCGGCAAAATTATAGATCTCGCCGTTGAAGGTGAGCCAGACCGAGCCATCCTGGCTGGAAATCGGCTGGTTGGCGGCGGCGGAAAGGTCGATGATCGCAAGCCGTGCCTGGACCAAACCGGCTAGCCCGTCGGTCCAAATTTCCTGATCGTCCGGCCCGCGATGACGCACCGCCTCGGTCATCGCCCAAAGGCGCGATTCGAGCTCCGCACGCGGCAGGCTCGCCTGCGGCAGCAGGACGCCGGCTATGCCGCACATTGGAGGCTCCGCCAGAACATCAGACTCTTTCGGCTCCCCTGCTTTGGCTTGGTGCGGGCGGAGGGACTCGAACCCTCACCCCCTTGTGGAGAACGGATTTTAAGTCCGTTGCGTCTACCGTTTCGCCACGCCCGCGCGCGCACACGCGAACAGACTATACGCTAATCTTCGCTCGCCCCTTCGTGGGGATCGCCGCCGAGCTCGACGATCAGCACCTTCAGCTCCTCGGTCGCAGCCAGCAGACGCGGCCGGTCGGTGCCGCGGATCACCAGCGTCACGCCGAAATCGGCGCGGCGGAAATACGGATAGGAGCCGATTTCGAGGTCGTTGTAGCGCGTCTGCAATTCGCCGAGACCCTTCGCCAGTACGCCTTCGCCGAGGCCGCAGCTCACCGAACGGCTCAGCATCTTGGCGCCCCCCGCCAAATGATGGCGCAGCTCGTTGAACGTCGCCTGCATGATCTGCGGCACGCCCGCCATCACATAGACATTGCCGATCTGGAACCCCGGCGCGCGGGAGATCGGGTTGGGCAGCAGCGACGCGCCTTCTGGGACATAGGCCATCCGCATCCGCGCCTCGTTGACCGCGCCCGCCGGGTAATGGCCTTCGAGCAGGCGTCTTGCCTCGGGATGGAGATGGAGCTTCACCGCAAAGGCCTCGGCGATGCATTGCGCGGTGATGTCGTCATGGGTTGGGCCGATGCCGCCGGTGGTGAAGACATAGTCGAACGCGCGGCGCACCTCGTTTACCGTGCCGACGATCGTGTCGCTGTCATCGGGGATGACCCGCACTTCCTTGAGGCGGACGCCGACCTCGTTGAGTCCCTTGGCGAGGAACGCGACGTTTTCGTCCTGCACCCGGCCCGACAGGATCTCGTTGCCGATGATCACAACGCAGGCGGTATAGGTCTTCGGCGCATTCGCCGCTTCGCTCGGCATCGTTCTCGCCCATTGCTGGTGACGGCGCCCTTCATAGGCAAAGCCGCGTGCCGGCACAACCGAGCACCAGTGGCAAGCACCGGGACGAACACGATCCAAAGGATTGCCGAGCGCGGCCCGACATCCGATATTGAGGGCAGGGAATTCGCGAGCGCCTGCGATGCAGCAAGACGTGGTCATGGGCATGGATACGAGCCGCGAGGCGGTTGCGCGGTCGGGCTCGATCAAAATCCATGGGCCTGCCGCGTTCGAGTGCATGCGCAAGGCCGGCATCCTCGCGGCGCAGACGCTCGACTACATCACCCCCTTCGTGGCGCCCGGCGTCACCACCGGCGAGCTCGACCGGCTGTGCCACGAATTCATCGTCGGCAACGACGCCATCCCCGCCCCGCTCGGCTATCGCGGGTTTCCGAAATCGATCTGCACCTCGATCAACCATGTGGTGTGCCACGGTATCCCCGGCGAGCGACGGCTGATCGAAGGCGACATCGTCAATATCGACGTGACGGTGATCCTTGACGGCTGGCATGGCGATACGAGCCGGATGTACTTCGCCGGCGACCGCATACCGCTGAAGGCCAAGAAGCTTGTCGACGTGACCTATGAGGCGATGATGCGGGGCATCGCGGTCGTGAAGCCTGGGCTGCATATCGGCGCGATCGGCAACGCGATCCAGCGCTACGCGGAGAGCCACCGCTATTCGGTGGTGCGCGATTTCTGTGGTCACGGGGTCGGCCGCGTGTTCCACGATGCCCCGTCGATCCTGCATTACGGCCGCGCGGAAGACGGGCCGGTGCTGCTCGAAGGCATGTTCTTCACCGTCGAGCCGATGATCAATCTCGGCCGTTGGGAAGTGAAGGTGCTGAGCGACGGCTGGACCGCGGTCACCAAGGATCGCTCGCTTTCGGCCCAGTTCGAGCACACGATCGGCGTGACGGCGACCGGCTACGAGATTTTCACGGTGTCGCCCGCGGGGCTGCATCGCCCGCCTTACGACGTCACTCCGGCAGAAAATCCTCGCTGAGGATTTGTTCGGGGGTGTAGGGACAGGCGGGCGGAAAAGTGTCGGCTTGCATCCTCGTCTCACGCGCTGCGATGTCCCGAGCGTGCTTGTAGGAGCTGGGCAATACTTCGGCGAAAAACGGCCGAAGGCTCGGGGAATCCTCCATGATGGAATTGATCTGAAGCCGCTGCTCCAAAATCGTAGCAGACCAGCTGGCTCCTCTTCGTCTTGATTGGAATCGCCACTTCAAGAGGTGCACAAGCAACACTGTCAGGCGGTTCCTGATTTCGCGCCGGTTGCTGTTGCCCACGCTTTCGATCTCCTCGGCGAGATTCTCGGCGTCCAAGTCAGCGTGTTCGCCGGCGCGCAGCAGCCGGGCCTGCTCCTGCGTCCAGGCGAAGAAATCGTCGTCGTAAGCGACCGAGTTACGCGGCATAGGCGGTCCTTCAAACCTCCGCCGTCAGTCTAGCACGTTCACGGCTCCAGCCGCACGGTGGCGTGGGCGCTGCGGCCGGAGGCGTCGATCACCGTGAGCCGGGTAAAACCCACGCCGTCCGGGTTCCAAAACAGCTCGCGGCGCGGCTCGCCCGGCGGCAGCGGCTTGCCGTCGGCGAGCCAACGCAGCGGCGCCTTCCCGCCCGACGCCTCGAGCGGCACGTCCTCGCCCTGCCATTCGACCGTCGAGCCGTCCGGCGGATAAAGAATTTTCGGCCCGCCGGCATCGCGGCCGGCACGCTGGGAAGGGCCAGGGTCAAGGCGCTGCAGGCGCGGCGGCAGATCGCGCCGCGCCACCAGCAGCGCCCCGGGCGGCGGCTTCGGCGGATCGCCGTTTGTTGCAGGCCCGAGCAGGTCGGCGATCTTGAACAGCACCGGCGCGGCGGTGGTAATGCCGCTGATCCCCGGCATGGGCGTGCCATCGGGCCGCCCGGCCCAGACGGCGATCGTCACGTCATTGTCGTAGCCGGCCGCCCAGGCGTCGCGAAACCCATAGGAGGTGCCGGTCTTGAACGCGAGCTGGCGCGAGCGCCGCACGTCGGCGGGCAGCATGCCGCGCGGCGGGGGCGCGTTGCGCAGGATGTCGTTGACGTACCAGGCGGCAACCGGGCCGAAGATCGTCGTTTCTTTGCCGGGCGGCCGGTCAGGGCGCGTTTGCAGCGGCGCCACCGTCCCGCCGTGCGCCAGCGCGACATAAAGCGTCGCGAGCTCGTAGAGGCTGATTCCATCGCCGCCGAGCGCGACGGCAAGCCCCGGCTCGACGGTGAATTGCGGCAGTTTCAGTGTGATGCCGGCCGCGGCGAGCGCCGCGGTGAAACGCGCCGGCCCCAGCCGGTCGAGGACCTCGACCGCCGGCACGTTGAGGGAATATTGCAGCGCCTGGCGTGCGCTGACCTCGCCGCGGAACTGGCCGTCGAAATTGCCCGGCGTGTAATCGCCGAAATGCCGCGCCTCGTCGTCGAGCAGCGTCTCCGGGTGGACGATCAGCCGGTCGAACGCCATCGCGTAGATGAACGGCTTCAGCGCCGAGCCAGGCGAGCGGATGGCCCGCGCCATGTCGATCGTGCCGCGCCGCGCACCCGCCAGATAATCGGCGTTCCCGACATAGGCGACGACCCGGCGCTCGCGATTGTCGACGACGATGGCCGCGAGCGTCGCCTGCGGGTCGAGCGCCGCCGCCTCGTTGCGCAGCAGGGTTTCGACCTGGCGCTGGAGCAGCGGGTCGATCGTGGTGCGCAGCACAGCGGCATGCGGGCTGTCGTCGCGCAGCTCCTTCGCCAAATGCAGCGCGTGAAACGGCAGCGCGCGGCGCGCTTGGGCGACCGGCTCGGCCGCCGCCTCGGCAAAGGCCTGCGGCGGGATGATTCCGGCCTGCGCCATACGCTGCAGCACCGCGTCGCGCGCCCGGCGCGCCGCCGCGGGATGGCGGTCGGGGCGCAGCCGCTCGGGCGAGCGCGGGATCGCGACCAGCAGCGCCGCTTGCGCCGCGGTCAAATGCGCCGGCTCCTTGCCGAAATAGGCGAGGCTGGCGGCGCGCACGCCTTCGAGATTGCCGCCGAACGGCGCCAAGGTCAGATAGACGCCGAGGATATCGTCCTTGCTGAGCCGGCGCTCCAAGCTCAACGCCTCGCCGCTCTCGATGACTTTGGCAAGGAGGGTGCGCGGCCGGCGCTCCAAAAGCCGCACCGCCTGCATCGTCAGGGTGGAGGCGCCGGAGACGACGTGGCCCTGCGCGATCCACTGCCCCGCCGCGCGCAGCACCGCCAGCGGGTCGACGCCGATATGGCTTTCGAAGCGCTGGTCCTCGGTGGCGATCAGCATGCGGCGGTAGAGCGGGTCGACATCGCCGGGCTCGGTCGCGAGCCGCCACTTGCCGTCGGCCGAAAGGAAGCCGCGCAAGATCGTTCCGTCGCGCGCCAGCACCAAGGTCGAAAGGCGCTCGCTGCGATCGAGCGATGGCGGCGGAAGCAGGAAATAGCCGATCGCGGCAACCGCCAGCGCCGCGGCAGCGGCTGCACACCAGAGCCGCCCTTGCATCCTCCGAGACGCACTCTTCAAGCGCACCTTGTATCTACGGTTCATCTCGGCGCCGGCGTAAAATCGGCGGCGGGGTGGCGGATGGGAGCCCGATCGCTCCTGGTGCCGAGGAGCACGTGCCTGAGCGCGGCGCCCCATCCGTTGGTTCGTTGACCCCGAACAG
>DATJSH010000128.1:0-4011 GCA_035504235.1 Allostellaceae bacterium | reverse complement strand
ACTCGGTGATCGCAGACAAACCGCATAGGCCAGCGGCGTGAGCCAGTCTGGCTCGAATGTGGGCCTCTCGGCGTTGTAGTCGCGGCGCCAGGCCTCAAGCATCGCACGGGCATGCGGCAGCGAGCGAAACAGCGTCTCGTTCAGCAGCTCGTCTCTGAGCCGTCCGTTGAAGCTCTCGATGAAGGCGTTCTGGCTCGGCTTGCCGGGGGCGATGTAGTGTCAGGCGACGCAGCGTTATGGCCCAGCTCAGCACGGCATTGGAGGTCAGCTCGACGCCATTGTCCGAGACGATCGCCGCCGGCCTGCCACGCCTCGCGACGAGGTGGTCGAGCTCACGCGCGACCCTGAGGCCTGAGATCGAGGTATCGGCGACGAGCGCCAGGCATTCCCGCGTGCAGTCGTCGACCACCGTCAGAATTCGGAAGCGCCGGCCATCGACCATTTGATCGTGCACGAAATCGAGCGACCAGCGCTCGTTTGCCGCCGAGGGCAGCGTGATCGGCGCCCGCATGCCCAAGGCACGCTTGCGCCCGCCGCGGCGCCGGACCATCGTGAGCGGTGGGCTGGCACCCTGGTTGTGATGCTTGACGCCGGCTTACCGGTGTGCGCGCCGGGAACGACGGGATCTCGGGGGGTTGCGGTGTGCTTCGATGGCGCGGTGGGGATTGCAGATGGCGTGAACGGCAGCGACGGCGCCAGCGATTTGTTCGTGGGCCGAGGTCTGGCGGCGACGCTTTTCCGAGGCCGACATGTCCGGTAGGAGATCGATGCTTGAATCGGCATAGACGAGGATCGGGGTCAATAGCGCGCGATGCCTGGTCAGCAGGATGCATTTGCCCCATTCGGCAGAGCGCAGGCCGACGCCGAGCATAAAGCCAACGCCCCAGTCTTTGGCGACGATTTTGCCCATGTCATCGACCATGAAGATGGGCTGATAGGCGCCTGGCCGATCGGCCAGGAGTGACGATACTTCGTTGTATCGATTGAAGATGGTTTTGACGGCGCGGTATTCGATGCTGTTCTCATCGAGGTTCGGGCGATGGCCGCCGAAGATCAGCGGCACCCATTCGTCGGGATGGACAAAGCTGGGGCCGGCCACAAGCGCCGCGATCAACCCGTCGATTGCGCTCACGCCGATGCTGCCATCGCGGCCGGTTCCGCGCAGCAGCATATCGAGCTCGGAATAGGTGAAGGCAGTGTCGGCGGGCGCGCCAGTCACGCCGCATCCCGGACTGGCGCCCAGGCCCACGGCATCAGCTCGTCGATGCGCGAAGCCGGCCACAGATTGACCAGCCGGGTGAGCACGCCGGTCAGATAGGCCTGCGGATCGACACGATTCAATTTGCAGGTCTCGACCAGCGACGCGATGCAAGCCCAATTCGCCGCTCCGGTATCATGACCCGCAAACAACGCATTCCGCCGGCTCAGCCCGATCGGCCGCATGCTGCGCTCAACGACGTTAGTGTCGATCTCGATTCGGCCGTCCTCGAGGAAGCGAATGAGACCCTCCCAGTGATTGAAGCCATACCGGATCACCCCGGCGGTGTCCGATTTTGGCGCAAGGCGCGCAAGCTGAACTTCCAGCCAGCGCCTCAGTGCCTCTACCAGAGGCTTGCTTTCCCTCTGACGGATGGATCGCCGCTCCTCGGCGCTGCGGCCGCGGATCTGTGCCTCAATCGCATAAAGCGAGGCGATACGTCGGAGCATCTCCTCGGCGATCGGCGCCGGCCCATCCTCGGCGATCTCGTAGAACTGCCGCCGCCAGTGGCTCCAGCAAAAGGCGAGGACGACAGCGCCGCCTTTGCGGCCAGGATCTGCCAGCTGCTTGTAGGCCGCGTAGCCATCGCACTGGACAATGCCCGAATAGCCCTCAAGCAGCGCCGCCGCATGCTCGCCGCCGCGACCGGGCGCATAAGTATAAACGATCCCCGGCGGACCGATGCCGCCCCAGGCACGGTCGTCGCGGGCAATCGACCAGAAGTACCCCTTCTTCGTCCGCCCGCGGCCGGGGTCGAGCACCGGCGCCCAGGTCTCGTCGACAAACAGCCGCGCCGAGCCCAACAGTATCTCCCGCATTCTTCGCCACAGCGGCATCAGCTCGACGCCAGCATAGCCCACCCAAAAGGCCAGCACCGAACGGTCGATCTCGATCCCCTGTGCCAACATGATCTGGGCCTGCCGATAGAGCGGCAAGTGCCAAGCGTATTTGCTCACCAGGACGTGCGCAACCAATGCCTCCGTCGGCAGCCCGGCGCGAATCAGACGCTCCGCCGCCGGCGCCTGCACGATCGCCTCAACGCAAGCCCGGCAGGCGTATTTGGGACGGCGAGTGACGAGGATGCGGAACTGGGCCGGGATGACGTCGAGCCGCTCCGATTTTTCCTCGCCGATCACATGCATCACGCCGTGGCAACACGGACAGCACGTCGTCTCGGGCTCGAGCACCACCTCGATCCGCGGCAGATGCGCCGGGAGCGATTTGCGCTTGCCAGGTTCCTTTGATCGCGGCGCCTTCCCCGACTTTTCTGCCGTGACCGTGTCGCGCACCGCCTCAATCTGCCGCTCTTCGAGGATGAGCTGCAGCTGATCGGCGTCGAGCTTCTCCGATCGCCGGCCAAATCGCGCCCGCTGTAATTGGCGGATAATGCGATGCGCCCGCTCCAGATCGTCCGCCAATTCGTCGCGCTCAGCCAGCAGTCTCAGCACCAGAGCGCGTAGGCTCTCGGCATCTTCGGGAAGCGCTTCGCCCTGCGTCGTCACCGGCCCAGTGAATCACGCGGCGCTTTTCCGTTCGCGGGTGTTTTATCGCGATGATTCGATTTGTCGCAGCGCTATCGCGTTGCGACCGGACGCCCGATCCGCGGCACGTGCACCCGCGACCAGTCAAGACCTTCGACCAGCGCTCCCAACTGAGCCGGCGACAGACGCATGATCCCATCCGTAATCGGCGGCCACTTGAAGGCTCCCTGTTCGAGACGTTTCCACACCAGCACGAGCCCACTGCCGTCCCAGACCAAAATCTTCAGCCGATCAGCTCGGCGGCTCCGAAACACCAGAACCGCTCCGGAGAATGGATCCTGCGCCAGTGTCTCCTTGGCCAGCGCGGCAAGCGAATCGGCCCCTTTGCGGAAGTCGACAGGCTTGGTTGCGATGAGCACCCGAACCCCGGGCGGAACCGGTATCACTGCGCCGCCTTCGCCGCCCGCAGCACCTCGCGCATAAACCGCCAATCCACCCCCGGCGCGATGCGGATCACCATCCCGGCAATCTCGATTTCGATCCCACCCGGCCGTAATGGGGTCGCCGGCGGTGGTGCGGCTGCCTCACCGCCCGTCGCGACAATCGGAACAAATCCGATCCTGTCCCCACTCGAGACCGCAAGCGCCCCCTCGCGCGCCAACCGCCGCCACGTATAGACCTGCTGCGGACGAAGTCCGTACCGCCGTGCAATCGCTGCGACGTTTGCGCCAGTCGCCAACGTCTCGCCGACGATCCGAGCCTTGTCCTCCGTCGACCACGTCCGGCGGCCGCCGACGCCCGTGATCACCTCGAGCCGGCGAACGCCAACCGCTTCGTTAGTTTCCAATGTAGGATCGAAATTACGCACAAATCGATCTCCAACCGCCGGGAGATCATCTCATCTCAATCCGTAGCCAGCCGCTACGTGGGGTCAGCCCACCGCTCACGGACCATCAGCCGTTCCGCCTTGTAGAGCCGATAGACGCGCTTGCGGTTCACGACATGGCCCTCGCGCCGCAGCAGCACGTAAAGCCGCCGATAGCCGAAGCGCCGGCGCTCGTGCGCTAGCTGCCGCAACCGCTCGCGCAGCGCCGTGTCCGCTGGTCGGCGCGGGCGGTACCGCACACTGGTGCGATCGATCCCGATAAGGCGACAGGCCCGCCGCTCGCTCATGCCCGAAGACCGCCTGAAGATGAACGCAAGCCTCCCGGCAGGCGGCGGGCCCTACCATTTTTTTGCCAGCAGTTCCTTCAGCGCCGCCGCGTCCAACAT
>DATJSH010000127.1:0-3053 GCA_035504235.1 Allostellaceae bacterium | reverse complement strand
GCAGCACGCCGTGGCGCACCGCGAAGTCGAGGATCACCAGATTGACGTTGAACTTGAAGTCACTGGTCGTGCGAATGCGTTCGAGGATCGTCACGAGCGGCATCAGCTCGAACCCGGCGATCTCGCCGTCGCCGTTCGCCGGTGTGAAATCTTCGGGCACCTCGATGTCGTAGACGAACATCACGTCGTCGCGGATGCCGTGCTTTGTCTCCATGCGGTAGGTAAGGGCGCCCGCCGCCGTAGCGCGGGAGACCAACGCAGCCGTCACGCCGGCTTCCTCTTCCGCCTCCTTGGCGAGCGTCGCCAGCGCGACGTAGCCGTTGCCGATTCCGCCCGCGACCATGTTGTCGAGCTTGCCCGGGGCGACCTGCTTGTTTGAGGCGCGTTTGCCGATCCACAACCAATATTGCCCATCGATCCGGCGATAGCCGTTGAGGTGCACGCCGTAGGCACGCACCCCGAAAAACGGCACCGCGCCGCGATCGAGGCGGAAGATCGGCTTGTCGCCCCAGCGCGGCGCGACATCGAAGGTCTCGTTGCGCCATTTCGGCACGAGCCGTTCGCTGACCAGCTTGTCGACCACTCGGTCGACCGTGCGGCTGACCGTATCGGCATCGCCACGGGTCAGCAAACGGGCGTTGTCGGCTTCGACCGCGAAGACATCGCCGTGCTTCGCCAGCACCTGCGCGTTGTCGCGGCGCAGCCAGCCGATCCGGTGCTCGCCCGCCCAAAGCGGGATCGCTCGCGCCGGGTCGTAGCTGTTGCAGTGGCGAATGCGGTCGGCGAACGACATTCGACTTTAGACCCTCAAGCTGTCAGCACCACCTCGACGCCGGTGACCTGCCGCAGGCAGTTGGCGACATAATCGGCCGTATCGCCGAGTCCGGCGACCTCGACATCGATCGTCAGCCGGTTGCCGGGGCGGGAGACGGCGCTGTGCCATAACTCGGGCACCAGCCCTCGTTTGGCGAACAGTTCGAGCACGCGCGGCATCACGCCGGCTTCGGCGCGGGCTTGTACCGAAAAGAAAGTAGTGACGGACGGTTCAGCTGCAACGGCAGCGGCTAGAGACGACATCGTCATGACCCTCGGCATTGGTGTGGCGAATCAGAGCGGCCCGGGTTCCGATCGAACCCGGGTCGATAATTCGCCGCATGCCGGCGCGATGCGTCGTCTCCACCATCGGCGCGGGTTTACGCCAGGACGGCGGTTCCGTCAACCGGCGGCACTGGCAGGCTGACATGCGTGGGAGGGTCAGTTGCCGCCGAACAGCGACTTGATGGCGCGGTAACATTTCGCAAACTGACCCCATCCCGGCGACGAATGGGGATGGAGCAGGGTGATCCGCTCTATAAACAAAACAGCGATAACTGCCTCACACCAGCCATACTTTCGGTAGCGGTTGTGGCGAGACGGCTTCGCCCCTATATCTGCCTCACACCCGGCAGGAGAACCAAAATGACGCTGCTTCGCATCGGCCTCGTTGTAGCCCTTTGCGTTGGCGGTGCGGTTGCCTGCGCTCCCGGCGGCCCGGAACGGGCGAGCGACATCCAGAACCTGAACGGCATCAACGACGACATCTCGGCCAGAACGATGACTGACTCGATCAACCGCGAGACCCACGACCCGAATTTCGAATCGACGCTGCCCAATAATTATCAGACGGCTGGCGACGAGCGTTGATAGAACGGTAGGCTACTGGTTCGAGGCGCGTGAGGCCGGCTGGCCGCGCGGATTTGCATGAGTTCGAGGCCGCCGGATTTTCTCTTCGACCATAGCGCCGCCGCCCTTGCCGCGGCGGACGCACTCCTGGCGCGAGCGCGCGGCAATCTCAAGGCGCGCGTCGAGCGCGATGGTACGGTTGACGCCCCCCGTCTCGATGCCGAGCAGCTCGCCGCGCACGGCCTTGCCTGGATGGCGACCTACATTGCGGCGCTGCGCCAGTTGCGCGGCTGGGCCGAGCGCCTCAACGCTGCCGGCGAATTCGCCGAGCCGCAACGGCTGATCCTCGCGGTCGGGTTTGGCGAATACCTGGCGCAGTTGGCCGGCGGCATCGCGATGGGGCAGGGCGAGATCGCCCGGCCTCAGGATTTGGGCCTCGACGATGCCGAGCTCGCGCCGCTGCGGCGGAGCCCGCTGGTCGCCGGCCTCGGCGACGCGCGCGCCCGGCTTGGCGCCATTCTCGCCGAAGGCATGATTTCCGGCGGTGATAGTCTCGGTGACGAGACGCTGGAGCTGATCCGCGACCAGGTGCGCCGCTTCGCCGAGCGCGCGGTCGCTCCCCACGCCCACGACTGGCACCGCGCCGACAAATTCATCCCGATCGAGGTCATCGAGGAACTCTCCGGCATCGGTGTCTTCGGCGTCACGCTGCCCGAGGCGTATGGCGGGCTCGGCCTTGGCAAGCTGGCGATGTGCGTCGTCTCGGAGGAATTGTCGCGCGCCTATATCGGCGTCGGCTCGCTCGGTACGCGCTCCGAGATCGCCGGCGAGCTGATCCGAGTCAGCGGCACGCCGCAGCAGAAGGAGCACTGGCTGCCCGGCATCGCCTCGGGCGCGGTGCTGCCGACCGCGGTCTTCACCGAGCCCAATGCCGGCTCCGACCTCGCCAATCTGCAGACCCGGGCGGTCAAGGACGGCGATGTCTACCGCATCCATGGCGCCAAGACCTGGATCACCCACGCCGCACGCTCCGATCTGATGACCTTGCTGGCCCGCACCGGCGCGCCCGACAGCGGCTATCGCGGCCTCAGCATGTTCCTCGCGCCAAAGTCGCGCGGCGACGACGCCAATCCGTTCCCGGCCGAGGGCATGTCAGGCACCGAAATCCCGGTGCTCGGCTATCGCGGGATGAAGGAATACGAGATCGGCTTTGACGGGTTCGCGGTGCCGGCCGACCAGTTGCTCGGCGGGGTCGAGGGCGAAGGGTTCAAGCAGCTGATGGCGACCTTTGAAAGCGCCCGCGTGCAGACCGCGGCGCGCGCCGTCGGGGTCGCGCAGAACGCCTTCGAGCTGGCGATGGCCTATGCCCAGGAGCGCCGCCAGTTCGGCCG
>DATJSH010000126.1:0-23159 GCA_035504235.1 Allostellaceae bacterium | reverse complement strand
GTGACGAGGTCGAGCAGCCGGTAACCCGCGCGGATCACCCGCGTCAGGCCCGGCTCATCGAGGCCGAGCGCCGCGAGGTAGTCGCTCCGCTCGGCCTCGTCGCCCAATTGCATCAGCTCGGCCTCGATCGCCGCCGAGATCACCACCGAGCCCGCCCCTTGCGACGCGGCGTAGTCGGCGACCCGCCGGCTCTGCGCATTGCCGCCGGCCGCGTCGCTCTCATCGACATTGGCGACATAGAGCACCGGCTTGGCACTCAAGAGCTGCAGCGGGCGCACCTCGGCCTGTGAAATACCCCCATGGGACATCAAACTGCGCGCCGACTTGCCATCACGCAACGCAGCGAGCAGCGGCGCGGCGATGTCGAGCAGCGCCTTCGCCTCCTTGTCGCCGCCCCGCGCGCGCTTCTCCGCGGCGGCGACGCGGCGTTCAAGGCTGTCGAGATCGGCGAGCATCAGCTCGGTCTCAACCACCTCGGCGTCGCGCACCGGATCGACCGAGCCCTCGACATGCACCACGTTGTCGTCGCTAAAACAGCGCAGCACGTGGGCGACCGCGTCGACCTCGCGGATATGGCCGAGAAACTGGTTGCCGAGCCCCTGTCCTTGCGAGGCGCCGCGCACCAGCCCCGCGATATCGACGAACTCCAGTTGCGTCGCGACGATCTTCGCCGACTTGCCGAGCCGGGCGCAGACTTGGAGCCGCTCGTCGGGCACCGCGACCCGGCCGACATTGGGCTCGATCGTGCAAAACGGATAGTTCGCCGCCTCGGCCGCCTGGGTCGCGGTCAGCGCGTTAAAGAGCGTCGACTTACCGACGTTCGGCAACCCGACAATGCCGCAGGAAAAGCCCATCTATCCATCAGTCCTGTCATCGGCCGGCGGCGCGACCCGGCGAGCGACCTCGCTCATAAATGCCGCGGCGTCGCCCGCCAGC
Organism: Allostellaceae bacterium; assembly: GCA_035504235.1. GTDB lineage: Bacteria > Pseudomonadota > Alphaproteobacteria > ATCC43930 > CGMCC-115725 > DATARH01. Next base: position 22,223 of record DATJSH010000126.1, on the reverse strand, counting down.
AGCAGCGCGATCGTCTCAGCGATCGCGTCGATCAGCGGAGCGACCCATTCGCTGATCTCCTCGGCCGGGAAATTCTGCAGCACATAAGGCTGCACCAGTTCCTTCACCCCGGGGTGGCCGACCCCGATCCGCACCCGCCAGTAATCCGCGCCGAGAAGCGCATCGATCGAGCGCAACCCGTTATGCCCGGCGCTGCCGCCGCCCCGCTTGACCCGGAGCTTGCCCGGCTTGAGGTCGATCTCGTCGTGGATCACGACAATCTCGCCAGGCGGTATTTTGTAGAAGCTCGCCGCGGCCAATACCGCCTCGCCGGAATCGTTCATAAAGGTCTGCGGCTTCAGCAACAGGCGCTTCTCGCCGCCGATCACCCCTTCCGACAGCTCGCCCTTGAAGCGGTCGCGAAACGCCGGAAAACCGTGGCGGCGCGCGATCGCATCGGCAGTGACAAAGCCGATATTGTGGCGGTTCTTCGCGTAGCGCAGCCCCGGATTGCCGAGACCGACGACAAGGCGCACGGCTGACCGCCCGCGCCCTGGCGACTAGGCCTCGGGGGCCGGGGCAGCCGGGGCAGCGGCAGCTTCGCCCTCTTCTGCGCCCTCTTCAGGCGCTGCCGCCGCGGTCTGCGCCGCCGCGAGCGCCTCTTCGCGGACCGCCGACGAAGCCGCGACGCTGGCGATGGTCGAGTCGCGCGAGCCGAGGGCCGCGCGCACGCCTTCCGGCATCGTGACGGCCTCGATATGAATGCTGTCGCCGATCTCGAGCCCGTCGAGGTCGACGACCACACGCTCGGGAATCGCATCGATCGTGCAGAGGATGTCGATGCTGTGACGGATCACGTTGAGGATGCCGCCGCGCCGCAATCCCGGCGAATTTTCATGATTGATGAAGCTCACCGGCACGCTGACGTTCACTCGAGCGCCGGCGCCCACCCGCATGAGGTCGACATGCAGCGCGATATCGTTGATCGGGTGATATTGCACCTCGCGGGCCAGCGTGCGATGCACAGCGCCGTCGACCGAAACATCGACGATCGTCGCGAAGAACCCGGCGCGATTGACCGCGCGCGACAACTCGCGCGGCTCGAAGCTGATCGCCATCGTATCCTTGCCATCGCCATAGATAATGCCGGGAACGCGCCCGGACCGGCGCATCGCGCGGGCCGCGCCCTTGCCGACACTGGTGCGCGGCTCGGCGCTGAGGCTGATGACTTCCGGCATAACGGGCCACTCCTATCCATTGAAAAACGGGCGGCGCGCCGCCCGTTTCGGCGTTCATATAATCGAGTTCAGTTGAAGAGGCTAGAGACTGACCGTTCCTCGCTGATTCGCAAGATCGCTTCGGCCATCAGCGGGGCGATCGTCAATTGCCGAATGTTGCGCGACAAGCGCACCGCCTCGGTGGCGACGATGCTGTCGGTCAACACCACCTCCTCGATCGGCGACGCCGCGACGCGCGCCACCGCGCCACCCGACAAAACGCCATGCGTGCAATAGGCGTAGACCGCCTTGGCGCCGGCATCCATCAGCGCCACGGCCGCGTTGCACAGAGTCCCGGCGCTATCGACGATGTCGTCGACGAGGATGCAGTGGCGCCCGTCGATTTCGCCGATGATGTTCATGACCTCGGAAACCCCGGCGCGCTCGCGGCGCTTGTCGATGATCGCCAGATCGACATCGAGCCGGCGGGCGATATCCCGCGCCCGCAACACGCCGCCGACATCGGGCGAGACGATCACCAGCTCCTGATTGCCATGGCTGTCCTTGATGTCCTTCACCAGCACCGGCGAGGCGTAGAGATTATCGACCGGGATATCGAAAAAACCCTGAATCTGCGCGGCGTGCAAATCCAGCGTCAGCATCCGGTTGGCACCGGCAGCGGTGATCAGGTTGGCGACAAGCTTGGCCGAAATCGGCGAGCGCGAGCTGGTCTTCCGGTCCTGTCGCGCATAGCCGTAATAGGGAATCACCGCGGTCACCCGCCGTGCCGAGCTGCGCTTCAGCGCATCGAGGGTGACAAGCAGCTCCATCAAGTGGTCATTGGCCGGATAGGAGGTCGGCTGGATGACAAAAACATCCTCGCCGCGGACATTCTCCTGAATCTCGACAAAGACCTCCATATCCGAAAAACGGCGCACACTGGCGCGGGTCAGCGGGAGGCTTAAATAGGCGGAAATCGCCTCGGCAAGCGGCCGATTTGCGTTGCAGGTGAGAATTTTCATAGGCCGGCGATTGGCGACAGCGCCGTCGGGCCCGATCCCGCAGCGTCACGCGCACGGAACTGTAATAAAACGCCGAGCCGGGGCAATCAACCGCGTTTAAAGCCGCGGGAATACCGGGTCAGCGCGGGATCGGTACGCCGCGATAGGGCAGCAAAACCGGGACATCGGGGGGCGCCTCCAACGGCTTCGGCATGTCGGCCGGCCCGACACTGACCGGCGGCAGGTTGACCTCGGGCGAATCGATGTTGCCGGCGACTGGCGGCGTCTTGGGCGCATCGGCGGTGGCGGCGCTGATCGAGGCCGGAGTCGCGACATTTGCGGCGGCGGGCACGGGGGCCGCTGCAGCCGTCGCGGCGGGAGCGCCTTTGCCCGCCGGCCCGGCGCGGTCGACAAGCTGGACGATGCCGTCTGCGGCCGCCATCGCGACGCTATAGGCGATATCGCCCCATGCCCCGTCGAGCTGGCCGTGCGGAATGTCGTTTTCCTGCGCGACCTGGCCGATCTCGCCGCCGGACGCACGATCGACATGCCAGACGATCTTGACGTGCTGCTTGTTTCCCGGAATGGGGTCGAGCTTGACGTCGCAATCGACATCGACGTCGGGCTTGCCGTCTTTCGCATCGACCAGCTCGATGTCCGCGTGCTTCAGCACCGCAGTCAGCGAGGTCGCCAGCGAATTGTCGCCGTCGCCCGGCGCGCCGCTGATCTTGCGCACCGCGACGCGGGTACGGCCGCCCCCCGGCGCCTCCGTGGGCGCCGGCTGGGCTGCCGAGACCAACGACGCGAAACCGGCGGCGCTGGCGGCGGCAAGCTGGGTGACTTGCGCATCGTTGCCGTCGGCCCAGTCGCGTGTCGGCGCGGCGAGCTGGTCTGTACGTTCGTTGACGATGTTGCCGCGCGCATCGCGTAGTTGCCAGAAGACAGTGACGACCGATTTGCCCGGCTGATCGGCGTGCTCCTCGATACGGCCGTTGAGCTGATAGCTGAGCTTGCTCGCCGTATCGTCGCTCGCGACGATGTTGTGCTTCACAAGTTCCTGGGCGACAGCCTTTGGCAGCTTGTCGGCGGTGGCGCGCGGCTCGCCCGCCACCTGGCCGACCGCGATGTCGAGATTGTCGGGCACGGCGATCAACGCCGCCGGCGGCCGGTCGTCGGCGAAAGGCTGCGGCAGCGGCTGACAGGCGGCGACAAGCACGGCCAGCAGAACCGCGGCCGGCGCTCGGCGCCCCAGCGCTCGGGTCACGTCAGCGCGCAAGTCACCAAAAGACCGATAAGGCAGGCGATGCCGAACATGATGAGATACGGCATCTAGTCGCTGAGGCTGATCGCCGCCAGCGCGCGCCCATAATCGCGCTCGCCCGCCAGGCACGCCCGCCGATAGCTGAAGAAGCGCGCCGGGTCGGCGGCGGTGTCGCAAGCGGCGTCGGCGACCGCGCCGAGCCCCAGCCGCGCCAGCCGATGCGCGATATAGCCGGGAAGGTCGAAACGGAAATGCTCCGGCCGCTCCGCCGGCACGAAGAAGGCGCCGCTCTCGGGGTCGGTTTCGATGAAGCAGCCGGGAAATTCCGGGCCGACTTCATAGGATTGCTGGGCGATGCACGGGCCGATCCCGGCGCGGATGCGCGCTGGGATCGCGCCGAGCTTCGCCATCGCCGCGACGGTGGCCTCCATGACCCCGCCGCGGGCGCCGCGCCAGCCGCCATGCGCCGCGCCGATCACCCTCGCCTTCGGGTCGGCGAACAGCACCGGCGCACAATCGGCCGCGAGTACGCCGAGCGCTATTTCGGGCCGGTCGGTGACCATGCCGTCGGCGCGCGGCGCGTCTTCGCGCCGCCACGGCCGCTCGACCGTCAGCACGGTGGCGCTGTGGATCTGGTGGCAGGTGATGAGCCGATCCTCGGCGAGCCCGAGCCGATCGGCGGCGATCGCGCGGTTGCGGGCGACATTCGCCGGGTCGTCGCCAGAGCCGTAGCCGCAATTCAGCGAGGCGAAGATACCGTCGCTGACCCCGCCCTCGCGGGTAAAGAACCGGTGGCGGACGCCGTCGCAATCGTCGAGCACGTCGAGGGTGATCATCGCAAGGTCATCATACGCCATCAGCGAACCCGGCCGGCGCGGGGATGCCGGGCGAGGCGATCGCCAGCACCTGGAACAAAGTGCCCATCTCGGCGGGATCGATCAAGCGCCGCAACCCCGTTTCGAGCGCGGCGCGCTGATCGGGCGCGGCGTGGCGCAGCAGGATTTGGAGCCGCAGATCGGCGCCAAGCGCTTTGAGGAAATCGCCCTGCGGCACCGGGCCGTAGACCGTGGCGCCGCCGCCGCGCGCCGCGGCCGCAAGGGCCGTGAAGTCGACATGCGCCGAGAGATCGGCCGTGCCCGGCGCGTCGAGGATACCCGCCGCTCGGTGCCGGCCGATCGCCGCCAGCGTCGATTTTCCCGTGGCTCCGGTGTAGCCGTAATCGACGAACAACGCGGCGCCGCCCTGTTCGCGCAACCGTTCGGCCACGCCCGCAGCCAGGGCCGCCGCCGCTGGGCACATCTCAAACACGGTGTCGGGCACCACGTCGCGTCGATCGGCCGGAACCAGGACGCTCAGCATCGGCGATTCCGGCCCTTTGGCGAAACACAGCCGGCCATCGGCGTCGACCCCGACCAGCCGCTCGGCCCAATGCGCTGGGCCGCGCACCAGCTGGCGGATCGGCAGCGCGTCGAGGAACTCGTTGGCGACCAGTAGCAAGGGTCCGTCGGGCAAACCGGCGACATCGTCGAGCCACACGGCGCCCGCCCCGTCGAGCCGGCGCTGTTGTTCGGCGCGCAGCATCGGGCTCGCCTCGACGAGATACAACCGCATCGCCGGGCGAAACCCGGCAATCCCCGACACGGCGCGCAGGAAATCGGCGATCAGCACGCCGCGTCCTGGCCCGAGCTCGGCGACAATCACTGGGTCGGGGCTTCCCATATGCTGCCACAGATCGGCGCACCACAGGCCGATCAGCTCGCCAAAAATCTGGCTGATCTCAGGCGCGGTGACAAAATCGCCCGAGGCGCCCAATGGCTGGCGGCGCGCGTAATAGCCTGCCTTGGGATCGTGCAGCGCCATCGCCATAAAGGCGGCGATGGTCATCGGCCCGTGCGCGTGGATGTGGCGGGCCAGCCGTGCGGTAAGGCCAGCCGGGTTCACCGCTGCGCCGCGACAGCCGGCCGCTCGCGACGCATCCACCAGATGACGACCGCGCCGGCGAGGAGCACCGGGAGCGACAGCAGCATGCCCATCGTCACCCCGAAACCGCCGATAGAAAACAGGAAGCCAAGCTGTATGTCGGGCTGACGGAACAGCTCGCCCGACATCCGGGCGATCGCATAGCCGATGAGGAAGATTCCGGTCTCGATGCCCGGCCGGCGTCGTGTTCCGCGACGCTCAAAATAGAGGAGCAGTAGGAACAGCAGAAGGCCCTCGCACGCCGCCTCGTAAAGCTCGCTCGGATGGCGCGGGCAATTGAAGCCGGGGCTGCCATCGGCGAAGGTCACGCTCTGGCACAGCCCGAGCAGATTTGGCGGCACCTGGTTCGCCGGAACCGCGCCGCCGGGATAAATGATCGCCCAGCCGACATCGGTCATCCGGCCCCACAGTTCGCCGTTGATGAAATTGGCGATGCGGCCGAAGAACAGGCCGATCGGGATCGCCTCGATGACGATGTCGCTGAGCGCGAAGATCGACAGGTTACGCTGCCGGCAAAACACGATGATCGCGACCGTCACCCCGAGCGCGCCGCCGTGGAACGACATCCCGCCATGCCACAGCTCGAACATCTGCAGCGGATGATCGACATAGAACGGCAGGTTGTAGAAGAGGATGAAACCGATGCGGCCGCCGAGCACGACCCCCAGGGTCGCCCAGACGAGGAAATCGTCGATCTCCTTGCGCGCGATCAGCCGCGGCTGCCGGTCGGCCAGAATCAGGCAATAGCGCCAGCCGATGATGAGCCCGACGATATAGGCAAGCGCGTACCAGCGAACCGCGAACGGCCCGAGCGACACGGCGATCGGGTCGATCGCCGGAAACGGAATGGCGAAAAGCGGCATTGTCAGCGGCTAACCGGCCGCAAACACCGCATCAGCCTGCGTGCGCGGGCTGCGCCTCGGGGTTGGTCGGCGGCGCGCCGTAGCCGGGCGCCCAGCCGTCGTAGAAGCCGGGAATGACAGCCTCGGCCGGCACCGCGACGGGCGTATAACTCGGCGCCGGCGGCGCGGTCACGACCCCGGCGGCCGCGCCAAGCGCGGCGCCGCTCTCCGCGCCGATCACCGCGCCGATCGCCGGATTGATCGCAAAGGTTGCGCCGATCCCGGTGCCGAGCGCCGAACCCAGCGCCGCCCCCGCGACCGCGCGCTCCGCCGGATCCTCGACATCTCGCGCGACGCACGCCGACAGCATCGCCGCCAGCGCCACCGCCATTGCCCCTGTCGCTGCGAGCCGCATGCTCAAACCCGCTCCGTCATCCCCGGGCGCCCGACCGTAACAGGATGGTGGGCGCGACTGGGATTGAACCAGTGACCCCTACGATGTCAACGTAGTGCTCTCCCGCTGAGCTACGCGCCCATCGTTACGATCGTTCAAGCGCGAGGATTAGCCGAAACGCCGCCGAGGGGCAAGGGACGGCGCCCAATGAACAGCATAGGACGAACATGATCATTGAGCGCGACATCATGGTTCGAGCGCGCGACGGGGTGCATCTGGCGACCGATATCTACCGTCCCGACGGCGCCGGCCCGTTCCCGGCGATCCTCGAACGCACCCCTTACGACAAAACGGCGCCAAGCCGCTCGGAGATCACTGCGACCGACCAGACGCCGCGCTCGCGCGAAACGGTGGCGGGCTATTTTGTCGATGCCGGCTATGCCGTCGCCTTCCAGGATTGCCGCGGCCGCTATCGCTCGGAAGGCGGCTTCACCAAATACTTGAGCGAAGCGCCGGACGGCTACGACACCTGCGCCTGGCTTGTCGCGCAGCCCTGGTGCAACGGCCGAATCGCGACGATGGGCCTCAGCTACGCGGCGCATGCGCAGATGGCGCTGGGTTGCCTCGACCCGTCGGGTCTCGCCGCCCAGTACCTCGATTGCGGCGGGTTCTCCAATGCCTATCGCAGCGGCATCCGCCATGGCGGCGCGTTCGACCTGAAGCAGGCGACCTGGGCTTACCGCAACGCCCTCGCCGACGCCAAGGATCCGGCGGTGAAAGCCGCGCTGGAGGCCGAGGATATCGCTGCGTGGATGGCGCGGATGCCTTGGCGGCGCGGCGATTCGCCGCTCAAGGCCGCGCCCGAATACGAGGACTACCTGTTCGAGCAGTGGGGCCACGGCAATTTCGGCGATTACTGGAAACAGCCGGGCATCTACGCCGAGGGCTATTACGACCGCTATGCCGACGTGCCGATGGTGCACCTCTCGGGCTGGTACGACCCTTACGCGCGCACGGCGATGGAGAATTATCTCGGGCTGGTGGGCAAAAACAGCCCGGTGCGCTTGGTGCTCGGGCCGTGGACGCATGGCGACCGCTCGCTGTCCTTCGCCGGCGATGTCGAATTCGGCCCGGCGGCGACGCTGGACGGCAATCTCGGCCATGATTTCTTCGCCGTCCGGCGGCGCTGGTTCGATTGCTGGCTGAAGGGCATCGACAACGGCGTCACGCGCGAACCGGCGGTGCGGCTCTTTGTCATGGGCGGCGGCCGGTCGGGGGACGGCGTGGCGCGGCGCAACGCGGCCGGGCGGCTCGACCATGGCGGGTTCTGGCGCCAAGCGGAGCGCTGGCCGCTGCCGCAGACCCAATTCACGCGCTTCCATCTGCACCCCGGACGATCGCTGCTCGTGGCCCGGCCCGGCGAGCGCAGCGCGGCGCTGTCTTTCATCGCCGACCCGAACGACCCGGTGCCGACCATCGGCGGCGCGCTTTCCTCGGGCGCGCCGGTCATGTACAGCGGCGCCTACGACCAGCGCACCGGCCCGAATTTTTTCGGCTGCCAGCCGCCTTATGCGCCGCTCGCCGGGCGGCCCGACGTGTTGAGCTTTCAGACCCCGCCGCTGCCCGAGGACCTCGAAATCGCCGGGCCGATCGAGCTCCGTCTATGGGTCGCAAGCGACGGACCGGACGCCGATATCCATGCCAAGCTCATCGATTGCTACCCGGCGAGCGACGACTACCGCGAAGGTTTCGCGATGAATCTGAGCGAAGGGGTGCTTCGGCTACGCTACCGCGATTCGTGGGAAGCGCCGACGCCGCTCGAGCCCGGCCGTCCCTATCTGGTCGCGGTGGCGATGTTTCCCTGCGCCAATCTCTTCAAGCGCGGCCACCGGTTGCGCCTCGACCTCGCCGGCAGCAACTTTCCGCATTTCGATATCAACCCCAACTCGGGCGAGCCGGAAGGGTCGATGGCGCATAAGCGCCCCGCGACGACGACGGTGTTCGTCGAAAGCGGACGGCCGTCTTATCTGGTGCTGCCGGTCATTCCGCCCGGAACTTAACGACCGGCGGTGATCACCACCGCATCGGCTGGCGGCAGACCGAATACCACAGGCCCAAATTCTGCTGTTTCCAGTTCTGGTCCGCGCAGTCCTTTTGGAGCACCTCATCGGACGACAAGGTCGAAACCGTTGCTGGCGTGGTCTCGGCCGGCTCGTCCTTGTGGCCGCCAAACCAGCCGCAGGCGGCGAGCGGCAACGCCACCGCCAGAACCATGAAATTCCGCCTCACCGCCCCCTCCGCCGATCCCCATCAGCGATGACGCCGGGAATATAACCCGCTTTGTGACGAAAATAAGCCGGCGATCGATCCCCACGATCAGCGAATGTCGCCGACCGGCGGCATGCGCAGGATGCCGGGGTCCGCGATCGCCGTCTCGACCGCGGCGATCGCCATGCGCAGCGCGGTGAGGCCGCGTTCAAGCCCGCCCAGCGCCGATGTGTTATCGCTGTCGTCGTCGCCGCGCAGCCGGGCGACAAGGGACGCGGTGAGGCCACGCTCGCGCGGATAGACCACAACGTCGATCGGCGCGCCTTCCGGCAGCTTCGCCGCTTGGCGTGCCAGATCGAACGCGGTCTCATAGCCGCCGAGCGCGTCGACCAGCCCGTTCTGCCGGGCGTCTTCGCCCGACCAGACGCGACCCTTGGCGATCGCCTCGACTTCGTCGGCGCCGAGATGCCGGCCGGCCGCGACGTGATTCTTGAACCCGGCATAGGTGTCGTCGAGCTCGGCGTCGAGACGCTGGCGTTCGCCCGGCGTGAAATCCCCAACGGCGCTGAACATGCCGGAATTGGCGCCGCGCTCCGCCGTATCCGTGGTGACGCCGAGCTTATCCATCAGCCCGCCGAGGACGAGCTTGCCGGCCAGCACGCCGATCGAGCCGGTGAGTGTCGCCGGCTCGGCGACGATCTTGGCGGCCGGGGCGGCGACGTAGTAGCCGCCCGATGCGGCGACGTCTCCCATCGAGACGATGACCGGCTTGCCGGCGCGCTCCGCTTCCTCGACATCGCGCCAGATCGTCTCCGACGCGGTCGCCGAACCGCCAGGGCTGTCGACACGGAAGACGATCGCCCGCACGTCCTTGTTGCGCGCCGCCGCGGTAAAGGCGCGGCGCATCGTTCGCGCGGTGAACGCGTCATCGTCGGAGAGCAGATTTTCGGCCCCGCCGCCGCGGGTGATAAGCCCAGTGCCGTAAATCAGCGCGATCTGGCTGCCGATCGCATGCGGCCGGCCGGCAGCCTTGAGGTATTTGGCGAATGTCATGAACTTCGCCGTGCCGCCGGCATGGATGCGCGCCTCGGCCATCGCCTGATCGCGATAGCCGATCCAGTTGATGAGGCCGAGCTTTTGCGCGTCGGTTGCCGAAAGCGGCGCGCGATCGACAAGCGCGGTGAGTCCGGCGGCGTCGATCTTGCGCGCCTTGGCGATGCCGGGACCGATCTGCCCCCAGATCGAGGTCAACAGCCCCTCGACCTCCTCGCGTTGCGGCGCGGTCATCTTGGTTTCGGTAAGGCTGTTCATCGCCGTCTTGAATTCCTCGCGATGCTCGAAATCGGCGGCGATGCCGAGTTTGTCGAGAAAGCCCTTGAGGAACGGCGTCTCGCTGCGCAGCCCTGTCAGGCCGACTTCGCCCAAAGGCTGCAGCCAGATCTCGTCGCACGCGGTTGCCAGGTAATAGGGCCGCGTGCCGGGACCGCCCTCGCCAAACGTGTCGGCAAAGGCGACGGCGAATTTTCCCTTGGCGCGGAAGCGGGCGATTGTGTCGCGTACCTGCTGCGTCTTGGCGAGACCGAGCGAATCGTCGCCGAGCTCGACATAAAGCGCCTTGACCCGCGGGTCCTCGGCGGCACGGTCGACCGCGTCGACAAAGTCCCGCAGCGTTCCCTTTTCATCGAACAGGAGGCGCGACATGGGGTCCGGCTCTGCCTTGTCGGGAAGGCCGCCGCTCAGGTCGGCGGTGAGCACGATCGATTGCGGCAGCGGCGCCGCGGTACGCGCGTACTTCACCAACGTCACGGTGAGCGCGACGAGGCCGAGAAAGCCGACAAGGGCGATGACCCCGATAACGGCGAAGAACCCGACAAAAAAGCGGCGCATGGAATGTCCCGTCATTCAGCGCGATCGAGAGCCTTTCTTCTACCCCAAACCAACCCGGCGCTCAGCATCCGCTGCTGCCGCCATCGCCACCACTACCGTCTCCGCCCCCGCCGGCGTCGGAGAAGCCGGCATCGAAGCTATCGAACGCACCGGCGTCAAAGCAGCTGAAATCGAGATGGCCGAAATCGAAGCATAAGTTTCCATCTCCGATGCCGGAGGTCTGGCTATCGGGAAAAGAATAACCACCATCACTGCTGCTGCCGCCGCTATCGTACTGCCGCATCGCGTTTTCCAGTTCCGGATAATGGGGCTTGAGTTCATCGAGGAGAAGAAAAGCGCTGCCCAGCGCGGCGATCAGCGATGCCGCCTTAGCCGGGTCGCTTTCGAGCAGGTTTGGCACGGTTAAGGCCTCCCGCATCAGGTCTTGCAGCCGCGACTTCTCCTCCTCGCCCGCCGGGGTCAATGCGAAGCTGTCGTAGGGGAAGATGCCGAGAGCGCGCTTGCGCATCGGCACGGCAAGACCGCGCGCCACCAGCGCCGGCCCGACGCAGTTCCGGATGAAGCGGGGGAGCGTCTTGCCGTATTCGCCTTGGCACTCGCTCAGAACCGCTGTGAGCAGCCCGTCGGGCTCGGCGCCGCGCACCACCTTGACGAGCGAGGCCGCGACCGGCGGCAGCGGCGACGGCAAATCCGGCGCAACTCGTAAATGCGGGATGTGCCGGGTGCGGAAGAAGCCCTGGCGGTCCTCGGTCTCGAGCCGCAAGATGCCCTGTGCCACCAGCCCCATGAAGCCGAGCTTCAGCGCGCGATTCGCCTGCCAGTGCGGCAAGTTGATCAACAGATAAGCCTCGGGCGCGCTCAGCCCTGCGTACAACCCCGGGGTGTTTGCCATAATTTCCTTCACGCGCCTCGGTGTTTCCTGTCAGTCTAGTGCGACGCCGCACCTTGGCGCGAGCGCGTGGTACGAAAGCCCATGAGCGAGTTCGCCTTCGCCTCAGCCGTCCAACTTGCCGACATGATCGCCCGCAAAGTCGTCTCCCCGGTGGAGGTGGTCGAGGACGCGCTCGACCGCATCGAGAAATCGCAGGCGAAACTCAACGCGTTTATCACAATCTGCGCCGAGGAGGCGCGTGCGGCGGCCTGGGAAGCCGAAGCGGCGGTGATGCTCGGTGACCCGATCGGCCCGCTGCACGGCGTGCCGTTTGCGGTCAAGGACCTGGTCAATACAGCCGGCGTGAAGACGACATTCGGCTCCGTCGCGTTGGCCGACAATGTGCCGGAGGCCGATTCGGTGGCGGTGGCGCGGCTGAGGGCGGCGGGCGCGATCCTCGTCGGCAAGACGACCACTCCCGAATTCGGCCATAAGTGCTTTACCGAGGCGCCGCTCTTCGGGCGCACGGCCAACCCGTGGGATGTCTCGCGCACTTGCGGCGGATCGAGCGGCGGCGCGGCGACCGCGGCCGCGGCGGGACTGGTGCCGATCGGCATCGCCACGGATGGCGGCGGGTCGAGCCGCATTCCCGCGGCGTGCTGTGGCGTTGTCGGTTTCAAGCAGACCCTAGGCTTGGTGCCGCACGATCTCACCCCGGACGGGTTCGGCAACCAGTCGCATATCACGCCAATGACACGCACGGTCATGGACACCGCGCTGATGCTTCAGGCGATGGCCGGGCCCGATCGCTGCGACCCGCATTCGCTCGGGCTTGAGACGCCCGATTTCATCGCCGCGGCGCAAGCTGACGGCGACCTCGCCGGCGTGCGCATCGCCTGGCGGCCGCTGCTCGGCAACGACAAGCTCGCGGCCGAAGTTCGCGCCACTTGCGAAGGGGCGCTCGCCGCGTTCGACGAGCTGGGGGCGATCGTCACCCCGGTGGACGACGATTTCCGCACCACCGAGCCGATCTGGCTGGTGCTGACCCAATCGTTCTGGAACGCGCGGTTCCGCCGCTATGTCGGGCAATACGGCAACCGGATGAGCGAGACGCTTATCCGCCAGATGGATACCGGCGCGGCGCACAGCGCCGTGGCGTTGCAAGAAGCGATGTTCGAGCGCACGCGGGTCTTCCGCGAAATCGAAGCCTGGTTCGCCGATTACGACCTGGTCGCGACGCCGACCCTGTCGCGCACCGCGCTGGCGATCGACCACGATTTCTTCGCGCCGATCGAGATCGACGGCGAGATTGCCGATACCGTGCGCAAATCCTGGTATCCCTACACGCTGCCGTTCAACCTGTCGGGCAATCCCGCCGTGACGCTACCGTGCGGCGTCGCCGTTGACGGGCTGCCAATCGGGCTGCAACTCGTGGGCCCGCATCGCGGTGACGCCCAGTTGCTGCGCGCCGCGGCGCTCTACGAAAAAGCGCGGCCATGGGACGGCCGCCGGCCGCAAGTGAGCTGGGTGTTCTGACGCTGGCGCGTTATTTCGGCGAAACCACCATCGTCATCTGACGGCCTTCCATGCGCGGGAATTGCTCGACCTTGGCAACCGCGTCGAGGTCGCCTTTGACGCGCATCAGGACATCCATGCCGAGCTCCTGGTGCGCCAGTTCGCGCCCGCGGAACCGCATGGTCACCTTGACCTTGTCGCCCTCGCCGATGAATTTCTGCATGGAACGCATCTTGACATCATAATCGTGGTCATCGATCGACGGACGAAATTTGACTTCCTTGACCTCGATAACCTTCTGCTTCTTCTTGGCTTCGTTCTTTTTCTTTTGTTCCTCGTATTTGTACTTGCCGAAATCGAGGATCTTGCAGACTGGCGGATCGGCATTCGGGGCGATTTCGACCAGGTCGAGGCCGGCATCCGCCGCCATGTCGAGCGCCTCGTTGCGCGTGACGACTCCCACCATGTCGCCGCGTTCATCAACCAGGCGAAGCTGATTGACCGAGATTTCGCTATTGATTCGCGGGCCATCACGGGTGGGGGTTTGATTAAAGGGTGGTCTGGCTATTTACGCTCTCCTTCGTTTGTCGCGCCGATCCGTCCCGGAATACATCGTATGGTCACGATGCGGCCGGAGTAGCGGCCTCTACTTTTAATTTATCAACCGCGTCGGCGAGCGCAAGCGCTTGTTGCGCATTGCCGCCCAGCCGGCGCAGCGACACGGCGCGCGCTTCCGCCTCGCGTTTGCCGACGACCAGCATCATCGGAACGCGCGCCAGGCTGTGCTCGCGGACCTTGTAATTGATGGTCTCGTTGCCGGTGTCGAGCACAACGCGCAGACCCGCCTCGGTCATCGCCTGCGCCACCTCGGCGGCATAGGCGTCGGCATCGGCGGTGATTGTCGCCACCACCGCCTGCACCGGCGACAGCCAGAGCGGAAAGCGCCCCGCATAATGCTCGATAAGAATGCCGATAAAGCGTTCCATCGAGCCGAGAATCGCGCGATGCAGCATCACCGGGACATGGCGGCCGCCATCCTCGCCGACATAGGAGACGCCGAGGCGCCCCGGCATCATGAAATCGAGCTGCAGCGTGCCGCACTGCCACTCGCGGCCGAGCGCGTCCTTGAGGTGGAATTCGAGCTTCGGCCCGTAAAACGCGCCCTCGCCCGGCGCCAGCGTGAAGTCGAGCCCCGCCACCTTGCCCGCCTCGGCAAGGCTGTTTTCCGCGTTGTCCCAGGTCTCATCGCTGCCGATACGCGCCTCCGGCCGGGTGGCGAACTTGATCGCCACATCCTCAAAGCCGAAATCCTTGTAGATCGACAGCAGCAGCTTACAAAACGCGATCGATTCGTCGGTGATCTGGTCTTCGGTGCAGAAAATATGCGCGTCGTCCTGGGTGAAGGCGCGCACGCGCATGATCCCGTGCAGCGCGCCTGAGGGCTCGTTGCGCGTGCAGCTGCCGAATTCGGCAAGGCGCAACGGCAGCTCGCGATAGCTGCGCAGCCGGCTGCCAAATATCAGAACGTGCCCGGGACAGTTCATCGGCTTGACCGCGAGCACCCGATCGTCGCGGCTCTCAGCGATAAACATATTGTCGCGGAAATTGTCCCAATGACCGGTTCGTTCCCACAGCGAACGGTCGAGCAGCTGCGGGCCTTTGACCTCCTGATAGCCGGCCTTGTCGAGCCGGCCGCGCATGTAACCCTCGATGATGCGGAACAGCGTCCAGCCCTTCGGATGCCAGAAGACGCTGCCTACCGCCTCGTCGCCCAGGTGGAACAGCTCGAGCTCGCGCCCGACGCGGCGATGATCGCGTCGTTCCGCCTCCTCGAGGCGGAAGAGATATTGATCGAGCTCCTTCTGGCTCGCCCAGGCGGTGCCGTGGATGCGCTGAAGCTGCGCGTTCTTCGCGTCGCCGCGCCAATACGCGCCGGCAACGCTCATCAGCTTGAACGCGTGGCCGAGATGACCGGTCGAGGGCAGGTGCGGACCGGCGCAGAGATCGACGAAATTCCCCTGCCGGTAGAGGCTGATTTCCTCGTCTTTGGGGATTTCGGCGATCCACTCGGCCTTGTACGTCTCACCGATGCCGGCGAAGAAGGCCGCCGCCTTGTCGCGCTCCCAGACCTCGCGGGTGATCGCTTCGTCGCGTTTGACGATGTCGCGCATCCGCGCCTCGATCTTTTCTAGATCCTCGGGCGTGAACGGCGTGTCGCGCGCGAAATCGTAATAAAAGCCGTTCTCGGTCGCCGGGCCGAACGTGACCTGGGTCTCGGGATAGAGCTCCTTCACCGCCTCGGCCATGACATGCGCCGCGTCGTGGCGCAGGATTTCGAGCCCGTCCGGCTGGTCGCGGGTGATGATCGCGGCCTTGGCGTCATGGTCGATAACGGTCGCGAGGTCGCGCCGCGCACCGTCGAGCTTCAGCGCGATGGCCGCCTTGGCGAGACCGGGGCCGATCGACGCCGCCAGTTCGGCGCCGGTGACGGGCGCCGGAAATTCGCGCGTCTTGCCGTCCGGCAAGGTCACGACCACCGGATTTGCGTATGTTTCGCTCATTGCCCTCTACTCCGTCGTGAGCCGGTCGGAGGGGGCGGATGGCCGCGAAAAAACCCCGTCCGAGAGCCGGCGGGGTCGTTCGGTTCCGAAGCTTGCTGGTAGATCAGCGCGCACAACCTCCCGACACCCCGCCGCGCGGCGTGGTCGTCGTGGTGGCGGTGATCCGAACGCGCTCGTACATGCCCCCGGAATATCGCGAAGCGGGGCTGTTCCGTCAAGGTTCCAAGGACAGGGTCGCGACGACCTCATCGACCGAAAGATCGGCAAGGTTGTCACGTCGCAGCACAACGACATCGCGTCCGCGCGGCGCAGTCAGCGACGGATCGGAGGCGGCCGAATAGAGCACCGTCGCGGGCGCGCCGCCGACCACCGCGAGATGCATCGGCCCGGTGTCGTTGCCGATCGCACGCCTGGCGCCGCGCCCCAGCGCGACGATGTCGCCGAATTGCGTCTGACCGGTCAGGTCGCGCGCCTCGGGCACAACATCAGCGATCGCCGCACCAAGTTCGCGTTCGGCCGGGCCGCCGATAATCACCGGCGTCAACCCCATCGCCGCGACGCGACGCGCGAGCTCGATGAAAAAAGCGAGCGGCCAACGTTTCTCGGGCCGGTGCGGCGCGGCGCCGGGCAGCAGCAGGACATAATCTGGCGGCAGCACGAAGTGCGACAAATCCGTCATCGCCCATGACAGGTCGGGTGGCGGGATCGGCCTGGAAAAGCCGGCCCAGCGCAGCTGGTCGACCTCGCGGTCGAGCGTGTGCATGCGCCGGCGCTCTTGTGTGTCGGGCTGGCGATGCGAGGCGCCGCGCGCGATGCCCGACCATTCCGGTCCGGAATCGCTCCACAGGGGCCGCCGCATCAGCCGGAAATAAAGCGCGCTGCGCTGGCGGGTCGAGAGGTCGTAGACGCGGTCGAACCGCGCGGCGCGCAGCCGCCGCGCAAGCCGCCACAAGCCCAGCGGATCGCGCGGCCGCTCGTCGATCCAGACATTGTCGAAATAAGGCGCCTGCCGCATCAGCTCGGCATAGGGCCGGGTCGTCAGCAGCACGATCTGGGCGCCCTGATGATGTACGCGGATCGCCGCCGCCGCTCCCATCGCCTGCACGATGTCGCCGAGCGCGCCCAATTTGATGACGAGGATTTTTGGGGAAGCGGCCAATCCAAGGCTAGGACAATGCGGACGCTATGTCCGTTTGAGCAAAATCATTGCCCTTGAACAGCAACGGCTCCGCAAGACGCCGAGCCAACGCGTAGGCGAAGCAATCGCCGAAATTAAGCTGCGCGGGATGCCCGCTGCCGCGCCCGAAATCGCGGTAAGCCTCACGCGCCATGACCGCTTGGATTTCATCGACCGGCTCGATCGAAATGCCGCTCTGGCGGATCAACTCATCCAAGCGGCGACTGGCAACGGGATCATGGCGGCTATCGATGACAATAGCGGTTTCCACAAAGGTCACTGCTGATATTCTCCTGTGCCAAGCGTCACGTATCGCCCGCGCGCAGGCCTCCGCCTCCGGCTCATCGGCAAGGATGGCAACCAGGGCAGAGCTATCGATTACCAATGGGCAGGCCTCTCTCGTCGTAAAGCAGCGCATCGTGGTCAAGCGCGCGAAATTCCGGACCAAGCCGCGCCGCGCAGTCCCGGCCGATTGCCAAAATCCTTTCGACCAGCGAGTTGTCGTTCTCGCGCCGCAAGCGTTCGAGACGTTCGCGAACTGCCACCGTAACAGCCGCAGTCATTGTCTCGCCGGTTGCCTCTGCAAGTTCCTCGATGAGATGGCACGTTTCCACGTTTTTTATATTTAGGCTCATGGCAAATCTACCTATCTATACGAACAAGGTAGATATAATTCCTGACTTCGAGAAAACAACCATTACGCCGGGATGGCGAGCGGCTCGGCTTCGGCGGCGAGCGCCTCGGCGGGAAACAGCAGCTCCTCGTAAACATCGATGGTCCGCGAGCACATCGCCTCGCGTGTAAAACCTTGGGCGATATGCGCCCGCGCGCGCCGACCGAGCGCGTCACGCGATTCGGGATCGAGCCGCAGCGCATGGTCGATCGCGGTGGCGAGCGCCGCGGTGTCGCCCGGCGGCACCAGCCAGCCGGTGTTGCCGGGAACCACCGTCTCGCGCGCGCCGCCATGGTCGGTGGCGATCACCGGGCGGCCCATCGCCTGCGCCTCGACAATCGTGCGGCCGAACCCTTCCGGGTCGGTCGAGGCCGAAATCACCACATCAGCAAGCCCGTAGGCGCCGACAATGTCGCGACAATCCTCGATAATGCGAAATTGCCGGCCGAGCGCGTGGCGCTCGATCGCCGCTTCCAGCTCCCTGCGGAAGCCGGAACGCTGGGCGGCGCCGACCAGCAAGCAGCACACGTCGTGGCGTTCGAGCCGGGCGATCGCCTCGATGAAGTCGAGACCGCCCTTCCAGCGCGTCAGCCGACCGGGCAGCATGACGACCGCATAGCCGTCGGGCACGCGCCATTGCGCCGCGAGGTCGGCGACCCGCTGGCCGGTGACCCGGCGAGGATCGAACAGGTTCATGTCGACGCCGCGGGGAATCGTGCGCAGCCGGTCGACCCCGACGCCATAGACGTTCGCGGCATGCTCGGCGACAAAATGTGAGATGGCGATGACCCGCTCGCCGCGCGCCATCACCGAATTGTACCAATGCTTGAACGGCGCCTTGTCGTCATAGGCGTTGTGAAAGGTCGTGACGAAGCGCCGCCGGGTCGTTGTCGCCGCGCGCCAGGCGCTCCACGCCGGGGCGCGGCTGCGCGCGTGGACGATGTCGATCTTGCAGCGGCGGATAATTTCGACCAGCGCGGCGCCATTACGGCGGATCGCCAGCGGGCCTTTCGACGCCAGCGGCAGGGTAATGTGGTGCGCCCCGACGCGGGCCAGCTCGCGCTCCATCGGGCCGCCCGCGGAGGCGACGTAAGCGGTCCAGCCGGCGGCAGCGAGGGCTGCGGCCACCTCGACCGTGCCGCGTTCGACACCGCCCGAAACGAGGCTCGGGATCACCTGCAGCACCGCTGGCGGGCGGGCTTCTTGGGGTCGCTGGTCGATGGTATCCTCGCGTGCCATTAAGCTTGTTGTGGCGCTTTTCGATGCCGATTCAAGAGAATGCAGCGGTGCCGGGCGCCGACGCCGCGAGTCTAGCACGCCCGGGAGGCGCGACAATCGCCTACCATCGCCTCGACGGCGGCGGATCGGGCATCGTCTTCCTCGGCGGCTTCCGCTCCGACATGACCGGCGTCAAGGCCTTGTTTTTAGAGGATTTTTGCCGGCGCCACGGGCGTGCTTATGTGCGCTTCGACTATTTCGCGCATGGACGATCGAGCGGCGATTTCGCCGACGGCACGATCTCGTGCTGGCGCGACGACGCGATTGCGGTCATCGATTCGCTGACCGAGGGGCCGCAAATCCTTGTCGGATCGAGCATGGGCGGGTGGATCATGGTGCTCGCCGCCCTTGCCCGCCCTGACCGCGTCGCGGCGCTGGTCGGCATCGCCGCGGCGGCGGATTTCACCCGCGACCTGCTGCCGCGGCGGCTTTCCGACGCACAGCGGCGCCAGCTCCGGGACGAGGGGCGGATCGTCCTGCAAACGCCCTATGACCCCGCCGGCTACCTCTACACCCGGGCGCTTGTCGAGGATGGCGACAATAACCTCGTGCTGCGCCGCGCCGTTCCGCTTTCCTGCCCGGTGCGGCTGCTGCACGGCCTGGACGACGAGTCGGTGCCATGGCAACAGAGCCTCAAGCTCGCCGGAAAGCTGCAGAGCCGCGATGTGACCTTGACCCTCATCAAGGACGGCGACCACCGACTGTCACGCGATGAAGACCTGGCCCGGCTGGCCCGAATCTTGGACGAATTGGCCTGAACCTCTGGCAGGGCCGCGTTGGTGCGGGCATGCTGCCGCTAAAGAGAACCGAGGAACCCGAGATGGCCTATTCCCTGATCGATCATGATTCCGGCGCGGTGCCGCTGACCGCGCTCGGCAAGGCGCAACTTGCTGCGTGGCGCGAGGGCGCGCCGGCGCGCGAGCGCGACTGGGTGCAGGCGATCGGCTTCACCGCAGGCTCGGGCAAGACCGCGCTGATCCCCGATGAGCGCGGCAAGCTCGGCCGGGTGCTGGTCGGGATGGGCGACAATGAGGCATCGATGTGGGCGGTCGCCGGTCTGTCGGAGACGTTGCCGGAAGGCAGCTACCGCCTCGACCCGCTGCCCGCCGGCGCCGATCCGAGCCGGGTGGCGCTCGGCTGGGCGCTCGGCACTTACGCCTTCACCCGCTACCACGCCAAGAAACCCGGCGCGGCTCGGCTGGTTTGGCCGAAGGGCGCCGACCGCGAGCTCGTCAAACGGCTGGCCAGCGCGGTCTTTCTGGCGCGCGACCTGGCGACGACCCCGGCCTCCGACATGGGGCCGGAGGAGTTGGCCGAGGCCGCGCAGCAGGTCGCCAAGGCTGAGAGCGCCAAGTGCAAAATCATCGTCGGCGACAAATTGCTCGAGAAGAACTACCCGACGATCCATGCCGTCGGCCGCGCCAGCACGCGGGCGCCGCGGCTCGTCGATATTACCTGGGGTGACAAGGACGCGCCCAAGGTGACGCTGGTCGGCAAGGGCGTGTGCTTCGACACCGGAGGGCTCGACCTCAAGCCGGCCTCCGGCATGCTCAACATGAAAAAGGATATGGCCGGCGCGGCGATCATGCTGGGCCTCGGCCAGGCCGTCATGCGGGCGGGCCTCAGGGTGCGGCTGCGCGTGCTGCTGCCCTGCGTCGAAAACTCGGTGAGCGGCAACGCAATGCGGCCGCGCGACATCGTCAAGACGCGCAAGGGGCTGACGGTCGAGATCGGCAATACCGACGCGGAAGGCCGGCTCATCCTGTGCGACGCGCTGAGCGAAGCTTCGGACGAGAAGCCGGAGATGATCATCGACGCGGCGACCCTGACCGGTGCGGCGCGGGTCGCGCTCGGTCCTGAATTGCCGGCGCTGTTCTGCAACGACGAGGCGCTCGCCGACGCGCTCCTCGCCGCCGGAAAGGCCGAGGACGATCCGATGTGGCGGATGCCGCTCTACAAACCCTATCGCCGCCTCATCGACAGCAAGATCGCCGACCTCAACAACGTATCGGACGGCCCGCAAGGCGGCGCCATCACCGCGGCGCTCTATCTCAACGAGTTCGTCGATCCCGCCGTCCCGTGGGCGCATCTCGACGTGATGGCGTGGAACAACCGTTCGCGCCCCGGGCGACCGGAAGGCGCCGAGGCGCAAACCCTGCGCGCCGTCTATGCCCACATCGCCGAGCGCTTCGGATGAGCTACCCGGTTTATTGATCCCAAGCGTCGAGCTCTTCCGGTGGCAAAGCCTCAAAGAACTCCGGGCCGATTGAGACCTGTCCTCGCAGGGAGCCCGCTACACGTTTTGGCCTATCGGCGATTACGACTAGCTTGGCTACCGGCTTACCACGCCAGGTAAGAACTATCTCGTCGCCCGCCTCGGCTTCAGCGACGAGTTTTGAAAAATCCGCTTTGGCGGTGCTGATCGAGACCATTTTTTCGGCCATGATCGCTTAAATTTAGCGCCTATCCGGTTTTCGTCGTCCCGGCGCAGGCCGGTATCCCGGTTTCAGCTGCTCGAGTGAGTGGCGGAAGCCCGGGCCCCGGCCTCCACCGTGACGACGACGAGAACCTCACGCCGGAGCATAAACGTGAAGATCGAAACCCAGCTGCCGCTCGGCAATCTCGACCCCGGCTTGCGCGCCACGTCGGGCGGGCTCGACATCGCGCGGGTCGGCGCCGAGGCACGGCTCGCGGAAGCGTTGGGCTATGACGGGATCGTCAGCGAGGAAACCAAGGACGACCCGTTCATCGCGCTGACCTTGGCGGCGCAGGCGACCCAGCACATTGGCCTGGCGACGGGGGTCGCCATCGCCTTCCCGCGGGCGCCGGCGGTGACCGCGCTCGCCGCCTGGACCTTGCAGCGCCTGTCAAAGGGCCGCTTCACGCTCGGTCTCGGCACTCAGGTCAAAGGCCATATCGAGCGCCGCTACGGCATGAGTTGGACCCCACCCGGGCCATGGATGCGCGACTATGTCGGCGCGCTCAAAGCGATCTGGGCGTGCTGGCAGGAGGGTGGCACCAAGCTCGATTACCGGAGCGCGCACTACAAGCTAAGTCTCATGGTGCCGCTCTTCGCGCCGCCGCCGATCGAGCATCCGCATATCCCGGTGCAGCTCGCCGCGGTCAACCCGTTCATGTGCCAGATCGCCGGCGAGGTCGCCGATGGCATCCGCGCCCATCCGGTCTGCACCCGGCACTATATCACCGAGGTCATGCTGCCGGCGGCTCGCAAGGGCGCCGAGAAAACTGGTCGCGACTTCACGAAATTCGAGATCGCCGCGATGCCGCTCATCGCCACCGCGCCAGACAAAAAGGGCCT
>DATJSH010000125.1:0-4116 GCA_035504235.1 Allostellaceae bacterium | reverse complement strand
TTTTGAATCCGCAGCAGGCGCCCCGGCTCGACGGTCCACGCTTGCATACGCTCACGCGGAATGCTCTTCGCTTTGTCGAGTTGCGTTTCGTTGCCGCCATGCGACGCAAAGGTGCCGGAGGAAAGGTCGGAATAGTTGAAGACGTTGCCTCGGACGCTGATGTAGATGCGGTCGTGATGCTGCACGGGAGATAAACCGTGCCGCGGCAGTTCGCCGGCGATAACGGCCCCCGGAACCGTTTGCGTGCTGTACGCCGCGTCGATCGAATAACCCTTCAGATCGTCGCCAAACGCCGCGCCGCCGGCGGTCACCAGCAGGAATACGGCTGCCGGGATTGCTGCCGACGCGGTCTTCATTGCTGCGCCTCCGTCAAACGGGCCATCCCCTACTCGCAAAATTGCTTGTTGTTGAAGGTGAAGCATTTGGCGCTGGGCGCCGGCGGTGCGGGGGGCGGCGGTGGCGGCGCCGCGACCGGCTCGGGCTCCGCCTCGCGCACCGGACGCGGCCGTGCCGGTGCCGGCTTCGGTGCGGCAGGCGGATCGGCCGGCGCCATCTGGAACGGGTCCTGCCCGGGCGTCACCGCCGCGGGCGGTGCGACTTCGTGGAACGGGTCGGAGTCTTCCGCCGCGGCCGGTATCGCGGCGATCAGCAGCATGGCAATCGAAATCGCAACCAGCCGATGCATGGCGAGGCTAAGCATAGCAATTATAGAGCGCGGTCTCGGCAGCTGTTTCCCGGCGACGCAACCTATCGCACCCCTATCCTAACCGCCGCACCCTAACCCCCGAGCCGTTTCAGCGCCGCCTTTGCCCCGGTATCGCCGCGCGCCGACGCCAGCCCGTACCATGCCTTCGCCTTGTCGGGATCGGCCGCGACGCCGACGCCACGCTCGTACATCGCGCCAAGATTGAACATCGCCGTCACCTCGCCGCGCGCCGCGGCGGCCTCCCACAGCACAATGGCGCCGTCGGGGTCGGGCTTCGGAATGCCCTGGCCGCGGATCAGCAGCGTGCCGAGATTGGTCAGCGCCTTGGCGTCGCCTTCGGCGGCCGCGAGCCCATACCAATAGATCGCCTCGGCCGGGTCGGACGCGCCGTTGCTGCCCCTTTCGGCGGCCCAGGCGCGCTGGTAAAGCGCCGCCGCGCCCTTGACCGCCGCCGCCGGGACGCCATCGGGCGAGGTCGCGCCGCGATTGAGCGCCGCCGACAGGCGTTGGGCCATGTCGTGCAGCGCGCTCGCCTCGGGGTCGGTCAGCACCCCGGTTTCCGGCGCACCGGTCAGCGACTGCAACTGCTTGATCGCCGCTCGCGTCGCCGCGCCGAAATTGCCGTCAGCCGCGCCTTGCAGATAACCGACCGTCACCAGATCGGCCTGCGCCTGCTTTCGCTGGTCGGCACTCCAGCTCGAATCATCGGCGGGTGGCGCCGGCGCCGCGGCGGCTGGCGCCGGAGCGGAGGCTGCCTGAGCGCTCTGGGCCGGGGCGGCGGCAAGCTGCGCCTGCAGCGTCTTCACCTGCCTGCCGAGCGCGGTGGCTTGGTCGGCCGCGTCCTCGTGCGCCTTTTTCTCGGCCGCGAGCTGGTCGCCCAGCGCCTTCATCTGATCTTGCGCCTTGGCGAGCTTGTCGCCGAAGGTCTTGGCCTGATCCTGCGCCAGCGCGAGCTGAGCGGCGGCATCGGTGGCGGCCGATTTCTGCGCGGCGAGGTTTTTCTCGTCCTGATCGGCCCGGGCTTGCTGGTCGCCCAGCGCCTTGACCTGCGCGGTGAGCTTATCGGACTCGGTCTTGGCCTTCGCCGCGATATCCTGTTGCGCGGCGAGCGCCTTCTGCGCCTGGTCGGCGGTCGCCTGCAGGTCCTGCGCGCGCTTGTCGGCGTCACTCGCCTGCTTCTGGGCGGCGTCGAGGCTGCCCTGCGTGGTCTCGAGCTTCTTCTGCGCCGCGGTGAGCTCGGCCTGCAGCGTCAGCGCCCTGGCCTCGATCGCCTCCTTGGCGGTCGCCAGCGCGGCGACGTCCGCCGGCGCGGCCGGCCGCAGCGAGATGACGACCGCGGCCGCGATGGCAGCGCCGACCACCAGCCCCGCCACCGCGCCCAGCACCAGGCCGCCGCGCCGCTGCCCGGCGGGCACTGAGGCGATGGCCTCGCGGGGAGCCGGCGCTTGCACCGGCGTGACGACCGCGGCCGGCTCCCGCCGCTCGCTCGGCGCCGGAAGCGGAAGCGGGCGCGGCCGCGCCTCCACCAGCCCGGGCGCGTAGGGCGCATCGTTGAGCGGCTCGTCGTCTTCGTCGGGCGATGGGGCGAGATCCGCCACCCCCGGAAGCTCGGCGAGATCGCCGCCGGCGGGCGGCGGCAATCCCCCCTGCTGTTGCAGAATGCGGTCCATCGCCCGGATCAGCCGGGCGGAATGGATGTCGAAATCCTGGCCGGCATCGACTTGCACCGCGTGGCGGTACGCGAAATCCTTCACGGTGTCGGGAAGCTGCCCGACCTTGGGCATCCCCGCGCGCAGCACCAGCACCGGGATCACCGGCATCTCTTTGCGCAGCCCGGTCTCGATCTCGAGCCGGACCGGGTCGGCCTCGTCGTCGAGACGGTTCTGCCCGCCGCGCGCGCCAAGCCAGCGTGGCCCGACAATCGCCAGCAGAATGTCGCTTTCGTCGAGCACCTTGGCGATGTGCTGACGGAAATCGACGCCGGGCGGAATATTGTCGATGTCGCGGAACACCGCGTCGCGGCCGTAATGCGCCGCCAGCCGGTCGAAGATGCGACCGGTAATCACTCCGGAATCGTCGCGCCGGTACGAAATCGTTATCCGCGGCATCACATACTGGCCAAGCCAGCGACCGGAGATCGCCAGCCGAGAAACATTCAACTGCCGGTGTTTAATACAAAGCCGCGGCAATCGGCAAGCCGGCGAATGCTTTTGGCGACTTCGCCGCTACCCCAGCGTATCGATCACTGAAGCCGCCCCAGGACGATGGTCGATGCCCCATGGTCGCGCGAGCCGGACAACGTTCCGTCGGCGCGAAGCTCAAAGCCCCATTCGGCCTGGGAACTTACCGCCTGGTTGCCGTAATACGTTGACATGACCATAAACGTCACCTGCAGAACAAAATGGGCGCCGCCAGCCGTGCCGGTCGCCATAGCCCATAATGCCGGCGTCGATCTGCCTTCGCTCTTGCCGACGACTCCGCGGATCGCTCCGTCGCCGTCGATCGACTGGATGACGAGAATGATCTTCTCGCCGCCCGCGTTACCCTGCCACATGCCCGGCCCCCAGGCGCCGAGCAGCACTCGATATTGTGCCGGCGTCCCCGCAACGTCAAAAGGCGGGGTTCCGGAAAGCGGCACCGAGATACCCTGGCTTGCCGCGATCTGGCGCACCCGCGCCCAGACCTGGCTTGCCGGCGGCAGGCTCGGCGCCGGCGCAACGACCGGCTGCGGCTGCGGGGGCGGCGCGACGATTTCCGGCTCGGGCGGCGAATAGACGCGCGGGCGCGGGGCCGGCTTTGGCGCCGGTGCTGCGGCAACCGGAGGCGGCGGCGCCTCTTCGCGGAAGATATCGGAATTTTGCGCGCGCGCCGGCGCGGCTGCGAGCAACAGGCAACAGACAATGACACTGACGACGAGTACCACAACGACGCGAAGCATAAGCCCGGAAGCGCGAACCTACTCAGCGATTAATCATCGAATCCGATCCCCGCGCCGAGCCGGCGCATCACGCATCGGTTGTTTTAACCGCCAGGGACCGGGACTATTTCTTTAGAGTCAAATCGTAGGTGCAACCCCCCGTGACATAGTAACCGACAAGATCGCCGCTTTGGATCTCCCCGCTGAGACGGACGTAGCCGTAAAAGCCCTTACCGGAGATATCGAATTTGCCGCCATTGTCGACGGTCGCATTGAGGTTGACGCCGCCGTCCCAGGGGAAGGTGAAGTGATCCTGGCTGACGGTTATGCTCGTCGTGTGCCCCGCTCGGCATCCACGCGAGCTGCTGGTCGTCGTTACCGTCCCGTTGTAGACGCCGTCGTAAGCATGGACGACAGGTGGCGGCGCGGGGGTTGGCGGCGGAGGTGGCGGCGTGACGACAACCGGCTCCGTTTCGGGCGACAGGCGCGTGCG
>DATJSH010000124.1:0-20603 GCA_035504235.1 Allostellaceae bacterium | reverse complement strand
ATCGTCGCCGTCGCGCACGATGTTCGCCTCGCCAAAGGGGATGGTGTACGGCTCGTCCGGCACCTCGGCGCGCAAATCGTACATCAGCTTGTGCTCGCAGAAGATCACCGGGTCGTCGTCGCGGATCGCCTGGATCAAGAGGCCCTTGGCGTCATAGGCGTTGGACGGCACGACACATTTCAGCCCCGGCACCGAGGTGAAGACGTGGTAGGGGCTCTGCGAGTGCTGTGCCGCCGCGCTGCGCCCGGCGCCGACCATCGTGCGGATCACGAGCGGGGTCTTGGCCTTGCCGCCGAACATATAGCGGAACTTGGCGGCCTGATTGAAAATCTGGTCGAAGCACACGCCGAAGAAGTCGCTGAACATCAGCTCGGCGACAGGGCGCAGGCCGGTGACCGCGGCGCCGGCCGCGGCGCCCATGATCGCGCTTTCGGTGATCGGCGTATCGATGACCCGCGCCTCGCCGAACTCGCCGATGAGGCCCTTGGTGACGCCCAGCACGCCGCCGTAAGCGTCGCGTTGCCCCTCGCTCCCGGCGCCCCCGGCGACATCCTCCCCGATGACGATGATTTTCGGGTCGCGACGCATCTCCTGAGCGAGCGCCTCGTTGAGCGCCTGGCGGATGGTTTTCTGCGGCATGGCAGCTTCGCTCAGTAGGAGACGTAGACGTCGGTCAGCAGCTGCGACGCGTCGGGCGGCGACGCGGCGCGGGCATCGTCGATCGCCTGGTCGATCATCGAATTGACCTCGGCGTCGATCCTGTCGAGAGCGTCGGTCTCCAGCAGCGCTGCTTCCGACACGCGTGTGCGGAAGTGCTTCAGGCAGTCGCGCTCTTCGCGCAGCCCCTTGACCTCGTCCTTGCCGCGATAAAGCTGCGCGTCGCCAGAGTGATGGCCGTAGAAGCGGCAGGTATCGACTTCGATCGCCGACGGTCCGCCCCCATCGCGGGCACGCTCGATGGCTTCGTAGGCCGCCTCGTGCACCTCGAAGAAATTGTCGCCATTGACCCTGACCGCCGGCATGCCGAACCCGCCGGCGCGGCCGGCGATATCCTTGCTGCCGCAATGATAGGCGAACCCGGTGCCTTCGCCGTACTGGTTGTTCTCGAACACGAAGACGGCCGGCAGGTGCAGCACGACCGCCATGTTGAGCGCTTCGAAGGTAGTGCCCTGGTTGGAGGCGCCGTCGCCCGAAAAGCATACCGCGACATTGCCGGTTCCAAGCGTCTTCGCGGTCAGGGCGGCGCCGACAACAAGCGGCGCACCGCCGCCGACGATGCCGTTGGCGCCGAGCATGCCCTGGTCGAGATCGGCGATGTGCATCGAGCCGCCCTTGCCGCCGCAGAGCCCGCCCTGCTTGCCGAACAGCTCCTTCATCATGCCGGGGACGTCGCAGCCTTTGGCGATCGAGTGGCCATGCCCGCGATGTGTCGAGGCGATGTAGTCCTTGGGGCCGAGATGCAGGCACACGCCGACCGCCGATGCTTCCTCGCCGGCGTAGAGATGGACGAAGCCGGGGATGCCGCCTTTCGAGAATTCCTCCTGCACCCGCTCCTCGAAGCGGCGGATTGTCACCATCGATCGATAGGCCCGGATCAGCTCTTCGCGGCTCAACTGCATGGCCTTATCCTCCCATCCTTTCCGGCGTAGCATGGCTCCGCGGGGAAGGGAACTCAACCGCCCGCGCGCCCTCCGGCCTACCCCTTTCGCACCGCCGGGCTAGCCAAGATTGGCCAATTAGAAAATAGATAAATTTTTAAACACCTTTGTATTTGCAAGCTGAAGATTGTTGCCGCAATTTTGCCGCGCTTTTTTGTGATCGAGCAACGGCAAAGAAATAGAAGACAATATTTAACCATGGCGTAACCGGCGTCGACAAATGAGGTATTCGATGGAGCGGATGACAGTTGTTTCTTTTCGGCCGCAGACGAGCCCTGCTCCGCGGTTTGTCTTCCACTCGGTGATCGAGAGCATCTGCCGCATGGGGTGGGAAGACCTCAACAGCGACGAGGTGATGCGCATCGCCACCGCGTACTACTTTTTCTCCGTCCAGTTCCGGGAGAACCTCGAAGTCGCACGCGACCGGCATCCCGATGATCCCAAGCTTGCCGAACTGTGGAAGGGCGAGTGCGAAACCGACAATCTCTCGCCCTGGCCGGGGATCTCGGCCGCGGGCGAACGGATGAACCACGACGAATTCATGCGCCGGGTGCTGGAGCTGCATCCGACGGGGCGCAACCGCCGCCTTGTCGAGGCCGGCCTCACCTATCTGCGGAAGACCCGGAGCATCGACCCCGCCGCGCGCGCCGCGAGCATCGCCAGCTACGAGGATGGCGGCCTCAGCAGCGTATTCAACGCGATGCTGCGCGCGCCGCACTGGTATGGCCCGGGCCAGCGCGCGTTCCGCTTCTTTCTTGAAGAGCACATCCGGTTCGATAGCGACGATGGCGCCGGGCATGGCCAATTGAGTCGCCATATCCCCGTCGATGACCGTATTCTGCCGCTATGGACCGCGTTCCGCGACCTGTTGGTCGCCGCCGTGCCCAGGCTGGCGACAGTGCCCGCGATAACGCGGCGCGCGCCGCGGGCGCCCGTCTTTATGCGGTCGCAGCAGGCCGGCTGAAGGGAGGCAACGCAAAATTCACCCGATGGCGGCGAGAATAAATTTCGACAGTGGAAGGCTCGGTCGGTGCGGAGCGAGACGATAGCGATCCACGGGGGTTATGACGGCGACACGGCGACCAAGGCGGTTGCGGTGCCGATTTACCAGACCGCGGCCTACGAGTTCGACAGCGCTGAGCACGGCGCGGCTTTGTTCAATCTCGAGGCCCCCGGGTTTCGCTACAGCAGGATCAACAACCCTACCGTCGACGTGCTCGACAAGCGCGTCGCGGCGCTCGAAGGCGGCGTGGGCGCGCTGTGCGTCGCCTCGGGCCAGGCGGCGCTGCATTACGCGCTGTTAAACCTGACCGGCGCCGGGGCCAATTTCGTCACTGTGCCGCAGCTCTACGGCACGACGCATACACTTTTCTCCTATCTCTTTCCGAGCCTTGGCATCGAGGTGAAGTTTGCCAAATCGGACACCCCGGCCGATGTGGAGAAGCTGATCGACGTCAATACGCGCGCCGTCTTTTGCGAAAGCGTCGGCAACCCGGCCGGCAATATCTGTGACATCGCGGCGCTCGCCGAGGTCGCGCATGCCGGCGGCGTGCCGCTTGTCGTCGACAATACGGTGGCGACGCCGATCCTGCTGCGGCCGATCGAGCATGGCGCCGACGTCGTGGTGCATTCGCTGACCAAGTTCATGGGCGGGCACGGGACCACGCTCGGCGGCGCGGTGGTCGACGGCGGCAAGTTCCCGTGGATGAAGCATGCCACGCGCTTCCGGCAGTTTTGCGAGCCGGACGCGTCGTATCACGGGCTCGTCTATGCCGACCATTTCGGCGCCGGCGCCTATATCGCGCGCTGCCGCAGCGTCTATCAGCGCACCACCGGCGCGGTGCTGTCGCCGATGAGCGCATTCCTCTTGCTCCAAGGCATCGAGACCGTGGCGCTCAGGGTCGAGCGCCATGTCGAGAATGCGCGTCGCGTTGCCGAGTTTCTGCGTGACGACAAACGCGTCGCTTGGGTCAACTATGTCGGCTTTCCGGACAATCCCTATCACCGTCTCGTCGAAAAATATCTCGGCGGCAAGGCCTGCTCGCTGCTGACCTTCGGCACGCAAGGCGGGTTCGAGGGGGGCAAGCGGTTCTATAACGCGCTGACCCTGGTGAAGCGCCTGGTCAACCTTGGCGACGCCAAGTCGCTCGCCTGCCATCCGGCCTCGACCACGCATCGCCAGATGCCGCCCGACGTTCAGCTGAAGGCCGGCGTCACGCCCGAGATGATTCGCCTCTCGGTGGGCATCGAGCATGTTGACGACATCATTGCCGATCTCAATCAGGCGCTCGACGCGTCGGCTTCCCGGACGGTCAAGGCTTAGACGATGCCGCTCCTGCCATTCGACCCTCAGCGCTCCGGCGCGATCGTTGTCGGGCTCGTCAACAACATGCCCGACCCGGCACTCAAACTCACGGAATGGCAGGTGCGCGACCTGCTCGCCCGTGCCGCTGGCGACACCCCGGTGTCGCTGCGCGTCTTCTCGCTTCCGGAGGTGCCGCGTTCCGACATGGGCCGCGATTATGTCCGGCAAAATCACGAAGATATCGGCGCGCTGCGGCGCGACGGGGTCGCCGGATTGATCGTCACCGGCACCGAGCCGAAAGCCGCCTGCTTCGAGGATGAGCCCTATTGGGTCGCCGTCGCCGATCTGATCGATTGGGCCGACGCGCACACCGCCTCGACAATTTGGTCCTGCCTGGCTTCGCATGCCGCGGCCTATCGCCTTGACCGGATCGCGCGTCAACCGCTCCACCGCAAAATGTTCGGCGTATTCGATTGCGAAGGGGCGACCGATCATCCGCTCGTCGCTGGGCTCGGTGCTTGGAAGACGCCGCATTCACGTTTCAATACGGTTACGGAGGGGGACTTGGAGCGCGCGGAGTATCAGGTTTTGTCCCGTTCCGCCGAGGCTGGCGTCGACATGTTCATCAAGCAGCGCCACAGCCTCTTCGTGTTCCTGCAGGGTCACCCCGAGTACGATGCGAGTGCATTGTTTGGCGAATATCGTCGCGATGTTCGCCGTTTTCTTTCGGGTGAAAGCGAGCATTATCCCGCGCTGCCGCACGGTTCATTCGACAAAGAAGCGAGCGCACTCCTGCTGGCATTCCGCGAGCGAGCCTTGACCCGGCGCGATATCGCGCTGCTCGAGGAGTTTCCGGCGGCGGCAGTCGGCCGCCAATTAAAGGCGCCATGGCGCGATGCGGCGACGCGGCTTTATGCAAACTGGCTGACGATTCTCGAGACGAGCCGCGCCGGCCTCGTGGGCGCACCGCAGCGTCCTGCGCCGGAGCGCGCAACTCTGACCTACGCCTGAGCGCCGCGCCGGAGCACCGCGATTGCGGTGATCACCAGCCCATTCGCGGCCAAGTAACGGCCGTGAAACGCCGCCGGCACACCGGCGGGCGGCTCGATCAACAAGCGGGCCTCGAATACGCCGGCATCCGGGTCAATCGCGACGTGCGCCTCTTCGAAGCCGAGCCAGCGCCCGGTCAGGGGAAACCACGCTTTGTAGACGCTTTCCTTTGCGCTGAAGATCAGGCGATCCCAGTGGATACCGCGCGGCGCACCGGCAACCCAGGCACGCTCGTCCGCATTGATGACCCGCGCGGCGACACGTGCTTCGATCGCGGCGTCCGGCTCCGCATCGATGCCGATCGTCAGCACGCGGTCGGCGCGCGCCACCGCGGCGGCGCGATACCCGGCGCAGTGGGTGATGCTGCCGACGACGCCGGGGGGCCAGAGCGGCTCGTGCTTCGAGCCGCGCAGGATGGGATCGGGCGACGCGCTGATCCGCTGCAGCGCGAGTCGTGCGCAGGCGCGCGCCGTCGCAAATTCGGCGCGCCGCGCCGCGACCGCGCCCTCGACAAGTCCATGCTCCTCCGGAAGCGGCGCCGCATCCTCGTCGTCGCCATGCCGATCGACGGCGCTCACCTCGGGCGGCAGTAGGGTCTCGATCATCGATTTGGCTATGCACCGGCGCGACTTTGAGCGCAACATAAGGGGGCGTTGGGGGTTTTTTAACCCGCGTGCGCGAAACCTCACGGATTGTATTTGCGGAGCCGAATATGTCGATCAGGTCGGATATCGCCGCGCTCTTCGCCGAGGTGGCGCAGGAACAGAAAAAGACGCTGGCGCCGTTGTCCGATGATCTTGGACTGCTCGAAACCGGCCTCGACTCGCTGTGCTTCGCGATCATCGTCGCTCGGCTCGAAGACCAGCTCGGTGTCGACCCGTTCAGCGCCGACGAAGAGATCGACTTTCCGGTGACGGTCGGCGATTTCATCAAGCTGTATGAGCATGCCTCCGTCGGCCGTGCGGCGTGACGTAGGCACTCTCTGGCAATCCCTGAGCGCCGCTGGAAGCCTGACGCGGCGCTGGTTGGCGGACCCCGATACGCGTGTCGAGCTTGGCGCGCTGGCGAGGGGGTCGAGCCTGGGTACGCGGCTTGGCCGTTTGCGCCGGCGCTCGGTGCTGATCAAGACCGAAGAGCAGCTTCCGGCCGCGCTGGCGTTGATCGAACTCGACGGTATCGCGCGCCGTATCGTCCTTTGCACGCCCGATGTCGCCTCGGAGCATCTCCGCGCGGTGCTGGCGAATGCCTCGATCGATGCGGTGGTCGGCGAGGAACAGGCTTCTGCGCTCGGCAAGGAGTTGTTCCTTACCGGCGACCATCTTGTGGCGTGCGATCCCGATCGCGCCGCGAGCGAAGATACCGAGTGGGTGCTCTTGACCTCCGGCACCACTGGTGCGCCCAAGCTGGTGCGCCACGATTTGGCGACGCTGCGCGGGCCGATGGTGGCGGGTGGCGCGCTCGGCGAGGGCGCGGTCTGGAGCACGTTCTACGACATGCGCCGTTATGGCGGATTGCAAATCTTTCTGCGTGCCATGCTGGGTGGCGGCTCGATGGTGCTGTCGAGCGCGCGGGAGCCGGTCGGTGACTTCCTTGCCCGTGCTGGCGCGCATGGCGTCACGCACATCTCGGGCACCCCGTCGCATTGGCGGCGTGCGCTGATGAGTGCGGCGACCAGAAAAATGGCGCCCAACTATGTCCGGCTTTCAGGCGAGATCGCCGACCAGCCGATCCTCGACCATCTGCGCGCGGCTTTTCCCGACGCCGATATCGCTCATGCCTATGCCTCGACCGAGGCCGGGGTCGCGTTTGATGTCCGGGACGGGCTCGCCGGGTTCCCCGCGAGCTATCTCGGTCGGCGCGGCGACGTCGAGATGCGGGTCGTCGACGGATCGCTGCGGATCAAATCGGGGCGCAACGCGACGACCTACTTGGGCGACGACCCGCCGTTCTTCGACGAAGACGGTTTCGTCGACACCGGCGATATGGTCGAGCTGCGCGCCGGGCGGTACTACTTTGTCGGCCGCCGCGGCGGGATCATCAACATCGGCGGCCAGAAGGTCTATCCGGAGGAGATCGAGGCAGTGATCAACCGTCATCCTGCCGTTCGCATGTCGCTGGTGAAGGCACGCAAGAACCCAATTACAGGCGCCGTCGTCGCCGCCGATGTGGTGGTCAAATCGGAGCCTCCCGATGCGGCGGTGCTCAAGAGCGAGATCCTGGGCATTTGCCGCGAGACATTGGCTCGCCACAAGGTCCCCGCCGTGATCCGCTTTGTGCCGGCGATCGCGGTCGGTGCGGCGGGCAAGCTGGCGCGTAGCGGTGCCTGACATGTCGTCAACAAACATCGTCATCACCGGCGGCAGCCGCGGTCTCGGCCTCGGCATTGCCAAAAAGCTCGTTGCCTCGGGATTTCAGGTCGTCGCCATCGCCAGGCGGCCGACAGAGGAGCTCGATGCCGCGATCCGAGAGTCGGACGGTATGCTGCACTTTCGGCCGTTCGATCTCGCCGACACCGCCGGCATCGCCGCGCTCGTGCCGGCGATCCGCAAGGAGATCGGGCCGCTTTACGGTCTCGTCAACAATGCCGCGATAGGCACGAGCGGGGTTCTCGCCTCGATGCGGGTGAGCGAGATTGAGCGCACCGTGCAACTCAATACTGTTTCGCCGCTCGTTCTGACCAAGCACGTCATTCGGGCGATGATGGTCAACGGCGGCGGTGGGCGCATCGTCAATATCTCCTCGATCGTCAGCGCTACCGGCTTTAGCGGTCTGGCGGTCTACGGCGCGACCAAGGCGGCGCTCGTCGGTTTGACCAAATCGCTGGCGCGCGAGGTAGGTCCCCTCGGCATTACCGTGAACGCGGTCGCGCCGGGGTTTGTCGATACGGCGATGACTGAGGGCCTCGAGGATGCGCAGCGCGAGCAGATCACGCGCCGCAGCCCGTTGAAGCGCCTGGCCGAGATCGATGACGTCGCCAATGCGGTCGCGTTCCTCGTCTCCGATGCGGCCCGCAACATCACCGGCACGGTGCTCACAGTCGACGCCGGCAGCACGTCGTAGTCGCGGAGCGAAGAGTGAACGAGGGTAGGTAGTTGTTATTTAACGACGTTGGCGTAAGTTCTGATTAGTCCCGGCGAGGCGGGCAATGCGCGGCCGGTTGGAGTCTCGATACCCCTATGCGAGCGGCTCCGCTAGCTGCGAACGGGAGTGCACCTTGGACGGCCTGATCGAACCCCTCGCGATCGATCCTGACGAATTAGCCGGCGAGGCCTGGGCCGCGATGGGGCGCGGGAGCTGGAACGAAGCGCTCGATCTGTGGCAGCGGCTGCGGCAGAGTTTTCCGGAACGCCCGGAGGGCTACATCTGGCCGATCCAGGTGCTGTGGCAAAACGGCAGGCTCGACGAGGCCGACGGGATGGCCGCCGCGGCCCTCGCGCGCTTCCCGCAAGACCCTGAAGTGTCCGTGCAAATGGCCTGGATCGCGACGACGCGCGAGCGCTGGGACGAGGCGCAGCGGTGGTGGGCCGTGGCGCGCGCGCGGGCACCGGATCGGCTGGACTGTTGTCTCGGGGAACTTCGCGCCCTGTGGCGGTCGTCGCGGTTCGAGGAAGCCGAGGCTCTCGCCGCTGAAGCGCTCGAGCGCTTTCCCGGCAATTGCGATATCCAGGCCGAACGCGCCTGGGTTGCCGTAAATCGCGGCGATTGGGAAGAGGCGCTGGCTCGCTGGCGCCAGGTATTGACAACCGATCCTGGCCGCGGTGACACGCGGGTGCGGTTGATCCAGGCGCTGCGCTTTCTCGGCCGGACCGGCGAGGCGGAGACGGCGGCAACTAAGGCGCTCGCCGAGAGCCCGGACGATCCGCAGCTCCTGATCGAGCACGTTTTGGTTGCGGCGGATCGCCTCGATTGGCCCGTCGCGGCGGCGCGCCTCGAAACGGCGCGCGGAAGCCTGGAAAACGCCGGCCTTTTCCAGTCGACGAGCGATGCCGTCGAGGCCCGCAGGCAGGCCGAGCGGGATCGGGCCAAGGCTACCGGCCCTGTTGCCGACCCGGACGACCCGATACCCCTCGCCGATTTGATGATGGCGTTCGAAAGCATCGGCGAGCGCTGCGATCTGGGTGCGGTGCAACGGCATTACGGGTGCGAACCGCTCGACCTGTTGCGCTTCGCGTTCAGTCCGCTCGATGAGCTGATCGACGCTCTTCAGAACCGTTTCGATGGCATCGGCGATGTCGACGACACAGGGTTTGAGACCTATGAGGGCGAGACGCTTCTCAAAACGGCGAAATACGGCCTGATCTTCGAGGCGAAAATATGGGACAAGGGTATCGCCGCTTCCTTTGAGGGCGGGGCATTGAGGATTGTACGCCTCAATACACCGAAAAAGATCGAGGCGTTTCAGGAGCATCACCGGCAGCAATTGATCTCCCTGAAGCGCAAGCTGATCGAGGACCTTGAAGAGGCTAAGCGGATATTTGTCCATGCGAATGACGATCGAACATCCGAAGATGATGCCGTGGAACTCCTCGCCTCGCTGCGCACGTACGGCGGCGACAACTCGTTGCTATACGTGCGGCCAGCCGACGCCGCGCATGCGGCGGGCACGGTAACGAAGCTGCGGGATGGGCTCTATCTCGGCTATTATCCCCGCCGGACGGATTTTGTCGCCGGCGAGCAGCCGCCGTTCGAAGTGTGGCGGAAGTTGCTGCAGCGCACTTACCGTCTGGCCCGCATGGGCCCTCGGCCTCGTCGCGCCGCGATCGTGCGTGCGGTCGCATCGCTGGTGGGCCGAGCGCGTTGACAATGCCAGTTAATACTGGACCTTTTTATAGCCCCCGGGTCTATAGCCGAAGCGCGCCGCACTGAATGCGCCGAAAAAGATCACTGTCCAAGGTCACGAAGCACCCTTGGCTGCAATCGTACAGATATAGCGGGTCGCCGATTGCCGCTGGCGAGAAGCCTTCGGCCGCGAGCGCCTGTTTTTGAGGTTTGAAGGTGCCGGTCGTGGCGATCTGAGGGCAAAGGCGCAGAAACACGGGGCGAGCGTATTCCGGCAGGCGTTCGGTGAGAAAGGCCGTGACGCCGGTCAGATCGAAATGGCTGTCCGTCACCAGCGCCGCCATCCCGGCGCGGCCGTCGGCACCGGGCACCGAAACGCCGTAAACCACCGCGTCATTAACGCCGGGGTAGGCGGCAATCGCTGCTTCGACTTCGGTGGTCGAGACGTTCTCGCCCTTCCAGCGGAATGTGTCGCCGATCCGGTCGGCAAAATAGAAATAGCCGGCGCGGTCGCGGCGCATCAGATCGCCGGTGCGGTACCAGGCGTCGCCCGGCGCAAAGACATCGCGCAAGATTTTTGCTTCCGAGGCGGCAGGATCGGTGTACCCCTCGAAGCTTCCGCCGGCGCCGGTGTCCTTGCCCGGCAGCCTGCCGATCGCCTCGCCCACCTCGTCCGGCCCGCATTTGAGGCAGAAGCCATCCGCGCCGCGCAGGATCTCGCCGGCATCGACATCGAATTTTATGATCGCCACCGGAAAGCGATGCGCGAGATAGGACGGCATGCGCCCGATCGAACCTTGCTTTCCGTCGCAATTGTAGAGCGAGAAGCTGGCTTCGGTCGCCGCATAAAATTCGATAATTCGTGGAATATGAAATCGGTTCTGAAACGCGTCCCATACGTCTTCGCGCAACCCGTTGCCGCAGGCGAGCCGCAGCCGGTGGCCGGTTTCGCGGGGATGCGGCGGAGCATTGAGCAGATAACGACACAGCTCGCCGATGTACTGGAACAGCGTGCAGTCCCAGCGGTCGACGTCGTCCCAGAAACGGCTCGCCGAAAAGCGCTCGCGGATCGCCACCGAGCCGCCGCCGATCAGCACCGCCCCCGTCGCCACCACCCCGCCGACGCTGTGGTACATCGGCAGGCAATTGTACATGCGATCCGCTGGCGTCGCACCGATCAGTCCGGCAAACCAGTGCGTCCATTCCATCACGCGCCGATGGCTGACGCTCGCCGCCTTGGGCAGTCCGGTGGTGCCCGAGGTGTAGATGTAGAGCGCGCGGTCGGCGAGTGTCGGTGGTTTGGCATCGCCCGGGCGGCCATCCGTCGGCAGCGCGCGGTCGATGCGCGGCCAGCCGGGTGCGTCGCCGCCATGCGCCCAGGCGCGCAGCGGGCCAAGCTGCGGCAACACCGCGGCAAGGGCGCCGATATGTTCGCTGGCGACGATCACGTGGCGGGGTTGAACGATCGCGATCGCATGGCGCAATCCGTCGCCGAGAAGGTTGGTGTTGATCAGCGCAACCACCCCGCCGGCACGGACGATCCCCAACCAGATCGCCAGGTATTCGGGGCAGTTCGGCATTAGCAGACAGACGACTTCGCCGGAGCCGAGGCGCTGCTCCACCGCCCATGCGGCGTATTGCCCGGCGCGCTGCGCGAGCGCGGCATAGCTCAGCGTCTCGCGCTCCGAGAGCAGTGCCGGGGCATCGCCAAATTGCTCGGCCAGCCGGTTGATGACGAAAGGGAAGGTGACCTCGGGCTGCTGGGCGATCGGCGCGGTCAATTCGAGCGCCCGCCGCCACGATTGGGCGGCGGCGCCGCGCTCCGGGGTTGGGCTCGCTGCCGGCATCACTCGCGGCTGGTTATCACCTTCAGATTGCGAACCCGTAAAGCCCGGCGACATTGCCGCGTGTGATCTTGAAGCGATCCTCGGCACTGGCGTCCTTGAAATCGCGCTCCACCACGTCCTGCGAGTGCGGCCACGACGAGGCCTGGTGCGGGTAATCGCTCGACCACATGATGCGGTCGACGCCGACGAAGCTGCGGCTCGCCACCCCGACGAAATCGTCGATGTAGGTCGCCCACATTTGGCGGCGGAAGTATTCGCTGGGTTTCAGCTTCTGCGTGAAGTCGTGCGAAGCGCGCGAGCGATCGGCGACCCGGTCCATGCGCTGCAGGTAATAGGGTAGCCAGCCGATGTTGTTCTCTGCTGAGACAATCTGCAGCCGAGGGAAGCGGTCGAGCACGCCCGAGAACATCAGAATGCTGAAGGTCTTTTCCACCTCATAGCCGAGAACCGTCGTGCGCATGTAGCGCTCGCCCCAATTCCACTGGCTTTCGACGCCCATGCCGGTGATGGCATGGAGCGAGATCGGCATCTTCATCTCTTCGGCCGCGGCCCAGAACGCGTCGTAGACATTGGAGCTGTACGGCTGCTCCTGCGGCGGCGAGCACCAGATCATTGCCCCTTTGAGGCCCACCTTGGCGCAGCGCTCTAATTCGCGCGCTCCGGCCTTCGGGTCATAAAGCGAGATCATCGCCAATCCCGCCATCTTGCCGGGCGCGTAGCCACAGAACTCGGCAAGCCAATCGTTGTAGACCCGGAAGCAGTCTTGCTGCAGCCCCGCATCCTTGAGCCAGAAGATGCGGAAGCCGAGCGTCGTGTAGAGGACGTCGGCCTCGACCCCATCAAGCGCGTTGTCCTTCAGCCGCTCGGCCGGATTCCAGCCGCCGGGCCGCGCATCGGCATAGGTCGCCTTGGTGAGGAACTCCTTCAGCTCCTCAGGGCTCTTGCCGGCGCCGAGGCCGATGCCGATCGGGTGCGGCTCATGGCCTTCATAGAGAAAATAGGCGCCCTCCTTGCCCGGCAGGTCGGTGACGAGCCGCGGCGCCCGGTCGCGATATTTTTTTTCGACCCGGTTCGACCACAGATCGGGGGGTTCGCTGACATGGGAATCGGCGGAGATCAGCTTGTAGTCGGGCATGCCGGGCCTCCCTGAATGCGCTGTCCCATTCGCCATTTTGCGCCCAATGGCGGGGTTGCGCCACGGCTTTGCCGCGCCGATATGTTGGAGACTGTCTGCTGCGTCATTCCCTACCCCTGGAGGCGCCGATGACTGTCCCGTTGCAGATAACGTTTCGCGATTTGCCGTCCTCTTCGGCCGTCGAAGCACAGATTCGCGAGCGCGCCGAACATTTGGAGCGCGTGTTCGACCGGCTTACCTCGTGCCGAGTAATCGTCGAGGGCCGGCATCGACCGCAACGGGCCGGGAAGGTCGCGCATCTCTGCGTCGAGCTGACCCTGCCCGGCAAGATCATTACCGTGGGGCGCGGTGCAACCGAATTCGAGGCGCACGACGATGTGTTTGTCGCCGTGCGCGCCGCTTTCGACGCGGCGCGGCGCAGGCTGGATCGCTATGCCCAGCGTCGGCGCGGCGACGTTAAGTCTCATCCTCGGTCCGCCGCGCCGCAGGACGCGTAGCGTTCGCGTGCTATTCTCGTCGCGGGGAAGCGCGACGGGGGGATAGCGATGCCGGCGCTGACGATCTATTTGAGCCGGTTGATGGGAATGGTCATGCTCATCATCGCCGCGGCCATGCTGACTGATAAGGCGATGGTGGTCACCGCGATCGGCTATCTCGGTCAGGATCGGGCGGCGCTGCTCGTGCTGGGCTTGGTGCGGGTGACCTTGGGCGCTGGCATCGTTCTCATCCACAATGTGTGGACGAAAGGATTCTGGCCGCTCCTGGTGACGCTCTGCGGTTGGGCCTTGCTGGTGCGCGGCGTGCTCGTCCTTTTCGTTCCACCGGATGTGATTGCCGGATTTATCGAGTGGTCCCGCGTCATCGATTTTTATTACCTCTATGCCGCGATCCCGCTGGTGCTCGGCGGATATCTGGCGCTGCGCGGGTTCAGCACCAGCGCCCCGCCGATCGAGGTGCCAGGCTTGCCCACCGCTGCGCCCCTGACAAAGCCGCAAAGAGCAAAAACCCGTCCGAACCGGCGACATTGAGACGAAAAGAACATTCACCGGTACTTCGGCGTCGAACGAAGCGATCGCAGCAGACGTAAAGCGTCTGCTGTCCCACATTCACGACTGATCCTGACAAGCTCCAGATCGTCATCCCGGCGGAGGAGGTCGGGCCCCATTTATCCGCTGTTCGAGCCGCTGAACGTGGGCCCCGGCCTGCGCCGGGGCGACACTTGTCTGTCACGCGTCCAACTTAAAGAACTTCACCGCATTCCCCGCCCAGATTTTGTCGCGCTCGGCCACGGGGATGTCCTTGTAGATGTCGTCGATGATCGGGCGCGAATTTGGCCATTCATTTTCGATATGCGGAAAGTCGGTGGCGAACATGATGTGGTCGACGCCGACATGGTGGCGCTGCTCGATCGCGACGCGCTCGTACTGCACCGAGAAGTAGATGTTCTCGCGCACATAGGTCGCCGGTAATTCCTTCAATGGCTTGAAGCCGAGATATTCCTCGGCCCAGCCGAGGTGGCGCTGGTACCAGACATCCATGTGTTCGAGCCAGAACGGAACCCAGCCGAGCCGGGTTTCAGCGAAAAACACCTTCAATTTCGGGAACCGCTCGAAGACGCCGCTGAGCACGAGCTGCGCCATGCCGATCGACGGCGGTAGGCCGAAATTCACCAGCCATTCGAGGAAGGGCCGCCTGAGCCGCTGCATGATGACCGGGTCTTCTTTCGGGTATTTCATCGTCGGCTGGTTGGCGCGCGCGCCGGTACGGTAAAGCTGGACGTGCACCGTCACCGCCATGTCGAGGTCGAGCGCGGCGGCCCAGAACTTGTCGTCCTCCGGCGTCGGATAGCCCTTGCCATTTGGCAGCCCGCCGAGCAGCACGCCCCGGAGGCCGAGCTTCTTGCAATGCTTCATCTCGGCGATCGCGTCGTCGACATTGGTGATCGGCATGACCCCCATGCCGATCAGGCGATCGGGTGCGACCGCGCAATATTCCTCGCCGAGCCAGTCGTTGTAGCCGCGGATGACCGCCTTGTAGACCTCGTCATGCGCGATGTTGCGCCAGAACACCGGGCCCGCGACCATCGCCGCGAACAGCACCTCGGCGTCCATCCCGTCCTGGTCCTGCTCGCGGACGCGCTGCTCGGGGCCGCCGGTGCCGGCGGCGTCGGCGACCTTGAGGCCGAAGGGCTGCCAAGTGCCGGCCGCGCGCCCGGCGCGCAGATCGAGAAAATTCGCTTCCAAGAGCGGCTGCCCCTCGATCATCAGCGCGTCGCCGCCGTCAGGCAGATGCACCGTATGCGGCGCCCGGTCCCGGTATTTTTCCGGCACGCGATGGATCCACCGCTCCGGCGGCACTTCGAGATGCCCGTCCGACGACATCAATTTGTATTGCCGCGCCATTGCATCCCTCCGTCATTGCGAGGGGAGCGAAGCAATCTCGCGCCGCTCTGGCCCTCTACCGCACGAGATTGCTTCGTCGCTGCGCTTCTCGCAATGACGACGCCGATTACGCTGCGTATTCCACCAGCGCGCCGGGCGCGGGGCAATAGTCGAGGCATTCGCCGTAGCCGGTGCACTTCTCCGGGATCACCTCATAGAGGTGGCGCGGCTCCAACAGCGTCGGGCGGATCGCCGAGTCGCTGCAGACCTCGCGGCACACGCACGAATTGCATGGCGGAAACTCGATGCGGACTTACATTTGACCGAGGGCGGGAAGTCGTTCGTCTCCGACCCCTGACCCCAGCCGCCATTAGATGTAATAGAACATCCGCTCAAGCGCACAGAGCCGGCCGATGACATCCTCCATTGGCATGGTCCGGGCCCCCGCCGTGGCTCGCCGCCATCAGCTCCCGCGCCAGCTCCCTCCCCGGAAGGTCACGCATGCCGCGCTCCCTCGCACTTCTGTGAGCGAAGGCTAGCACCCCTGCCCACTTGGTTCGAGGGGCCATTCCGATGTACAGAGCGTGTCTCGCGGCGCGCGTCGCCCGATTAATTCCCAAGGCGGTCAGGGAGTGCCGAACCATGGACCTTCGCTTCAGCGCCGAGGAGCAGGCGTTTCGCGACGAGCTGCGCGGTTTCATCGCCGACCAGCTGCCGGCCGATATTCGCGACAAGATGCGGCTCGGCTATGGAGCGGAAAAGGAAGACACGATCCGCTGGCAGCGCATCCTCAACGAGCGGAATTGGGCCGCGTATATGTGGCCCAAGGAATGGGGCGGGCCGGGCTGGTCGCCGATCCAGCGGATGATCTTCCTCGAGGAAAACCAGCTCGCCAATGCGCCCGACATGCAGGTGTTCAACATCACGATGATCGGGCCGGTGCTGATCCAGTTCGGCACCGACGAGCAGAAGAAGCGCTTCCTGCCGCGCGCCGCCAACCTCGACGATTGGTGGTGCCAGGGCTTTTCCGAGCCGGGGGCCGGCTCCGACCTCGCCGCGCTCAAGACGGCCGCGAAAAGGGTCGGCGACGAGTACGTCGTCAACGGCCAGAAGATCTGGACCTCGACCGCGCACATGGCCGATTGGTGCTTCTGCCTGGTGCGCACCGACGCCAACGCGCCCAAGCGGCAGATGGGCATCACTTTCCTGTTGATCGACATGAAGACGCCGGGGATCACCGTGCGCCCGATCGTCTCGATCGACGGCACGCACCACCTGAACGAGGTCTTCTTCGACGACGTGAAGGTGCCGGTGTCGATGCGCGTGGGTGAGGAAAACAAGGGTTGGGACGTTGCCAAGTTCCTACTCGGCAACGAACGCACCGGCATCGCCCGGATCGGCAAGTCGAAGGAGCGCGTGCGCACCGCGATCGAAAAGGCGCACGAGGTGATGCAGAACGGCCGCCCGCTGATCGACGACCCGACCTTCCGCCAGCGCGTCGCGCAATTCCAGGTCGACATCACTGCGCTCGACATTACCAATCTGCGGGTCATCTCGGCACACGACAAGAACAAGGGCGAGGGCAAGCCCGACCCGCTTACCTCGGTCTTGAAGATCAAGGGCACCGAACTGCTGCAATCGACGACCGAGATGGTCATGGATGTCGGCGGCCCGCTGTCGATGCCCGATTGGGCGGCCGAGCTCCAGGCGCTGTCGAACGAGCCGGAACTCGGTCCCGCCTGGCCGGCCGAAACGACGCGCGGCTACCTGATGCTGCGCGCCGCCTCAATCTACGGCGGCACCAACGAGATCATGAAGAACATCGTCGCCAAGGCTGTGCTGGGATTCTAGCACATGGATTTCGAATTCACCGAAGAGCAGCGGCTGCTGCGCGAGAGCCTCGACCGGCTGCTGGGCGACAGTTACGAGTTCGCCCAGCGCAAGGCCTACCTCGTCGAGCCCGAGGGCTTCAGCCGCGCGATGTGGGCGCAATATGCCGAGATGGGCCTATTGGGTTTGCCGTTTGCCGAGGAGCATGGTGGGTTCGGCGGCAATGCCGTCGATGTGATGATCGTCATGGAAGCGCTTGGCCGGGTTCTGGCGCTCGAACCTTATCTGGCGACGGTGGTGATGGCCGGCACCGCGATCGGCCATGCCGCCAGCGCCGCGCAAAAGGAAGCGCTGATCCCGCAGATCGCCGACGGCAGCCTGCGCCTCGCGGTGGCGCATGGCGAGCGTCAGGCGCGCTACGACCTCAACGATGTCGTCACCACCGCGAAGAAAGCCGGCTCAGGCTGGCGGC
This sequence comes from Allostellaceae bacterium, assembly GCA_035504235.1. Taxonomy (GTDB): domain Bacteria; phylum Pseudomonadota; class Alphaproteobacteria; order ATCC43930; family CGMCC-115725; genus DATARH01. The sequence goes on along the minus strand of DATJSH010000124.1, from coordinate 3,146 downwards.
TTGACGGCGCGAAGTCGGTGGTCGTTCACGGCGACAGCGCCGACCGGCTCATCGTCAGCGCCCGCGTTTCGGGTGACCGGCATGATCGCGACGGGATCGGCCTTTTCCTCGTCGATCCGCAGGCCAGCGGCGTCGCCCGCCGTGCCTATCCGATGCGTGACGGCACCCACGCCGCTGATATCGCGCTGTCCGCCGTCGAGGCGGAGGCGCTCGGCGAGCCGGGGCAGGGGCTCGCGACCATCGAGCGCGTCGTCGAGGCCGCCATCGCCGCGACCAGCGCCGAGGCGGTCGGCGCCATGGAAACAATGCTCAACATGACCATTGAGTATTTAAAGACACGTGTGCAATTCGGCCGGCCGATCGGCGACAACCAGGCGCTGCAGCACCGCGCGACCGAGATGATGATCGCGATGGAACAGGGCCGCAGCCTGACGATGCTCGCGTCGGTGATGGTCGATGACGAGGATGGCGCGAAGCGCGCGCACGACATCTCAACCGCCAAGGTCGGCGTCGGCCAGGCGGCTCGCTTTGTGTCGCAGAATGCGGTGCAGCTGCATGGCGGCATCGGCATGACCGACGAGTACGCCGTCGGCCACTACTTCCGGCGCTGCATGGTTATCGAGCACAGCTTTGGCGATACCGGCTACCACCTCGCCAGGCTGGCGGCGCTGCTCTCATAAGAAAGGCCGCCCGGGGCGGCCTTCCTATACCAGATTCTGGCAAGGCTAGTTCGTCTTCTGCGAGCCCCAATAAGCTCGATCCGAACGACCGCTGGTGTCATATCCGTAAGAGCCGTAATACCCGTAAGGATAGGGCGCGACCGGCGGATAAACCGTGACCGCGGGCGGTGGCGGCGCCGCGTAGGAAGGATAATAGTAGGTCGCGTTGGGGCCGTAGGCGGGCTGCGCCAGGGCGAGCCCGGTCATGCCGAGGCTCACGCCCAAGGCAATCCCGACCGCAAGTGTCCGTTTCATAGGAACTCCTTTACTGAGAATCACGATCCCGGCAAACGAGCGGTCACTAAAAATGATCCGGAAATTTCGTCAAATTATCCTAAGATATAAAGGTCGATCGCGGTAGTTCGCGGGTTTGGATTGTTGATAAGGCCGATACACAGGTATTTTCCTTATATTAATTAGATTTAAATTTGTTGGGTCGTGAGATATTTCATCCGCACGCGAGTATTTCCTTGATGTCGGGTAGATGCTCGCTGCCCCAGAACAGTTCGCCATCGACCACAAAGGTCGGCGTGCCGAACACGCCTGCCTCTTCGGCGGCGACCCGAAGGCGGGCGACCTCTGCCGGGCCTTCAGCCGCCGCATAGGCGGCAAAACCGGATGTGTCAGCGCCGGCTTCGGCGAGCACCGCGCTCACCACCGCGATGTCCTCGATGTCGAGTTCGCGTTTCCAGAAACGGTCGAAGACGCGGTCGTGATAGCCGCGGAAAGCCGCGTCACCCTGCCGCTTCGCCCAGAGGAGCCCGCAGGCCCCAAGCACCGTGTCCCAGATCTTGACCGTGCCGCGGATCGTCAGGCCCTGTTTCCGCGCCCGGCGCCGGCAATCCATATAGCTGTATTTGACCCGACGCCATTGATGCGCGCTGCGCTGCTCCTCGACGACGTTGCCCGCCGCATCGAGCCGCGCCGAACCGAGAAAATCCGGGATGTTCAGCACATAGGGCAGCACGTCGAGCCTGACGCCGGTAATGTCCTCCAGCGCGTAGGCCGGGTCCTTCGCCAGATAGGCGTAAGGGCTCTTGTAATCCGTGTAGAGGGTGACGGTGCGGGGTTCGCTCACCCGATCACCTGCTCTGCGCGTAACGCCGTCAAGGTCGCGGTGTCGTAGCCGAGGATCGCCGACAGCACTTCGTCGGTGTGCTCGCCTGGGGTCGGCACATGGCCGACGCGGCCGGGGGTTTTCGACATCTTGATGGTCGCTCCGGGGACGAAAACCTCGCCGGCCACCGCATCGGGTATTTTGACCAGCATCTCGCGTTCCCAGAGATGCGGGTCGACCGCGACCTGTGGGATGGTCTTCACCGGCGCGACCGGGATTTCCGCCTCGAGCAGCGTCTTGACCACATGGTCGACTGTGTTCTCGGCGCACCACTTGGAGACCGCGACTTTGCGCGGGTCTTGCAATCCGGCGCGGCTGGTCCAGCCGGCGACGGTCATCTCCTTGTCGCCCGTGGCGATCTGCAGCAGCCGCGTCGCCATCGCGCTGCCCGAAGCCGAGATCACGACATGCCCATCCTTGCACTTATAGGGCGGGCGCCCACCTTCGCCGCCTTCCTCCCCGGTCAGCAGGTAGTAGGCGGTCGGAATTTCGACCATGGTCAGCGCTGAATCCATCAGGCAGCAATCGACCAGCTGGCCCTCGCCGGTCTTGTCGCGGTGGTGCAGCGCGGCCAGCGTGCCGATCGTGGCATGCAGCGAGGTGTAGCGGTCGACCAGCGAGGTCGCCGCGCCCAGCGGCGTGCCGACCGGCTTGCCGGTGAGGTCCATCAGCCCGCTCATCGCCTGGCCCAGCGGGTCGAAGGCCGGGCGCTCGCGATAGGGGCCGTACTGGCCGAAGCCCGATACCGAGGTCAGAATGATGTCCGACTTGATCTTGCAGAGATCTTCGTAGGCAAAGCCCATCTGCGCCATCGTGCCGGGGCGGAAATTCTCCAGCACGACATCGGCGGTCTTGACCAGTTCGGCAAAGATTTCCTTGCCCTTGGCTGTGCGCAAATCCATGCACAGGCTCTTCTTGCCACGGTTGTAAACCGTGAAATAGACGCTGATTCCCTTAACCACCGGCTCGGAACGGCGGGTTTCCTCGCCGCCCAGTTTTTCGATCTTGATCACTTCGGCGCCGAGATCGGACATGATCATGCCGCCGCGCGGCCCCGCCTGATAGCGCGCCAGTTCGAGCACCCGAACGCCTGCGAGACTTCCGGCCATCGCCATGTCCTCCCGAGAAGATCAGCCATATTGCGCCGTGCTGCGGCGGAAGCAAATGGCGTTGGACTACCGCTAATGCGTCCTTCGAGGCCTTGCTGCGCAAGGCGCCTCAGGATGAGGTTTTTCTTGATGCCATCCCCTGGCCCTCCTCCTCCTGAGGTGCGACCGCCGGCTGCGTCCGGCGGGAGCCTCGAAGGACGC
>DATJSH010000123.1:0-22920 GCA_035504235.1 Allostellaceae bacterium | reverse complement strand
CTCGCGGGTGATGGCGATGTCGTGGACGTGGCTTTCGCGCAACCCCGCGCCGGTGATCCGCACGAACTGGCAGTTCGCCTGCATCTCGGCGATCGTGCGGTTGCCGGTATAGCCCATCGCGGCTTTCAAGCCCCCGATCAGCTGGTGGATGATGTTGCCGACCGGGCCCTTGTGCGGCACGCGGCCCTCGACCCCTTGCGGCACCAGCTTCAGCGTGTCGGTGACTTCCTGCTGGAAATAGCGGTCGGCCGAGCCGCGCGCCATCGCGCCGATCGAGCCCATGCCGCGGTAGTATTTGTAGTTGCGGCCCTGGTAAAGGAACACCTCGCCCGGACTCTCGTCGGTACCCGCGAATAGCGAGCCGATCATCGTGCAATCGGCGCCCGCGGCGATCGCCTTGGCGAGGTCGCCGGAGAACTTGATCCCGCCATCGGCGATGACCGGCACGCCGTGCTCGCGGCACACTTCGACCGCGTCGGTGATCGCGGTGAATTGCGGCACGCCGACCCCTGCGACCATGCGCGTCGTGCAGATCGATCCCGGTCCGATGCCGACCTTGACCGCGTCGGCCCCGGCCTCGATCACCGCCCGCGCGCCGTCGCCGGTCGCGACATTGCCGACGATGACCTGGGTGTAGTTCGACATCCGGCGGACCTCCTCGACCGCCTTCAGCACGCTCGCGGAATGGCCGTGCGCGGTGTCGACCACCATGATGTCGACCCCGGCGCCGAAGAGGGCCTCGGCGCGCTCGAGCTCGCTTTTGCCGGTGCCGCACGCGGCGGCGACCCGCAGCCGCCCGTGTTCGTCCTTGGCGGCGTGCGGGTAAAGCTGCGCCTTTTCGATATCCTTGACGGTGATGAGCCCGGTGCAGCGGTATTCGCTGTCGACCACCAGCAGCTTCTCGATGCGGTTCTGGTGCAGCAGCCGCTTGGCGTCGTCGCGGCTGACGCTTTCGCGCACCGTGACGAGGTTCTTGTGCGTCATCAGTTCGCTGACCCGCTGGCGCGGGTTGTCGGCAAAGCGCACGTCGCGGTTGGTGAGGATGCCGGCGAGCTTGCCGCCATGCTCGACCACCGGAATCCCGGAAATCTTGTGATGCGCCATCAGCGCGAGCGCGTCGGCCAAGGTCTCGTCGGGGTGGATGGTGACCGGGTTCACCACCATGCCCGCCTCGAATTTTTTGACCTTGCGGACTTCGGCGGCCTGCTGGTCGATCGGCATGTTGCGGTGGACGACGCCGAGCCCGCCCGCCTGCGCCATGGCGATCGCGAGCGATCCTTCGGTCACCGTGTCCATCGCCGCCGAGATCAGCGGGATGCCGAGTTCGATTTCTCGGGTGATGCGCGTTTTTGTGTCGGTGTCGCCGGGCAGGATGCTCGACGCCGCTGGAACCAGCATGACGTCGTCAAATGTGAGCGCTTGCCGGATCTCCATGCCATCTCCTTGATCGATGGCGGCGCACTATACACCGGGAATTCACGGGCGAAACAGGCGGCCGCGAGACCGCAGATATGGGGAGCTATGCGCCGCCGCGAAACCCCTTGGCGACGACATAGGTCTCCGCCGATTCGGCGCGGCTCGCCGCCGGCTTGGCGTGCCGCACCTCGGCGAAGCTTTTCTTTAAGGCCCCGAGCAGCTCGCCCGCCGCCCCGCCCTGGAATACCTTGGCGACAAAGGCGCCGCCTGGCTTCAGCAGGGTTTCGGCGAGGGCGAGCGCGCCTTCGGCGAGGGTGACGACGCGCAGATGGTCGGTCGCCGCGTGCCCGGTCGCCGGCGCCGCCATGTCGCTGAGCACGAGGTCGGCCGGTCCGCCCAGCGCCGCGCGGATTTGCGCCACTGTCGCCTCGTCGCGGAAATCGCCGTGCAGCAAGATGGCGCCGGGCAGCGAATCGGTCTCCTGCAGGTCGATGCCGACCACCGCGCCTGATGCCCCGAGATGCTTTGCTGCGACCTGGCTCCAGCCGCCCGGCGCACAGCCAAGATCGACCACGCGCAGGCCGCGCTTCAAGAGGTGAAAGCGCTCGTCGAGCTGCTGCAGCTTGAACGCCGCGCGCGAGCGATAGCCTTGCCGGCGCGCTTCGGCGACATAGGGGTCGTTCAACTGCCGGGTCAGCCATTCGGTCGACGACGGCTTCCTGCGCCGCGCGCGCTTGACGCGCACCGTCAGTTGCCGTCCGCCGCCGGACTTCGTCGTCTTGGCCACGCTTATCTCGCCTTGGCCGGGCGCGACCCGGCCATCCACGAAAAGGTTCCACTTGATATACCGCTTTCCATATCCGGGCCTCCATCGAGCGTGGCGTTTTCGTTTGCCATGGCGCCCGTAGTAAGAGGCGTCCTTTGCGTCGGCGCGATGGCGGTTGGAATGCCGATAAAACCCCAACTCGATATTGAAGCGGTCTTTTCCTTCGATACTGAAGACGCATCCAGCTTTTAGGGAGTTTCGCGATCCTGCCTCCCCTTTCTACGAAGCATCGATGACGTTGCTTGATATCGTCGTTTGGACACGTAGGCTCCGGTTTGCCTTCCTGCTATCCCCGCCTCTTCTGCCTCCTGCTATGGGAAGGCAAAGGCTTGGTCCTGACCTTTTTCGCCTCGCGCGGGCGGCCCTTGGATTGGTGTCCAGCTTTCGCGGCTCAGTGCGCCCGCTGGCCGCTCATCAAATCGAAGAGGATGCCCTCGCGCACGCCGCGGTCGGCGACGCGCAGCTGGCCGACCGGCCAGGTCGCGCAGATCGCATCGAGGATCGCGCACCCCGACAGCACCAGATCGGCGCGCTCGCGGCCGACGCACGGGCTCGCCGCACGCCCCGCAAGGTCGAGCCCCGCCAGGTGCCGCGACACCTTGTCGATCTGCGTAAAGGTCAGCGTCGAGCCGTCGACCAGCGCCCTGATATAGCGCGGCAGCGCCAAGTGGATGCCCGCCAAGGTCGTCACCGTGCCCGAGCTGCCGATCATCTGAACCCGGCGCGCGGCGATGTGCCGGCGGATCCGGTGCTCGTGCTCGAACGGCGCCAGCGCCGCCTCGGCCTCGTCGACCATCGCGTTATAGATCGCCGGCGTGACTTCGACCCCGCCAAACCGCTCGGTAAAGGTCACCACCCCGAACGGCAGCGAGATCGAGCCGAGAATCTCTGGCCGCGCTGGAGGGCCGCCATGGCTGCGCCTGTGATGCAGCCAGACGATCTCGGTCGAGCCGCCGCCGATATCGAACACGACCGCGTACGGCAGGCGCGGATGCAGCAGCGGGGCGCAGCCGGATACGACCAGCCGCGCCTCCTCGGCGGTCGAGATGATTTCGAGCTCGAGGCCCACTTCGTCACGCACGCGGGCAAGGAAATCGCCGCAATTGGCGGCGCGGCGGCAGGCCTCGGTGGCGACCGACCGGCCGGCGCAGACCCGGCGCTGGGTGATCTTGGAGGCGCAGACCTTGAGTGCGTCGAGCGTGCGCGCCATCGCGGCTTCGCTCAGCGCCCCGGTCGCCTCGAGCCCCTCGCCGAGACGGACGATGCGCGAGAACGCGTCGACGACACGAAACCCGCCGCCATGCCCCCACGGTGCCGGGCGGGCCACCAGCAGCCGGCAGTTATTGGTGCCGAGATCGAGCGCGGCGAAATGCGCCGCCGGGGCAGCGGCGGATTTCGATCCCTGCAGCGTCGCGCCGCTATCGCCGGCCATCGGCGGCCGCCCTGTTCATCATGGTGTAATGTAACGCTAAGCCGCGCGGGTCGGAAGCCCGCCCCGCCGCGCCCATCGGCCGCTCAGCGAACCCGCGCGCAAGCCCGGCTGTTAAAAGCCCAGCTGTTAAAAGAAGGCGGGCTGTGATATCAGAGCCGCCGCGCGCGCCGCCGTTTGCGGCTGCCGCGTCCCCGAGCTGGTGGGGGATCGTCTAACGGTAGGACAGCGGACTCTGACTCCGCCAGTCTAGGTTCGAATCCTAGTCCCCCAGCCAGTATAAGTCTGTGGTATAATTTAATTTTATGATCGCGTGAGGCGGTTGCAAAACTGGCGCAGTTCCCGGCGGTTTGCGGCTACGGTTATCGCGGTCGGTGAGCAGAGGGCCTTAAGAGGGCGCTCGGCGCGCGCCGCTGTGCCAGAATATCTCTGTCGGGCATTGATGCACCGGCGGAAGTTTGACGGAAGCGGATAGGTTGAGTGCCGGATCGAGGCAAGAAGGTCGCCCAAAACTTGCCGGCCCGACGCGGCGCGTCCGGATAATGGACGTGGCCTCAGGCGAAACCAAGTGCGGATCGCTGTTCGGGCCAGCTCAGCGGTAGCCGGGCGTGCTCGATAAGCGCGGTCGCGGTGAGGCCTTCAGGCTGTTGCCCGTCGAGAATGGCGTTGGTGATGTCCGGCGCGAGGAATGCGAGGCGGAGGACTTGGCTGAAGTAGGATCGATGAAGCTTCTCGCGCTTGGCCAGATCGGCGAATTTGCCGGAGCCGTGCTTGATCAAGAGGGCATGGTAGCGGTGGGCGCGGCCGATTGCCTTGATTAAACTGGGATCAGGTTTTGGGGGCGCTGCGAACGGATCGGTGTGGTCGATCACCATCCGCACCTCCTTGCCGGCGCGGCGCAGGTGTATCGGATGGGACAGCAACAGAGTTGGCTCATTATCGCTCAGACCTGGGTCCGCTGAAGCGAGATGCTCGTCGAGCAGCGTGGTGAGCTGCCGCGGGCGGAGGTGAACGATCATTTGATCGCCATCCACCTCCGCGCGTCGGAGCAAAGCCAGCAGGATGGCCCGCATCCGCAGCGGCGGCATCCGATCCCACTCGTGGGCAAGCTGCTTGGCGCGTGCGAGCAGGCGCTGCTGCCGCCGAGGCTCGGTCGCGTGAGCCTCAATGATCGCGAAGACGCTCGCAGGCTCTGACAGCAACCGCCGTATGCGGCCGGCGACGATCTTCTCGATCTCCACCGCCGGGATGCGCAGGCCGGCGGCGTCAGAATGGCGCCCTACAATCAGGGGGCGCGAAACATAGTAACGATAGCGTCGGCCGTTCTTTACCGCGTGGGTTGGGGTCATGCGATGGCCCTGCCCGTCAAAGAGCAGGCCAACCAGCAAGCTTGGGTTCTTCACCCGAGTTCCGGTGTTGCGCTCGACCGCGTTCTCGGCGAGGCACTGTTGCACAGTGTTCCATAGCACAGAGTCTACAATCGCCGCATGCTCGCCGAGATAGGCCTCACTCTTGTGGACGATCTCACCGCGGTAGATGCGGTTTTGCAGCATCCGGTACAGCGCGCCTCTACCAAGCGGCTTGCCGCCCCACCCTCTACCCGAAGCGCTGGTCCAGCGTTTGCCAGTGATGCCGTGGGCTTCGAGTTCTCCTTTGAGCAACCGCACCGAGCCGAGGGCGGCATAGCGGCCGAAGATGTGACGCACCGTCTCGGCCTCGGCGTCGATGACGACCAGCTTCCTGCCCTTTGCCGCGTAGCCGAGCGGTGGCACGCCACCCATCCACATTCCCTTCTTCTTGGAAGCTGCAATCTTGTCGCGGATCCGCTCGCCGGTGACCTCGCGCTCGAACTGGGCAAAGGAGAGAAGCACATTGAGGGTCAGCCGTCCCATCGAGGTCGTGGTGTTGAACTGCTGCGTAACCGAAACGAACGACACATTCCTGGCATCGAAGGTCTCGACGATTTTGGCAAAATCGGCGAGGGAGCGGGTGAGGCGATCGATCTTGTAGACCACGACGACGTCGACCTTGCCCTGCCGAATGTCGCCGAGAAGCTGCTGCAGCGCTGGCCGTTCCATATTCCCGCCGGAGCGCCCGCCATCGTCATAGGCTTGCGGTAGAGAGGACCAGCCTTCATGGCGTTGGCTCTTGATGAAGGCTTCGCAGGCTTCCCGCTGGGCGTGCAACGAATTGAATTCCTGCTCCAACCCCTCTTCGGAGGATTTGCGGGTGTAGATCGCGCACCGCAGAGGGCGCCCCGAGCCGCTGGATATCTTATTCACCAGTAGCTTCCACCGCCCGTCGCCGCTTGCTCAGGCCGAAGAAAAGGGGGCCGGACCAATGCGTGCCGGTGACCAGCTGGGCGATCTGGGTCAAGGAGCGGTAGCGCTGGCCCCGATAGTCGAACCCCTCGTCGAGAACAGTCACTGTATGAACATTGCCCCGCCATTCGCGAACCAGCTTGGTGGCTGGCTTTAAGGTGATCGCGGGCGCGGCGCGCGATCGGTTGTGCTTGTCTGGGCGCTCGATCAAAGAACGCAACCTTCGAGTGGCGCCCTGGCTTAAGCCGCCGTAGACCCGTTCCTGGATCTTATAGGCAATCCCTCGGATCAGCAGATCACGGCTCAGCCGGGTTGGCGGTGTCGCGCGATACAGGCGCCGCCACTCGGTACGAAGATCCGCGTTGGTCAAAGCGTCCAGTGCGATGATCCGGGCACCGACATCGGTACCCGACCCGGTAGCGCTGGCGGCTGGGCTAGAAGGCCCACCAGCTTCCTGGCGAGCCTCCTCCTCGGAGTGTGGACCCGCCATCAGGCACTCGCTTCCGCGATGCGATAAACCCGGCCGCGTTCTTCCTTTGTGGCGACCACGGCGAGACCTAGCTTCTTCTTCAGCGCACCCGAGAACACGCCACGCACAGTGTGCGGCTGCCATCCGGTGACTGCCCTTACCTCATCGACGGTAGCACCCTCGGCCCGACGCAGCATCGCAATGACGTCGTTCTGCTTAGAGGCGCGCGCGGGCTGTTGATCGGGGAGTGTTTCCATGACCGTCCATAGGCGACCGATAAGGGCCGCACGGTCGCCAACTTTGGTCAGCCGCTCCGCACCGGGGAGATTATTCCACAAAGCAAGCAATCGCGTGCCGCTCAGCCGAGCGGCGTGCAATTCCTCGATCGAGGCAATGGCAATCTCGTTCTCCCGGGGTTCGACCGGGCCCTCGCGGACGGTGATCAGATCATCGGGATCGATGAAGTAAACGCGCATGAGTGGATCCTCCGTATCCGACCGGCACCATGCTGGCGGTACCCACACTCACGCTCTCTTCGGCCGACCAAGCCACTCAATTCTGGATAACAATGTGGCTTTGTTCCGCCGCTGCCCAACACAAACTTGCTCGGCTAATGACTGAGTCGCAGGCTCAAATCCAGGGCTCGCTACCACCTTACCGAACGACCGTTGCTTTGGGCTCCGACGCGCCGCCGCTCCGAGGGTATCAGCCTCTTAATCAGTAGCGGCAGCTTCACAGCCGCATGGGCCCCCTGACGGCTGCTTAGCGGGGTAGGAGCAGACCTCTCCGCGGCTTTGATTAAAACGCCGGTTCTGCCCCTGAGCCGTCATTCGCCATCACACCGCTGGACCCGGTAGAACCGCCAAAAGTCGAAGGATCAGCGACGACCGCCGCCATGACTGCTGCCACCGCCGTGAAAGCCGCCACCACCGTGATATCCCCCGCCACTTCGATAGCCGCCCCGACCACTCCAGCCGCCGCCGTAGAAGAAGCCGAAGCCCGGCACCAGTATTGATGGGTTTTCGTAATAGGCCAGCGGCGCACAGCCGTAATTGTCCAAATAGTAATATCCATCAGGACAGACATAATAACCCTGTGCCCGAGCGGACATGGTTTCGGTCGCCGTCGCTAGACCCAGCACGCCGAGTAAAAGAAACGCCCTGGGCAGGGCTCCGTACTGCCTCATTGTAACCTCCTGGAACAGGCTTTCGCCGAACGGCGATTACCTGCTCCGAATGAGCGGGATCGCGGCCACGCCGCCGGGGGTTCCGCTACCGGCTGCGCCGAGCCATCCGCCGCTGCTGGAGCTCCTCGAAGTGCCGGTCTGCCGCCTGCTGCTGAGCAGGGGATAAGCTCAGGTAAAGCGCGTCGAAGGGCGCGATTAGCTTGTTGATCGCCTCGGCATGAGCCGCGGTGAGCTGCGCATACCAGCGCAGCCGCGCAGGGGCCGTGAAATCGATTGCCTGCGCGCGCTGCTGAAACAGCGCATTGATCGCTTGCGCGTTGCGGCGCATGACGTCGGCATACGCGCGGAACAATGCGTCCTGGGACGGCATGATCCGGAGCGTCCGATGCAGTTCGGCGATCCTGATCTCGACCGAGTCGGCGAGAGCTTCTGGCATCGCGCTGTCCGCGGCTGCCGTTTGCGCGAAGGCCGAAGCCGACAATCCAGTAGGCAAGATCACGGCAACCGCGCAGAGCAAGGCGCCCGCGGCCGCGGTCTTCAACGAGCAACAACCAATACCTGTCATTTTTTGGGCACCTCTCTCAACCGGGGCCGGGTACGAAAATTGGCGACGAGTCGACGTCGGAAACCGTCGTCATCCTAGTCGACGTTAGGCGAGCGCCGTCGCGGACCTGGCGATCGCTTGTCGTGAGAGAGCCTGCTGTCGCCCGAGACACGTCTCCGGTTCATGGGGCCAAGACACCGTTCGGTTTTGATTTCGGCTTCAGCCTGTACCCAGTCAGCAAGCGCTTTACCTGCTGGACGGCCTTCGTTCTCCCAGATGGCAAAAGCCCGTTGCCGAATGGCTTGGTGTTCTCGATCGTATGGCAGCGACATGTGCCCCTCCTTCTGAAGTGGGGCCTACTTTCGCTCCTTGCTGAGTGATCTTCTTTGATCTGGATCAGGACGCCGGTGAAATATGGGGTGGCATTGTTGGAGCAAGGCACTTCGAATGTTCGCTGGGTCGACGCAGGTTATGCTGCCTCGACGGAAACCTCACCCGGCAGAGTAAATCTGAATATGGTGCCGCCTTCTGGGTTTGGTTGAGCGACGAGCTCGCCGCCGTGGCCTTCAATAATCGTCCGACAAATCGACAAGCCAATCCCCATGCCCTCAGCTTTCGTCGTGACAAAGGGCCGGAACAACCGAGCAGCGATTTCAGGGGCGATCCCCGGCCCGGTATCGATGACCTGCACGGCGACGAGCGCCCGGTCTAGGTGATCAGCGATAATCGTTAGCTCGCGGCGCGTGCTCGACTGCATCGCCTGTATGGCGTTCCGAACCAAGTTGATAATCACTTGCTGGATTTGCAGCCTGTCGAGCCGTACCGAAGGCACCTCCGGTGAAGAACGCAGCTCTATTTTCACACCGCTATCGCGAGTGCCGATCATCGCGAACTGCACCGCCTCCTCGATTACCCGAACAATGTTTTCCGAACGACGCTCGGGGGCGTCTTTTTTGCCAAACCCCCGCAGCCGCCCCATGATATCGACAGCCCTGGTAATCTGCGCGCTGACGTTTCGCACCAAGCCGGGCAGTCGGTCGGCGGGCAAGTTGCCGGCGTTGCCATCAAGCAACATCTGGATCACCGCCAGATACGTGGTCGCTGCCGTCAGAGGCTGATTGACTTCGTGAGCGATCGCCGCTGCCATCTGCCCCATCTCTGTAAGCCGCGAGACATGCGATAGCTCAGCCTCAAGTTGACGCATCCGGCGCTCGGCGTCTCGACGCTCGGTCAGGTCTCGCACGATTTTCGATGCACCGATGATCTCGCCGCTGGCGTCCCGAATGGGCGAAACCGTCAGCGAGATGTCGATGATCCGGCCGTCCTTATGCCGGCGCGTTGTCTCGTAATGATCAACCCGTTCGCCTGTGCGAAGGCGAGCAAGGATCACAGCCATCTCCCCCGGATTAGCCGGGTCCGCGAGCTTAACGATCGGCTTGCCAATCATCTCCTCCGCGGTGTAGCCGAAAATCAGCTCGGCCGCTCTGTTCCAGCTCGTGACGATGCCATCGAGCGTCTTACTGATGATCGCGTCTTCAGAGGCCGTGACGATCGCCGCCAAAAGGGCCACGGCGGCCTCACGCTGACCGTTGTTTTGGCGGGCCATCTACCTACACCGTTCGTTGCAGCGAGGCTTCAGGTGCTTGTGCTTGACCAACCGATTCAAAGCGAAGGCTACGCCCTTTTTGTGGCTGATCCAAATCAAGGCAGCGCCGGCCGGAACGCGAGAGACTGGATCGTCGTTTAGGACACCGAAATGATTTTCATCGTCGACGATGACCACGCGACGCGCGATTCCCTGCGCCTCCTGTTTGAGATAGCCGGCTTCGAAGCGAAGGTTTTCTCGTGCTCTGAGGCCTTCATGGAAGACGCGGCATTTACCGGCCACGACTGCCTCATCCTCGACGTGCATATGACGGGGATGAGCGGCGTCGAGCTTCTCGAACAATTGCGCCGTGCCGGAAACGAGGTGCCCGTCATCATAATTACCGGCGCGCCTAGCGCGGCAATCAGCGCGCGGGCGAAGGCCGAAGGAGCGCTCGCGGTTTTGCAGAAACCGTTCAATCCCTCGCAGGTGCTCTCGCTAGGTGCAGCGGCGGTGCGCGGCTTCTAATTAGGGCGATCTATCTTCTGCTCGTCATCGAGCCCATCGAGCGCGGCGGCGAGCTCTTGGCGCGTCGGATTTTCGGCCGTATCCTAGAAATCTTGGCGCTAATGTGGTTGGGTCGCGGCGACTTCGATTGGCCCGCGGCGCTGACCCAGGCCCGCGATGTCCATGATGAACGCGAGGTCGACTACCTTATGGGGACGACGCTCCTCGCTGACTATCTAGAAATTGGTCTCGACGTCCTTGGCTATTCGCTTGAGGACTACGAGAAAGGCCGACTTTAGCCTCCTTAGCGTTCTAGCCGAGCGCGCCGCAGCTTCAAGCATTACGAATGACGCGCTGCTCGAAAACCCGAGGACTTCCCAACTGGCCTAGCCGAGGGCGACAGGACAGCGCAGTGATGTACTTCCGCCTGGGTTGAACAGCGACCGGTCGCTCAGCCTTAGCAGTGGAGTAGTCGCAGGTTGCCCAGAGCAGACGGCAATTGGACCGAGGCGCGCGACCGTACGCATCGCCGTCATGACGCTGGAGCAAGATCAACGTCCCTATGTTGACCGCGGCCAACGGGATGTCGCGAAATAGCGCGATCGATGGCGAGGTGTCGGTTGGCAATGTCACAGACAAGGGTGATCTCGGCCGACTCCGCCGATTTGGTCGTCACACCGCCTGCCGGATTATCGATCGCGGAGGCGGCTCGCCGCCTCCAGCAGTATGGACCGAACAGCGTTGCCGAGGAACATTCCGGGCCAGTACAGCGAGTGCTTCGGCATTTCTGGGCACCCGTCCCGTGGATGCTTGAAGCGACGATTGCTCTGCAGCTCGCGATCGGCGAGCGGGTCGAGGCGCTGATGGTCGCCGCGCTGCTGCTGGCCAATGTCGCGCTGGCTATGGTTCAAGAAGGGCGCTCCGACGCAGCATTGGCTCTGCTCAAGCAGCGCCTGACGCTCAGGGTGCGGGCCAAGCGTGACGGCGACTGGCTGGAGCTGCCGGCCGCGGTATTGGTGCCGGGGGATGTTGTGCAAGTATCGCTTGGCTCCATCGTCCCCGCCGATTTGCGGCTGGTTAGCGGCAATATTCTGCTCGACCAATCGATGCTGACCGGCGAATCCCTACCGACGGAAGCAGGGTTGGACACGACCGCCTACGCCGGCGCACTGGTCCGGCGGGGCGAAGCAGTGGGCGAGGTCGTCGCAACTGGCGCACGCACCTATTTCGGCCGCGCCGCCGAGCTTGTCCGTATCGCTCATGTCGATAGTAGCGAACAGCGCGCCGTGCTTGGTGTGGTGCGTAACCTGACGATCGTCAATTTCGCGATTGTCGTGGCAATGGTGGCCTACGCGCATTCGAGGGACATGGGCGTCAACCGCATTATTCCGCTCGTGCTCACGGCGCTTCTGGCTGCTGTGCCGGTGGCCCTACCGGCGACATTCACGCTGGCAGCCACAATCGGCGCGAAGATACTGGCGCTGAAGGGTGTGCTGCTCACCCGGCTCAACGCGTTGCACGACGCGGCGATGATCAATGTCCTGTGCGCCGATAAGACCGGAACGCTTACGGCCAACGCTCTTGAGATTGTGGCAATCAAGGCCCTGGGCGATGAGCACGACGATAATGATGTGATTGCACTGGCTGCGCTGGCGAGTTCATCGGAGGGACAGGATCCCATCGATATCGCCGTCCGGCGGGCCGCGACCGCAGCGCCGCGTCCACCGATAGAGGTGCTTCGCTTCACCCCATTTGATCCGGCAACGAAGACGGCGGAGGCGATTGGCGTCGACCAAGCCGAGAACCCTCTGCGCATCGTCAAAGGCGCGCCCGCCGCCGTGGCCACCATGGCCCCCTTGAGTCGGGCCGCCTCGACAGAGCTCGATCGCTTTACCGGCCTCGGTTACCGTACCCTCGTTGTCGCCAGTGGGCCGCCAGGGCAGCTCAAGGTGGTCGGCCTCATCGCGTTCAGCGATCCGCCGCGCACCGACTCGAAGGAACTCCTCGCCGAGCTCCGCATGCTTGGTGTTCATCCGATCATGGTATCGGGCGACGCTGCCGCAACGGCAGCAGCCGTCGCACGCGATATCGGGCTTGATGGGCCAGTGTGCCGAGCCGGCAAAATCCCCGGACGTGTTGGGCCTGAAGATTTCGCGGTCTATGCCGGGGTATTTCCCGAAGACAAGTTTCGCCTGGTCAGAGCGTTTCAGCAGCAGGGCCATGCGGTCGGTATGTGCGGGGACGGTGCCAATGACGCGCCCGCGCTGCGGCAAGCACAGATGGGCATCGCCGTATCCACCGCGAGTGACGTCGCCAAAGCCGCCGCGGGCCTCGTGCTGACCGAGCCCGGTCTCGGCGGGATCGTCGCTTGCATCAGCGAGGGCCGTTCGGCATTCCAACGGGTGCTGACCTACACGCTGAGCCTCTTGGTCAATAAAAGCGTCAATCTGATCGTGCTCGGCGCCGGACTGATCCTGACCGGGCATGCGGTGATGACGCCGATGCTCCAAGCGCTCTCTATGCTGGCCGGCGATGTCGTTACCATGTCGCGCGCCGCGGACCGCGCTCGGCCGACGCCCTATCCCAACGCCTGGCGTGTGCGTGATCTGACCCTGGCGGCCGTGCCGCTCGGCGTCTTCAAGCTGTCATTCTGCGTTGGCGTGCTCGCCGCGGGCTGGTATTGGCAAAAGCTTGATCCCTATCAAATGCGCACCCTCACCTTGGTGATGCTGGTCTTCGCCGGACAGGCCAACATTTATGTGTTGCGCACCAAGGGGCGGTTCTGGCTGTCGCAGCCAGCCAAGGTGATGATTGTCGCATCGATTGCTAATCTCGCTGTGATCGGCGGCCTTGCCGCGAGCGGCGTTCTGATGAGCGCTTTGTCGTTATCCGTCCTTTCCATGCTGCTGGCCGCAACGGTCGGCTTTGCATTCGCGATGGATGCGCTCAAGCGCCTGGTTTTCAGCCGGCTGAACATCGACCGGAGAATTACGGCATCGGCGGTAGCCTAGCCCACTGACCGTTGACGATCTTGCCGAGGCCTGAGAAGCCGCCTCCGCGGCACGGGCCCTTCGAGAAGACCCGTTACACGTCATTGAACCGCGGGCGCCGCAGGAGTGGCGGCTTTAGGCCGTTGAGCCGTCATCGCTGTCCGATCCTTGGACGAGCAAGGTTGCCCATTGCGGACCCCCGCGTGACGGTTTCGGAAATCCGCCCCGAGTGGAAAGCGGGCGCTGGGCGCGAGCGCATTCGAGACCCCTATCGCTAAAGGCTGCGGCCTGATTTCTAAACGCCGCGGCCAATATCCCTCCTTCACTTGAACGAACGGAGGTCCGTCGGCGGTTGACCCAGGTCAAGCCCGGCATCGCCTGCCGTGTCGTAATTTGGCGGTGATCGACCCCGGAGCACGCCCATGCCCCCCCATCGTGCGACATATCCCGAAGCGGCAAGTCCGCCCCCGCAAATGCCGTCGGAGAGGGCGGATTTGGTGGAGCGCCTTCGGCTGCTTCCGCTCCTGCAACCGTTGGCGTTGCATGCGCCGGAAATCGCGGCGCTCGCTTCCGAGGCCGCGGCGGAGATCGAGCGTCTTCGACAAGGTCAAGCGGCCGATAGCGAACAGGCGGAGCCGCCGAGCATCGATTGGCAAAGTCAGGAGATCGTGCGGGACGGCGTCCGGGTCGGTCTGACCGAACAGGAGTGGCTGATCTTCGCCCGGCTGGTCAAAAGCGCCGGCAAGCTGGTCACCCGGGACGAATTGCTCGACGAAATCTATTGGAGGGATCCGAGCGGCGGCGCCGCGCCGAAGATCATCGACGTGTACCTCTGCAAGCTGCGCAAAAAATCACCGTGGCCGATCACCACCGTATGAGGGCGCGGCTATATCATTGAGGGTTACCGTTACGAAAGGCCGCCGATCCCTCTACCTGCCGTGGTGACGGGCGTGACCCGCGAGCGGCTGATGGCGGGGCGCTGATTGCCCCACCGTGGCGCCGGAGAGCTACGTCGTGCCGATAAGATCCTCCTGCGTAGCGACATCCGCCCTTTCGGGGCGCGGCAGATCGACGACTGGGATGCCCGCGATCAGACGCACGAGGTCGGACTGCCGCTCGACGCCGCATTTCTTCAACGCGGAGCTGAGCTGGGTGCGCAAGGTGGTGATCTGCACCCCGAATTCGCTGACGAGATCGTTCATCCGCTTGCCGCGCTCCAGCGCCAAGGCGAGGCGAGCCTCGGCCCGCGATAGGCCGTAAAGCTCGGCAAGCTCGCGCTCGGAGACCCGGTTATCGGACGGGATGGAAATCAGGATCATCGCCAGCGCCGTGTCGTATCTGGCTTGCTGAGCGCTGACCGGCGCCACCCTAACGATCAGCGCCGGCCGCCCGCTGTCGCGCCCGATCAGCATGCACCCGGCGTTTGGTGCGCCCGAGCCCGCGGTGGCCTCGGCGATCAGCGACATCAGCTTTGCCGTCTCAAAGCTGCGCTGCGCGCAAGGCCGTCCATCCCGCATCGTCAACCCATCGCCGAGCCGCAGCAGTGCTTCGGCCTGGCGGTTCGTCTCGACGATCCGCCCTGACGGGTCGGCGAAGATCACTGCTGCCGTGAGTCCGAGTGATTGGCCGCCCGGATCTGTCGAGATAAAGCACGCGCCGACGAAAATGCGATGAGCACCCCACGAAATCCCCACCATGGCCGGTCGAATTAGCCTTTTGGGGCATGATCGTCGGGTTTATGCCATGCCGGAGGCTTCAGCCGAGCCTTAGCAGCCAACTGAGTATGAATCGCGATTTTTGCACTGAGTTCGGGGATGGGGACCCGCCGTCGCTCTCGCTTCTGTCCGAGTCCGCGGATCCCGCACCGCGTCGCAAATCCCTCATCCGTGCGTGCTGGCCTGGAAAGTTATTCGATCAAGCGGCTTGAGCCGCTCTACGGGTTCGACCGGGATGCGGCGCTGCCCGATGCCAACGCTGCGCTCGCGCTTCTTCAGGCAAGTATCGAGCTCGATGACACTCCCTCGATCTCGGACCAGACCAATGAGACAGTGCTTACATACAACCGGGATGATTGTCGGTCGGCAAGGCCGTATGGTGGCAGCTGTTCCGCCTATCTGCTCTTTCCGCCGAGGACCTGCTCGACGAGCGGTGCGGGCTCTCCGGGCTGAGCTTTGTCGCGGTGGTCGGAGGCACGGCGAAGGCGCCCATCCATCGCTACCGATTTCCGACCCAGGAAACCGAGCTTCGGGGCGGTGAGGACTTGCGCAACGTGGGGGGCGACAAACTCGGCAGGGTTTCGGCGATTTCGGTTGCCACGGCCAGCGCCCTTAGCAGCTAAGAAAATGATCCTGGCGCGCCAGCGCCGGCGTCAGCGATCGTTACCCGTTGAGGGCGGAGACGGGACAGGGTAGGGAAGGGGGCCCGGCTCCGGGTACGGCAGCACCTAGAGCGCGCCGGCCGTTAAGGCCGGGACGCCTATCGTAATTCATTGATATAAAATAACAATCTGGCAGATGTCCGGACCCCGGGCTGGCAATTTTCTGGCTTTGCTGATATAGTCGCGACACTAAAGGACGGGCGACCCATGAGTATCGAGATTTCACGCGATATCGAAAAACGACTGGCCGACGAAGCGAGGCGGCTCGGCATTTCCGTCGATGCGCTGCTTGAGCGCTAGGTTGAAGAGCGCGCCGTGGTGACCCAGCCGGCCCGGCCGAGACCCGAGCTCCCGGTATGGCACCTCGGCGGGGCAGGGGGCTATCACCGGCGAGACCTCTACGACGAATGTCCGTTGAGCCGGGGGTCGTCGACACCAACGTTCTCGTCTACGCCCTCGATGGCGACGCGCCGCAACACACCGCCGCGCGCGCTTTGCTCGAAGCCGGGCGCGACCCGGCGAATACGCTTTACGTAACCCCGCAGATCCTCGGGGAATTTTACGCGATTGTGACCAATCCGCGGCGGGTGGCGAAGCCACGTCCGGCCGCTGAAGCGATTGCGGCGATCACCGACCTGCTCGCCTATGTTCACGTGCTGCCGGTTCCGGCTCGTGCCATCGACGACTGGCTCGGTCTGTTGCGTCGGCATCCGGTCACCGGCGGTGACGCTTTCGATTTGCAGATCGCCGCTACGATGCAAGCCAATGGCGTGCAGCGGATTTACACGTTCAATACGGCTGATTTTGGTGTCTATAGCGAACTGGCGGTCGTGACGCCCTAGTTTAAAATCAGCTCGATCGCCCCAAGGGCAGGCCTTGGCGGGGCAACCATTCTGCTCGGCAAGATCCGGGTGAGCCGCATTCCGGCGATGGTCATGGCGCCCAGAAGGCCGCCGAGCGCGAACGAGCCGGCGACGACCAGGACGGCAAATTTCGGCGACAACATGATGATCCGGGTTTGTGCAGGTGGACCGAACAGGACCGAAGTTGAGTAGTTTCCTGCGGCGTAAAGGCCGCTGTAGAGCGCGGCGAGCAGAGAGAGTTGCCGGCTGAGCCGCACGCCGTCGCCATTTCGCATCACGGCTGCTGCGACGAATCCGGCGAGGATACCGGCGATACCGGTCCCCAAATGCTCAAGATTGGCTGGGAATACAAAACCGAGCGCCACCGCGCGTAATATGCCAATAGCTGGAAAAATAGACGGCCGCGCAGTCTTGATAAAACATAGTAACAGCAGGACGGCCATGAGCGGTCCAAAAAAGATCTGTTCGAGGCCAGGGAATGGCAGTCCCCAACTCACCAAGAGATCGTGTGGCAAGAGTCCCACGGCCTTCAGCAGCGGCGCGATCGTCACGGCGACAAACGCGACACCGGTGATCCAGACAATATCCGCGCGGTTCATCGCTTCCCCCGGCTATTCGTCGATCTGGAGGCTGTCCAACCGTACTTGCTGAGCATGCGGGTCCGTAACATCGGTCGAAATCTGGATCTCCAAGGATGCGGTCTCGGCAACGGTACCTCTCGCTTCAACGGCGAAATGCTCGCGAAAATGGTCGGCGGTTAGATGGCTAAATGCGCCGAGCCAGATGTTCGCGCGAACGACCCGCCGGGCATTGGTCGCGCCTGCCAGTTCGGCAATTCGCCGGACGATGTCGCGAACAATGGCGGTCTCGTGCATAGCACATGTCCTTCCTAGTCGGGTTTTCCGACAAGACAATGCGCAAGCTCAGCAAGGATAGCTTGCGCGACCGGCGCGACCGCCTCCGTTACCAAGGGTGACAGTGGCGCTCCGATGTCAAACCGCTCACCTTCGACCAGAAACACCACAAGCCGCCGCGGCAACTGGCCGAGCGCACGCGCGAGCTCGACGGTTTCCGCAAGACCGAAGGCATGGGTCGAGTTCTGCGCAAAATCAGCCGCGAGCCAGTTAGTGACGAGGTCGAGGCGGCGGATACGGCCAGGCTCGCCCGCGGCGTTCGACGCATCGATGAGGATCGCTGCGGCGCATCCGGCCCATTCGTCGATCAGCTCCAGAACATCACCCCCGCACTCAATTACGCGAACGCCGGTCGGCACCTGTTGCTTGAGCCGGCGCGCCACCGCCGGGCCAATGCCATCGTCGCCGCGATCCGGGTGGCCGATCGCGGCGACAAGCACAGAGGCTCCTGCAGCGCTCATGCCCGGTTGACATTCAGCGTTAGGAAGTGCGCGGCACACGAGATACAGGGATCGTGGTTGCGGATGCTCTGCTCGCAATTGGCCCTGAGGCGCTCCTCGTCGAGATCGAGACCGGCTGTCGCGACCGCTCGCAAATCCTCCTCCATCGTGCCCTGATTCTGCGCGGTCGGAGGAACGATGCGGGCACCCGCAATCGCGCCGTCGCTATCGATCTTGTAGTGATGGTAGAGGACGCCGCGCGGCGCCTCGGTACAGCCGTAACCGACGGCCGCACGCGGCTCTGTCGTCGCGTAGGGCTGAGACGGCGGCTCGTAATCGGCGATTAGCCGCAGCGCCTCGCCGCAAGCGTAAACGACCTCCACGGCGCGCACCAAAATGCTTTTGAAGGGGTTGCGGCATCCAGCACCGATGCCGGCCTCATCGGCGAGGCCCTGCAGCTCGCGCGATAGCCGATCGCGGTTGAGCGCGTAACGCGCCATTGCCCCGACGAGATACGCACCTCTTCGCTTGAGCGTCGATTGCAGCGCTGTCGAGTACGGCACCTGCCGTTCGAGAAACTCATCCTCGTAATCGGCCGCGGCAATATCGAGACCGGCCGACGAGACGATCCGCCCGTGGTTCATCGGATATTCGATCGGATCGCGCAAAGCGACAAACTCGTAATCGCGTGCGCAATTGGGAAATGGAAAGGACGCCGCCCAGCGCAAGGTTTCGATCGCGTGGTCGCGAGCCCGCTTTAATGACTCGGCGACGGGCGCGAACTCGGTGCGCCTCGGCACCCGGTAAAACCCGCCGACCCGGACATTAACCGGATGAATCTCCCGGCCCCCCAGGAGCCGCAACAGCTCGTTGCCGACTTTCTTCAGCGCCAGGGCGCGCCGGACGGCGTCACCATGGTCGCGCGCCATTGCCATCGCGTCGGGATAGCCAAGGAAATCGGGGGCGTGCAGCATCGCGATATGCAGCGAGTGGCTCTCGATCCATTCGCCGCAATAGAGCAGGCGGCGCAACGCATGGATTGGCGGCTCGACATCGAGGCCGAGCGCATCTTCGATCGCGGCGACGCCGCTCATTTGATAGGCGATCGGACAGATGCCGCAGATGCGCGCCACGATATCGAGCACTTCGTCATAACGGCGACCGCGCAGCATCGCCTCGAAGAAGCGCGGCGGCTCGAAAATGCTGAGACGGACGCCTTCGACAGTGCCATCGCGAATATCAAGGGTGAGCGAGCCTTCGCCCTCGACGCGCGCGATATAATCGACATTGATCGTCTTAGTCGCCATGCCGTTTGGCCTCCGCGCGAAAGGGCTCGGCTGCAGCATTAAAGGTCTGGAACAATCGCGCGATATCGCGCCGCGCCACGCCGAGCGCGGTGAACTGCTTCGCAACCGAAGACGTGTTTGCGCCGGCGACCGGGCCAAAGCAGCCGTAGCAGCCACGATCGTAGGACGGGCAGATGGCGCCGCATCCGGTATGAGTCACCGGGCCGAGACACGGCGTGCCACGCGCCACCATGACGCAGACATTGCCACGCCGCTTGCAGTCGACGCAGACGCTGTACGTCGGTACCGCCGGCTTGCGATCCGCCAGGAACGCCTTGATCACCTCGACCAGCTGCTCCTTGTAGATTGGGCAGCCGCGCAACTCGAAATCGACCGGGACGTGCGCGCTGATCGGCGTCGAAGTGTCGAGCGTCTTCAAATATTCGGGATGCGGATAGACCGCGGCGGCGTATTCGCGGACGTCAGCGAAGTTGCGGAGCGCCTGGATCCCGCCGGCCGTGGCGCAAGCGCCGATCGTTACCAGTCGGCGCGATTGGCGGCGTACGCGCTGGATACGCTCAGCGTCGGCCGGCGTGGTGATCGACCCTTCAACCAGGGACAGATCATACGGTCCCGGCTCCATCCGCCGCGAGGCTTCGGGAAAATAAGCAATATCGATGCGCTCGGCGACTGCCAGTAACTCGTCCTCGCAATCTAAGAGGCTGAGCTGACAACCGTCGCAGGATGAGAACTTCCACACCGCCAGGCGCGGCTTGCGCAGCCTTGCCCTAGCCATGTCACAACTCCCGCGCAGTCAGCAGCGGCTGGAGGCGGTCATACCGCATCACGGCTCCATCGCGGCAAATGAGGACCGGACCAAACTGGCAGTGGCCGCACTGGGCAATGGCGCATTTCATGTTGCGCTCCATCGAAAGGTAGATGCACTCCGGCGCGATTCCGGCGGTTCGCAGCGCGCTCGCGGCAAAACGCATCATGATCTCCGGGCCGCAGACTAGTGCGACCGTGTGATCCGGATCGAAAATGGCGCGGTCGATGAGCCTGGTTACCACGCCGACATGGCCGTGCCATGCCAGGTCGGCGTGGTCGACTGTGATCTCTATGCTGACGTCGAGCCGTCGGCGCCAGCGTTCGATCTCGTGGCGAAACAGAATGTCGGCCGGGCTGCGCGTGCCGTACAGTAGGGCGACTTGGCCGTAACGCTCCCGCTCCGCGAAGAGTCGGTAGATCGCGGGACGGAGCGGCGCTAGACCAAGCCCGCCGGCGATAACCAATACATCGCTGCCGGTGCTGTCTGCGACGGGCCAAGCGGTCCCAAACGGACCACGCAACCCGACCGGGTCACCCACTTTCAGCTGGGTAATTGCTCGTGATGCATCGCCCACGGCGCGGATGGTGTGAACAAGCGGCCCAGCAGCAACGGGATCGCCGCTGAGGCTGACGGGAATCTCCCCAATCCCGAACGCGTAGAGCATGTTGAATTGGCCGGGTTGAAAGGCGAACTCACCGGCATCGATCGACAACGTCCAAGTGTCGTGCGTTTCACGGCGGCGCGAGCGAACTCGCGCCACGGTTGGGACTGCGGCCAGCTCAGCCATGCGTACCGTAGACGTCGAGAATTTGAAGCTGCGCCGCATGGAGCCGCTGCACGAGCATCGTCATGAAGCGCTTCATCATCTCGTAGCCGAAATCGTGATCGTTCTCAGCCTTCTGTCGAAGACAGCCCCCATCGATTGCCACCGCCCGCGTCAATTCCAGGGACTGCGCGTCGTAAAGCCATCGATAGGGCGGCACGAGCCACGAGACACCCGCGATCTCGCCGGGATTGAGGGTTAGGAACCTTACCGGTCCGCGCCCCGGCGCGATAAGCTCCAATCCCACCCGGCCGTGCCGAATGAGAAAGAATTCGTTGGCGGGGTCGCCTTCGCGAAACAGATAGGCGCCTTTATCAAAGCGAATATTGCGCGCGCACCCGCCAATCAACTCGCAGTGATCGGGCGACATCCCTGCAAAAAAGGCGTGTTCGCAAATCAGCCTGTCGAGCCCACGTGTTTCCATGACCTGGCCTCCCGATCAGGCTTTGCTGCTGTCGGTAGCATGGATGGCGGCAACTTCTTCGGTGATGTCGATCCCGACCGGACACCAGGTGATGCAACGCCCGCAGCCGACGCAACCCGACGAGCCGAATTGATCCCACCATGTCGATAATTTGTGCGTCATCCATTGGCGATAGCGCGACCGTGGCGACGCACGCACGCTGCCGCCGTGGAGGTAGGAGAAATCCATCGCGAAACAGGAATCCCAGCGCTGCACGTGCTCGCTCACCGAGCCATCGAGCGCGGGGATGTCGTCAACCGTGGTACAAAAGCAGGTCGGACAGACCATCGTGCAGTTGCCGCAGGTCAGGCAGCGGCCAGCAACCTCTTCCCATCGGGGGTGGTCCAGATTGCGCCGTAGCAAGGCTGGGACCTCGGCGGCCGCGGGCATCGTGCGCCCCATTTTTCTGGCGGCCTCTGCAATCACGGTCTCGGCCGCCGCGATTTCGTCCGATGTCGCATCGCGATGGGGTAGTTCCCTCAGTAGGGCAGCGCCCGCCTCGCTGCGGATATCGACGACAAAACGCGGCTCTTCGTCCGCGGCGATCTCGGTCAGCGCAAGGTCATAGCCGCCCTCGGCTCTCGGTCCTGTCTCCATCGACGCGCAAAAGCAGGTGCCGCCGGGCTCCGAACAGTTTACGGCGACGACGAAGACAGCTTTGCGTCGCGCGCGATAATGCGGATCGGGGTGGGAGCCTTCGATCAACACGCGGTCTTGGACAGCAATTGCCCGCAGTTCGCAACTGCGCACGCCGATAAAGGCGAGCCGCTCCGCTGGCTCCGGCTCGGCCACAACATGCATTCCTTCGGCCGACCGTTCCGCGCGCCACAGGCGCTGCTCCGGAACGTGTAGAAACTTCTTCCACGAGCGCGGCCCGACCGCATAGCCGAACAGGGCATTATCGTCGCGGTGCGTCAGTCGGTATTGGCCGGCCTCCTGCTTGTCCGTCCAGCCGCGCGGCAGATCCGCAAGCGAGCCGATATCGTCATAAATGACCGCCTGATCGCGCAGCGTAGGCCCGATGACGCGATAGGCCCGAGCGCGCAGCGCATCGACGAGCAGCGCAAAGCCGGCAATCGTCAAAACGCTGCGTTGCGCCGCAGGCATTCAGCCTCCGTGAGGTTGGGCGTCTAGTCTCATCCTAGCATCGCTGCGGGCCACGCAGCGATGCTAGTACATCCTGCATCGGGTAAAAGCATGCGCGTTGATGTGGGTCAACGCCCACCGCGATCCGCAGCATTACTTGAATAGCTTAACTGTCCCGCTGCCTATGGGCGAACCCGCGCTCATTGGGTTTGGCGTCACGCGATGCGAGGGCACGCATGGATCAGATCTTGGCAGCCGCACCAGAACTGCAGTCCAAGCGCCCGGTCGGATTGAGCAAGGCGCAGGCGCAAAGTCGCTTGGCGCAATACGGGCTAAACGAAATCCCGGAGCGCCACCCGCATCCCGCTCTCGCTCTTTTGAGGAAATTCTGGGGGCCCATTCCTTGGATGCTCGAGCCGACATCTGCCTGGGTGATCCCAACCGACGAAAATTTGATGGTGGCGCGCCAGACGCGCCGGTTGCTGGATCGAAGGAGGATCTGACGATGAACGCAAAGGACGTCATGACGAAGGATGTCGTGTTTGTTGGTCCCGACAGCTCCACGC
>DATJSH010000122.1:0-36278 GCA_035504235.1 Allostellaceae bacterium | reverse complement strand
GACATTTCCGGCGCCGATGGGCATGGCGTCTTTCGCCTGCCGCAATACATCCGTCGCATCCAGACGCGCGGGATCAACGCCAACCCGAACATCACCGTCAGCCGCACCGCGCCGGGGACGGCGCTGGTCGACGGCGATAACGGGCTTGGCGCGCTCGTCGTGTCGCGCGCGGTCGAGACCGCGATCGAGATCGCTGGTAGCCAGGGCGTCGGCTGGGCCGGCACGCGGCGCGGCAACCATGCCGGCGCGGCCGCGGTCTATGCCGCGATGCCGGTGCCGCACGACATGATCGGCATCTATTTCGCGGTCGGCAACGCCAATCATCTGCCGCCCTGGGGCGGGATCGACATGCTCTTGTCGACCAACCCGCTGGCGATCGCGGTGCCGGCGCTGGAGGAGCCGCCGCTGGTGCTCGACATGGCGACGACGGTCGCCGCCTACGGCAAGGTCAAGGTCGCCGCGCAGCAGGGCAAGACCATGCCCAAAGGCTGGATGATCGACCGCCAGGGCAAACCCTTGACCGACCCCAACCGCTCGGATGACGGGTTCTTGTTGCCGATCGGCGGTTACAAGGGCGCGGCGATGTCGCTGATGTTCGGGCTGTTGGCCGGCACGCTCAACGGCGCCGCGAACGGCGAGGATGTCGTCGATTTCAACAAGGACGACACCACCCCGACCAATACCGGGCAAGCGATCTGCGTCCTCGACATCAAGCGCTTTGGCGAGCCGACCGCATTCAAGCGCCAGGTCGACAGCGTCATCCGCCAGCTGCACGGCTCGGCGCTGCTGCCCGGTTTCGACCGTATCCGCCTTCCGGGCGAAGACCGGGCCGCGCGCATCAAGGAGCGCGAGAAAAACGGCATCCCCATCCCGCGGGAGCTCAAGGCGGCGCTCGACAAGATGGCCGGGGAATTGGGGACCGCGGAATTATTCGCGTGATTTCTCGTCATTCCGGCGCGCTGCACGGCAGCGAACCCGGAACCCATGAACACGGACGGCCTCAGGCTGGCGGTGACTTGTGTTCATGGGTTCCCGCTTACGCGTGAATGACAATCGAGAGAAAGAGAAACCGATGACCATCCTCGTCGAAAAGCATGCCGGTTATCGACAGATCACCCTCAATCGGCCGGACCGGCTCAATGCGCTGACCGCAGAGATGGGGGCGGTGCTGCTGGCCGCGCTCGGTGAGGCGCAGGCCGATGGCGACTGCCGGGCAATCCTGCTCACCGGCGCGGGGCGCGGTTTCTGCGCCGGGCAGGACCTCAGCCAGGTCGGCTCCGACCTCGGCGGGCTGCTCGACGGCTACAACGCGGTGATCCGCAAGCTGCGCTCGCTGGAAATGCCGGTGGTGTGCGCGGTCAACGGCGTCGCCGCCGGCGCCGGCGCCAACCTGGCGCTCGCCTGCGACATCGTGCTGGCGGCGACGTCGGCGAGCTTTATCCAGGCCTTTGCCAAGATCGGCCTCATCCCCGATGTCGGCGGGACATGGTTTTTGCCGCGGCTGGTCGGCGCGGCGCGGGCGCGCGCCCTGGCGATGCTCGCCGAACCGCTTTCCGCCGAGCGCGCCGCGGCCTGGGGCCTCATCTGGCAAGCGGTCGATG
Organism: Allostellaceae bacterium; assembly: GCA_035504235.1. Lineage (GTDB taxonomy): Bacteria > Pseudomonadota > Alphaproteobacteria > ATCC43930 > CGMCC-115725 > DATARH01. Next base: position 34,677 of record DATJSH010000122.1, on the reverse strand, counting down.
ACGACAAGCTGTTGGACGAGGCGCATGCGCTGACCGCGCTGCTCGCCCAAGGCCCGACGATCGGTCTGGCGCTCGCCAAACGCGCACTCGACGCCGCAGAGACCAATACCCTCGACGAGCAGCTCAACCTCGAACGCGACCTGCAAGGGGAAGCCGCCCATAACCCGGACTATGCCGAAGGCGTACGGGCGTTTCTCGAAAAGCGGCCGCCGGTCTTTACCGGGAAACGCTGACCCGCCGGGCCGACGCATGCCGACCCGGCAAAATCGCGGGAACTCACGCTGGGACATCACGGAAAAGCTGCGATACAGTGGTAAAAGCTGTCGGTAGCTTATCATCCGCCGCCACCATCGATCCGCCGCAGGGAGTTAGCTGATGCAATACAAGCGAATTTCGGCCGATTGCCATCTCGACATGCTTTGGCTGCCGCCCGAACTGTTTACGCAAAACGCGTCGAGCAAGCTGCGAGACCTGATGCCCTACGTCGAAAAGCAGGCGGATGGCACCGAGATTTGGACCGACAAGAACGGTGCCAATTACGGTCAGTGCGGCGGCGTCGGCGCGACCGGAACCGCCTGGGTCAAGGGCAAACAATTGCGCGCCGACAAGATGGCCGAGGCCGGTCTCTACCGCGATTATTTCGAAAAGGGCATGCGGCGTCCGGGCGACCCGCATCTACGCGTCAAGGACATGGACCGCGACGGCGTCGACGCCGAGGTCATCTATGGCATCCTGGCAGCCTGCGCCAAGATGCAAGACCCTGAAGCGGCTGACGAGATGCTGCGAATTTACAACGACTTCATGCACAATTTCACCAGCTATTACCCTGACCGCATGATCGGCCTCGCCTGCCTGCCCTACAACAATATCGAGGGCGCCGCACGCGAAGTCCGGCGCGTCGCGAAGATGGGAATGAAGGGCGTCGAGCTTTCCTGCTCATGGCACATGACGGGGATGTGGCACCCGATGTGGGACCCCCTATGGGAAGCGGTCAACGAGACGCAACTGCCGCTGCATTTTCACACCTTCCCGGCGACCGACCCCGAGCTGCGCAAGACGCTCGAGCCGGAGATCTCGCGGCGCATGACCTACAGCGGGCTCGTCCGTTTCCAGATGACGCTGGCGACGATCCTCACCGACCTGATGGGGGCGGCGGTGTTCGAGCGTTTTCCGAACATCCGCGTGGTCTTTGGCGAAAGCGGGATCGGCTGGATCCCCTACGTCATCGATCGCATGGACTTCGAGTACAAGGACCAGTACCAGGACCTCAAGCTCAAGAAGATGCCGAGCGAGTACTGGCGCAACCAGTGCAGGGCGACGTTCCAGTACGACCGCGTCGGCACCAAGCTCATCGAGGACATGGGCGTCGAGACCCTGATGTGGGGTTCGGACTTCCCGCACCCGGACGGGGTGTGGCCGGAGTCGAAGAAGTACATCGAAGACCAGTTCAGCCACCTGCCGGCGGACGTCACGTTCGCGATGACTTGCGGCAACGCGGCCAAGTTCTACGGGCTGACCAATTGATTTAAGGCGCCTAGGCGCCGCGAATCACCCCGGCGAAAGCCGGGGGTCCACCGAGGAAACGCGCTCCTTCGGGAGCGCGTTTTTTATACGGATGTGAGCGATGTCACATTCGATGGCACCCAGTTTGCACATTGTCGGTACCAGGCGGGAAGGGCAGGGGACACATATGAGCATCGCGATCCGTCTTCGGCGCGCCGCAATTATCGCCTATTCGCCACACCTGATCGCCCGGCTCTACCGTGCGTGGCGACGCTTTGCCGGCGACACTCCTGTCGCCGACATCGCGCTGCTGCCGCTCGCCGGCTTGACGCTGTCGCTGTTCGTGATTGGGCTGGTGCCGAACGCGGGCGCGATCATCGCCGCCTCGGTCGGCCAGGCTTGGGGGCCGTAACTGTTTCTCGGCCGCTTTCGCCGCCGGTGCGCTAAACTCGGGGCATGACGACAGACCCCTCTCGTATCGCCCATGGCGGTAAACGGCTCTATGGCTCGCGCGTCGGCATCCTCATGCTCGAGACGAGCTTTCCGCGTATTCCAGGCGATATGGGGAACGGGCTTACCTGGCCGTTTCCGGTGCTCTACAAGGTGGTGCCCGGCGCCACGCCCGACCGCGTCGTGCGCCACAAATCCCAGGGGCTCATTAACGCCTTTCTCGATGCGGCGGCCGAGTTGGTGCATCTGGGCGCTGACGGCATCACCACGACGTGCGGGTTTCTTTCGCTCTACCAGAAGGAGTTGGCCGAGCATGTCCGCGTGCCGGTCGCGGCGTCGAGCCTCATGCAGATCCCGCTCGTCGAGCGCATCCTGCCACCGGGGAAGCGAGTCGGCGTGCTGACGGTCAGCGCCGCGAGCCTGACACCAGAGCATTTCATCGCCGCCGGCGCCAACCCTGAAACCCCCGTCGTCGGCACCGATAACGGGCGCGAATTCACCAAGGTCATGCTCGACGAAAAGCACACGCTCGACGCCGCCTTGGCGGAGCAGGACATCATCGACGCCGGCGATGCGCTCGTTGCACAGCACAAGGACATCGGCGCGATCGTGCTCGAATGCACCAACATGACGGCTTTCGCGCGCGCGCTCAGCGACCATCTGCTGCTGCCGGTCTACAGCATCTACAGCTTTGTGACCTGGTTCCATGCTGGACTGGCGCCGCGCGAGTTCGGGCCGCCGGGCAGCGGCGCGCGTGAATGGCGTGAGCGGTGAGCGCGGCGCGCGGCGGGATCACGATCCGCTTTGCGACAGAGAACGATTGCGGGCTGATCCTCCACTTCATCCGTGAGTTGGCGCTCTACGAAAAGGCGCCCGAGGCGGTGGTCGCGACCGAGGAACAACTGCGCCGCTTTGGCTTCGGTCCGGAGCGCCATTTTGAAGCGCTGATCGCCGAGCTCGACGGCGCGCCGGTAGGCATGGCGCTGTTTCATCCGCGCTTTTCGACTTGGACCGGCACGCCAACCGTCTATCTCGAAGACCTCTACGTTGCGGAGGCGGCGCGGGGCCACGGTGTCGGCCGCCGGCTGATGGCGCGGCTCGCCAAGATCGCGCTGCAGCGCGGCTGGGTGCGCATCGATTTCGCCGTGCTCAACTGGAACCCGGCGCGCGACTTTTACCGAAAGCTTGGCTTCGACCATCTCGACGAATGGCTGCGCTACGGCGCCGCCCAGGGCTGGCTCGAACGCCTCGCGGCATGGGACGAACCCGGCTGAGCGCTACCAGAGGACGGGCACGCCATAGCGCGCGAACTGCGTGTCGATCGTGACCACGGTCAACCTCTCCGCAAACGCCTGCGCCATCATGATCCGATCCCACGGGTCGCGGTGCGGCCCGGGCAATGCCGCTGCGGCCAGGGCGTGGTCGAACGAAATTGACAGCACGTCGATGCCCTCCCGTTGTAGTTGCCGTGGCAGGCTGTCGGGCAGTCGATCGAGGCGTCCCAGTCTCTGTTTATAGGCGATTTCGTATGCGGCAGCAGCGCTGGCAAACAGTTCGTTATCGGGCTCGCGGATCGCCGTTCTCGCCGCCGGCGACAAGCGAGGATCATCCATGACCCACCAGAGGATGGAGTGGGTATCGAGAAGTAGCCTCACTTATTGTGGGGCCGCGGCCGGCTAATGCCGAACTCGTCGCTGAACTTCCCTTCGGCAGCGTCGAGGTCTTCAGGATCCATCGGGGCGAGGAAAACCTCGGTTGGAATGTTGGCGCCCCAGCCGCGCCAAGCGCCCGGTTTACGCGGCCGTTTCCGTTTCAACGGCATCAGCCGGGCCATTGGCTCCCCGGCACGCGCGATGATCACTTCCTCGCCGCCCAAAGCACGATCGAGCAACTCGGAGAGCTTGGCCTTGGCTTCGGCGATATTGAATTGAACCGTCATGCAAATGACATGGCTTTGCCGCCTCGATAGTCAAGATGCTTGACCATCCGGCGGCCGCCTTACTCAGACCATGTTTGCATCGCCCGTCGGGCAATGACATCGTGCGCGACGCAACTGCAAACCATAGGAAACCCCATGCTCGAAGTCTGGTCGTGGCCGACGCCGAATGGCCAAAAGGTGCATATCGCGCTCGAGGAGCTTGGTCTCGAGTACAACATCATTCCCGTCAATATCGGCGCCGGCGACCAGTTTAAGCCCGAATTCCTCAAGATCACCCCCAACCACCGTATCCCGGCGATCGTCGATTCCGATGGGCCGGGCGGGAAGCCGTTTACGCTTTTCGAATCGGGAGCGATCCTCATTTACCTGTCCGAAAAGGCCGGTGGGAAGTTGGTGCCGAAAGATCCGGCAGGGCGGTTCAAATGCCTCGAATGGATCATGTTTCAGATGGGCGGTGTTGGCCCGATGTTCGGCCAGTGGAATCATTTCGGTGCCTACGCGCCGGAAAAAATCCTCTATGCGATCCAGCGCTACACCAATGAAGCGAACCGGTTGACCCGGGTGCTGAACAACCGGCTCGGCGAAACCCGCTGGCTCGCCGGCGACGAGTACAGCATGGCCGACATCATCACCTTCCCGTGGCTGCACACGGGCAGCGAGCCCTCGCCCCGCTTTGACGAGCGCGGTTATATCGATCTCGCCGACTATCCGAACGTCAAACGCTGGTACGACGAGATCGCCGCCCGCCCGGCCGTGCAGCGCGGCCTGAAGATCCTCACCGATGTCCGCGAGCAAAAAACGATTACCGATGCCGAGCGCGAGGTCTATTTCGGCAAGACGCAGTTCCAGGCGCGGTAATCATTTCCTTCCCTGCTCCCACGGGCCGAAATGACGACCGGTAAAGCGACAGAACGATGACCCTCAAGCTTTTCGCCTTCACCTGCGGCACCGTCACCGGCGATTTCGGCCGGCTGATGGAAGGCGGTGAGGGCGACATCACCGTGCCGATCCCGGTATTCCTCATCGAGCACCCGAAAGGCCGCGCGCTCTTCGACACGGGGCTGCACCCGGACTGCCGGCACGACCCCGCCGGGCGGCTCGGCGAGCGGCTGACCGGCCTTTTCCGCATCGATTTTGCGCCGGGCGAGGAGGTGAGCGCCCGGCTCGAGGCGATCGATCGCGACCCCGGTCGGATCGACCTCCTCATCAACTCGCATTTCCATTTCGACCATTGCGGCGGCAATGCGCTCGTGCCCAATGCGACCCTCTTGGTGCAGCGCCGTGAATGGGACGCCGGCATGGACCCCGACACCGCGGAGAAGCGCGGCTTCAACCCGCGCGATTTCGACCTCGGCCACAAATTGCGCCTTGTCGATGGCGAGCACGACGTGTTCGGCGACGGTTCGGTCGTGTGCCTGCCGACGCATGGCCACACGCCGGGGCACCAGTCGCTGAAGCTGCGGCTCGACGGCGGCGATGTCGTGCTCGCCGCCGACAGCTGCTATTTCTGCCAAACGCTGCGCGAGCGCCGCCTGCCCCGCTTCGCGTACGACAAGGAGCAGATGCTGGCGTCGCTCGACCGGCTCGAAGCATTGGAGCGGGGTGGCGCGCGCATCTTTTTCGGCCACGACCCCGACTTTTGGCGAACCGTGCCCCAGGCACCCAGCCCGATCGCATGAAACTGCCGGCCGCGATTCTGTTCGACCTCGACGATACGTTGCTGGTCGCTTTCGGCCCGTCGCCGTCGCAATGGCAGCGCACCATCGCCGCCTTCGCTGATCGTCTCGGGCCGTTGGAGGCGACCATTCTCGCGGCTGCGATCCAGGCGGCGTCGACCGAGCTGTGGGCCGATCCCGGCCGCCACAAATATTGGCGTCACCGTATTGGCGAGGCCCGCCGCAAGATCGTCGCCAACGCCTTTGTCGAGCTTGCCGCTGTCGGTCATCCGGTGCCGGCGCAAACGATCGGCGACGCGATGGCCGACGCGTACCAGACGCTGCACGATGAGGAACTGGCGATGTTCCCCGATGCGCATGCGACGCTCGACCGCCTGAAGGAGCTCGGGGTCAAGCTCGCGCTCATCACCAACGGCGCCGCCGCGCCGCAGCGCGCCAAGGTGGTGCGCTTCGCGCTAGAGCATCGCTTCGACCATATCCAGATCGAAGGCGAGCACGGTTTCGGCAAGCCCGAGGAGCGCGCCTATACCCATGCGATGGAGGTGCTCGGGGTCTGCCCGCACGAGACCTGGATGGTCGGCGACAATCTCGAATGGGAGGTGGTCGGCCCGCAGCGTCTCGGCATCTATGCCATCTGGCACGACGGCTACGGCAACGGCCTGCCGCCCGGTTCGCCGATCGTGCCCGACCGCATTATCCGCCGGTTGAGCGAACTGTTGGACTGATGTTCACTACCCCGGCGCAAGCCAGGCCCAGGCTTCAGCGCCTGTGATGGCTGAACTGTAGATCCCCGCCTTCGCCGAGTTGGGTTGAAACATCTCCATTTATCACCTCCCCCGGACTTGATCGGGGGGCCTAGGAATAGCTTCAACTTATTCGTGGATGGCCGGAACTTATTCGTGGATGGCCGGTCAAGCCCGGCCAAGGGGATTGGAACACTGGTTCAATCAAGCGACGCTCCAGCTACTGCGCCTTCTTCAGTCCGAGTTCGGCAAAGCAAGCATCGGTTATGCCACCCTTGGCCTCGCAGGTGGCGGTAAGCGCCACATATTCCGCCTGGGTCGGCATTTTGCCGGAGGACAGCCGCCAGCCGCTCATATCGGCTGGCGCGAGCGCGGCGCTACTGGCGGTTTCAGGCTGCTGGCAGGCGGCAAGCACGAGCAGTGCCGGAAAGGCCAGGAGGAGCAAGGTTCTACCGGTCATCGCCGGCGGATAATGCCGGCGACATCCCGGCAAGTCCATCTCGGCGGCGCAACCTCAGGCTGGGTCGAACTCGCGGTCCTTCGACGGGATCAGATCATAGGGCAGCGCAAACCCCGGCATCGCCTTGATGCGGTTGGCCCAGGCTTCGAGATGCGGCCAGTTCGCTATCTCGAACCCGCCTTCGGCCATAAACACCATGCGCCCCCAGCAGCCGATATCGGCGATCGTCATGGTGTCGCCGACAAGGAAGGGCTGGTTGCTCACAATCTTGTCGACAAACGACAAGGCCTCTTCGGCGCGCGGCCGGAATTCCTTGATCACCTCGTCGTGCATCTTGCGGAACCGCGCCGAGTGGCGCACCCGCGCCACTGCGGTGATGTGGTCCGCCTCCCAGGAGAGCCACGACCGCGCGTCCCATTTCGCCGCCTCGGTCTTGCCCTCGAAAATCCCGGTCTGGCGGGCAAGGTAATCGAGGATCACATTCGATTGCAGGATCGTCAGCCCCTTGTGTTTGAGGCTCGGCACGACGCCCCAGCGGTTGACCGCGAGGTACTCTGCCTCCTTTTGCACGCCGATCTTGAGGTTGACCGTGCGAAACGAGAACGGCACCCGCGCCAGCGCCAGATAGAGCATCGGCTTGTAGCTGGAGCTGGAAGTGAAGCTGCCGTAGAGCGTCAGCCGGTCGGCGCTGACAGGTTGGCCGATCACGCGATATTCCTTTCTTTCGTCATTGCGAGAGGAACGATGCAACCTCGTTCGACGCGTTAGTATTCTCAATCAATGAGGTGCTGCGGGCTGGCGACAGCGTGCGCAAGTTTTGCAACCCCTAGCTTCTTCTAGATATTCTGGGGATACAGGTTATGCCGGCGTAACACGCTGCGATGGGAGCCGCTAGCCATAGCAAATTGCCCAGAACATCGGAGCTGGTAGCACTTGGCGTATTGGCAACGGCGATGGTCAATACCAGAGCGGCTATAACCGCGATTGATCCGGCGATCAGTGCAGGGCCGCTCATTTCAAAGCCAAGCAAGCCCCAGGAGATGAACAAAGCCAGCGCCCCCACCAAAGTCACGTCAATCCGGAAAAAAGAGAATGTTGGAGCGGTAAAGCCGGCTACGACGAATATCAAGGCTATTGGGTTCATGGCCATGCCCCAAATCAGCTTCCAGGGCAGGCTTATCCCCAAGCTCGCTACGAACAGGACGATGCTCGCAATCAGGAATCGTTGTCGCGTGTCCATTTTGCAGCGGCTCCAAAATGGCATTGAAAACCCTGGCCCTCAAGTGGTCGTTCCGCGAAAAGTATAGTATTTATAAGGAGTTCGGAGTGACGGAAGGTAAACGATGATGTCGCTTCGGGACGAAGTAATCTGGCGCCGCTTGAGTTCCGTTGGATCGAGATTGCGTCGTCGCTCCGCTCCTGGCGATGACGCGAACGATCACTCAACATCTCCCATGCCGAGCTGGTCGAGCACCTTGTATTCCTCGGCCAGCATCTTGAGCCTGGTCCAGGTCGAGTCCTCGACCTCGATGCCGTCCTTGCGGCGCTCTTGTTCCTTGATGTGCTCGATCTCACCGGGATAGAGCACGCCGCGCGATCCCTCCGCCGGTGGCGTCTCCTTGAGGTAGCGGACGAACTCGCCGACCTCCTTCTTGAATTCGGCCAACGGGCGGAACGCATCGACCTTGAAGCAGGCCATAAAGCAGCCGTCATTGTGCCGGCCCGTCGGCTCGACCCCGAAACCGAGCCCGGTCAGCAGCCCGCACAAAATCTCGACCATGAAAGCGAGGCCGTAACCCTTGTAGCCGCCGTCGGGACCGCCCATCGGCAAGAGGGCGCCGCCCTGGCGCAGCTGGCGCGGGTCGTTGGTCGGCTTGCCGTCCTTGCCGATGACCCAGCCATCCGGCACCGACTCGCCGCGCGCCACGGCGACGCCGATCTTGCCCGCCGCGGCGGCCGAAGTCGCCATGTCGAGGTAGACTGGCCCGTCGAGGTCGGAGGGGACGGCGATCGTGATCGGGTTGGTGCCGAGCCGCGCCTCGCGCCCGCCGAACGGCGCCACGGCTTTGGGCGAGCGGCCGCTATCCGCGGTGACGAGGCCGATCATCCCGGCTTTCGCCGCCATCTGGGAATAGCTCGACAGCCGGCCGATATGGCCCTGGCGGAACACGGTCGCGGCGGCGACGCTGCCTTTCTCGGCCTTTTCGATGGTGAGGCGCATCGCCTTGTCGTTGGCGACGTAGCCGAACGCCCAGTGCCCGTCGATCACGGTGTGGTTGGCCGATTCCTTGACGATCGTCCACGGCGCGCCGGGCACGATATGTCCGACCTTGATGCGCTCGATATAGGTCGGCACCTGGATGATGCCGTGCGAATCGTGGCCGACGAGGTTGGCGCCGACGATATGGCGCATGACCAGCGCCGCCTCGTCCTTGGGGGTGCCGGCAGCGATGAACAGCGCACGGCCGATCTCTTCGAGCCGGTCCGCCTGGATTTTCGGCATGGGTTTCCTCCCTCTAACCGTCATTGCGAGCGTAGCGAAGCAATCTCGTGCGGAGGAGTCCTCCTTTTTGGAGATTGCTTCGTCGCTTTGCTCCCCGCAATGACCTACGAAGGCGTCAGTTCGCCAGAGCGCGCGCCACCGCGACGAGGGTGGCGTCGCTGCCCCACCCGCCGATGATCGAAAGCCCGACCGGCAAGCCGTCGACCGTGCTGCCGGGGATGACCACCTGCGGCACGCCGGTGAGCCCGCCATGGCAGGCGAGGCGCGTGATGCGTTCGCGCAGCGGGTCGAGCACGCTGAGCGCCTGTCCGCACAGCGGCGCCGGAAACGGTGTCGTCGGCTGGCAGAGGATTGTGCCGGGCGGGAGCAGGGCGCGCATCCGGGCGCGGGCCGCGTCGCGCACCGATTGGGCGCGGGCGCGCTCGGCCGGGGTGATCGATGCGGCGGCGGCGAGGTTGCGGGCGACGGAGAACTGCATGCGCGGGTTCACCCGGTCGATCCAATCCTTGAAGGTTTCCCAGGCCTCCGACGGCTGGATCGTGCGCTGCGCATTCGCCCAGCCGACAAGCCCCTGCGATGCCATCCTCTCGTGGCTTATCGTGCCGATCACCCGGCCGAGGCGCTCGACCAGCGGTTGCAGCGCCACCGAGGCGGCGGTATCGGCGACTGCGAACGCATCGTCGGCGATGACCAGCTGGCGAGGCAATTCGGCGGGGATCGCCTCGCCGAGCATCACCGCCGCGACGCTGGCGAAGGTTTCGGCGTCGCGCGCGAACCAGCCGGTCGTGTCCGAGGTTGGCGCCTGGCTCATCATGCCGGTGACTTTGATGCGGCCATGCGTCGGCCGGATGCCGTAGAGCGCGCAAAAGCTTGCCGGCACGCGCACCGAGCCGCCGGTGTCGGTGCCGAGCGCGGTGTCACAGAGCCCCGCGGCGACCGCGACCGCCGACCCCGACGACGAGCCGCCCGGCACCCGGCCTGGCGCGCGCGGGTTCCGCGCCGTGCCGTCGAACGGGTTCTCGCCGAGAATGCCGAGCGAGACCTCGTCGGTGATCGTCTTGCCGATCAGCGTCGCGCCGGCGTCGAGCAGCCGTTGCACCGCCCAGGCATGCCGCGTCGGGACGGGGTTGACCCGCGCCCAATCGGGGTTGCCGCCGCCGGTCACGTGCCCGGCGACATCGAACAGGTCTTTGGCGGCGAAACTCAGCCCGGAAAGCGGCCCGCCTGGCTTGCCTTCGACGCGAAATCGCTCGCCGGGGACAAAGGCGCCGAAATCGTCGGTCATGCCCCCTCCGCCTCAGCCTTCGAGCAATTCGCCGGCCGCCTTGGCGACGATGGCGTTCGACAGCATTACGGGCAGGCCGAGGGCGCCCAGCGCGGCGCGGTGGCGCTCGGTAAAGCCGATGCAGTCGAGAAGGATCGCCTCGGCACCCTCTGCCTGCAGGGTCCGGCCGGCGGCGAGCAAGCTCGCATCATCGGCGGAATAGGGGCTGGCGACCCCGAATAGCGGGGTCCGCGCGAGCGGCCGCCACTTCTCGGCCTCCGACACGATCTGTCCGGCGATCGGCACGATGATCCCCAATTGCCGGCGCTCAATGAGACCGGCGACCATGCCGGGGATGATGTGGTCGGGTTCGACCAGCCAGGCGCGGCGGCATTCGAGGCCGGCAAAAATACCAGTACAGAGTACCAGGATAATATCGCAGCCATCGTCTTCGAGAAGCGTCAGTTTCTCTTGCACCGCAGTCTGCGTCCGCCGTCGCGACAGGTTGACGGAGCGGCCGTCGAGCAGCCGGGTGATCAGTGCCGGCTCGTCGGGATCGGCCTCGTAGCGCGCGGCGATCTCGGCGCGAGTCAGACCGTCGAGCGCGCCGCGATGAATGAGCCGCGTGTCCGCGGGCACGTGCTGCTCGATGATCGGCACGACGTCAGGGCGCGGCGCCTGGCCGATCGTCAGCGTGCCGAGCGTTCGTGCGACCATCGCCACCCCCTTCGTGGAGCCCGGCTTAGCCGGAGTACGCGACGAGCCGGTTGTTCTGCTCACCGAGGCCCTCGATCGCGACGCGCATCCGGTCGCCGGCGCGCAGGAACTTGGGCGGCTTGAAGCCCATCGCCACGCCTTGCGGCGTGCCGGTCGGGATCACGTCGCCCGGATAGAGGGTCATGAATTGGCTGACATAGCTGACGATATGCTCGATGCCAAAGATGAGGTCGGCGGTGTTGCTGTCCTGCCGTCGCTCGCCATTGACATCGGTCGTCACCTGCAGCTTGCCGGCGTCGGCCAATTCGTCGGCGGTCACCAGCCACGGCCCCATCGGACAGAACGTGTCGCAGCTCTTGCCCTTGGTCCATTGGCCAAGGCGTTCGAGCTGGTATTCGCGCTCGCTGACGTCGTTCACGACGCAATAGCCGGCGATGTATTTCTTGGCGTCCCCGGCATCGACATAGCTCGCCTTGGTGCCAATGACGATCGCCAGCTCCACTTCGTAATCGGTCTTCTCCGACCCGCGCGGAATGATCACGTCGTCGTTCGGACCGCAGATACTGCTTGTCGCCTTCAAGAAAAAGATCGGCTCCGACGGGATCGGCATGCCGGCCTCCTCGGCGTGCTTCCTATAGTTGAGGCCGATCGCCAGCACCTTGCCGACATTGCCGACACAGGCGCCGATGCGCGGTGAGCCCGAGATCAGCGGCAGCGTCGAGAGGTCGAGCCGCTTGATCCGGTCGAGTGAGGCCGGCGACAGCATCTCACCGTTGATGTCCCGCACCGTGCCGGAGAGGTCGCGGACGCGGCCGTCGCGGTCAATGATGCCCGGCTTTTCATGGCCCGCGGGGCCGTAGCGCAATAGCTTCATGGGATCCTCCTGGGGGTTAAAGGCTCCAGCCGCCGTCGATCACATGGGTCGCGCCGGTGGTGAATTTGCTTTCGTCGGACGCGAGATAGACCGCGAGCGCGGCGATTTCCTCAGGCATCCCGAGGCGGCCCAGCGGCTGGCGATCGATAAAGGCCTGGCGCGCCGCGGGGACGCCGCCGGGCGCGGAAGCGCCGGCCGTGGCGATGCGCTCGTCGAGCGAGGGGGTCTGCACGGTGCCGGGGCAGATCGCGTTGCAGCGTATGCCGGCGGTCACAAAATCGGCGGCGACCGATTTGGTGAGGCCGATCACCGCCGCCTTGGTCGCGCCATAAGCACAGCGATTGGGCACGCCTTTGATCGACGACGCGCCCGACGCCATGTTGATGATCGACCCGCCGCCGGCCTCGATCATCTTCGGCAAAAAGGCGCGGATCGTCAGGAACATCGAACGGACGTTGAGGCCGAACGAAAAGTCCCACGCCTCGGTCGTCGTCGACAGCACCGTGCCGTGATGCACGAACCCGGCGCAGTTGAAGAGGATGTCGAGCGCCGGGAGTTCGGCCGCCAGCGCTGCGATCGCCGCCTCGTCACGGGCGTCGAGCGCGCGGGTGGCGATCAGTCTGTCGGGCAGGTCGGCGAGCTTTTCCGGGGCGATGTCGGTCGCCAGCACGCTGGCGCCTTCGGCGGCGAAGGCGAGCGCGGTCGCGCGGCCGATCCCCTGACCCGCGGCCGTCACCAGCGCGCGCTTGCCGTCGAGCCGTCCCGCCATCGCTCCTCACCGCAGCCCGTTGGCTTCCCGGCCAAATTGCCACGCCGTTGCCGCCTCTGTAAATTGCCGGCTCGGTTTTTAGGGGAGCCGCGATGCCGCCGCTGACCATCCGCCTCAATCCGGTCGACAATGTCGTCGTCGCCCGCGCCGATCTCCTGCCCGGCACCGAGATCGCCGGCGAGGGCGTGAAGGCGCGCAGCCATGTGCCGGTCGGGCACAAGATCGCGACCGCGCCGGTTGCGGCTGGCGAAGCTGTGCGCAAATACGGCCAGATCCTCGGCTTCGCGACCGAGGCGATCGCACCTGGCGACCACGTCCACACGCATAACATGGCGATGGGCGATTTTGCCCGTGATTATGCGTTCGGGGTCGATGCGCATTCGGTCGAGCCGGCTTCCGGCGCGACATTTCAGGGCATCGTTCGCGCCGATGGGCGCGTCGCCACGCGCAACTATCTCGGCGTGCTGACCACGGTCAACTGCTCGGCCAGCGCCGCTCGCTTTATCGCCGAGCAATTCCGTGGCGGCGCCCTCTCCGAGTTCGCCAATGTCGATGGGGTGATCGCGCTCGGGCACGGCACCGGCTGCGGGATGGGGGTCGAGGGCGAGCCGATGGCCCTCCTGCGCCGCACGATCGCCGGCTATGCGCGGCATCCGAATTTTGCCGGCGTGCTGGTGCTGGGGCTCGGCTGCGAAGCGAACCAGATCGCCGGACTGATGCGCGCCGAAGGGCTCGAGGAAGGCCCGATGCTGACGACGATGACGATCCAGGACGCCGGCGGTACGACAAAGACCGTCAGGGAAGGCGTCGCGCGCCTCAAGGCGATGCTCCCCGCGGCGAACGACGTGCGGCGCGAGACCGTGCCGGCGAGCCATCTGACCTTGGCGCTGCAATGCGGCGGGTCGGACGGATATTCCGGGATCACCGCCAACCCGGCGCTCGGCGCCTGCGTCGATCTGCTGGTGCGGCACGGCGGCACGGCGGTGCTGTCGGAAACGCCGGAGATTTACGGCGCCGAGCATCTGCTGACCCGGCGCGCGCAAAGCCGTGAGGTCGGCGAGAAGCTCGTCGAGCGCATCCGCTGGTGGGAGGACTACACCGCACGGACCGGCGGCGAGATGAACAACAACCCGTCGCCCGGCAACAAGGCGGGCGGGCTGACCACGATCCTCGAAAAATCATTGGGCGCGGTCGCCAAGGGCGGCAGCACCAACCTTGTCGACGTCTACCGCTACGCCGAGCCGATCATCAAGAAGGGCTTCGTGTTCATGGACACGCCGGGCTACGACCCGGTCTCGGCGACCGGCCAGGTCGCCGGCGGCGCCAACATCATCTGCTTCACCACGGGCCGCGGCTCGGTTTTCGGCTGCAAGCCCGCACCGTCGCTGAAGCTCGCCACCAACACGCCGCTTTTTCGCCGCATGGAAGACGACATGGACATCGATTGCGGCCCGATCGCCGATGGCGCGGCCACGGTCGCTGAGATGGGCGAGCGCATCTTCAAGCTGGTGCTCGACACCGCCTCGGGCAAACAGACCAAGAGCGAGATCCTCGGGTTTGGCGAGGACGAGTTCACGCCCTGGGTGCTTGGGGCCGTGATGTAGCGGGCGCCGTCGCCGAGGCCGCGCCGAGGATGCGGCCGTCCGGCGCCTGAACCAGCACCGCGATCCCTTCGTTGTCGCTCGGAGGCTCGACGGTGAAGGTGGCCGCCTTGCCATCCCAACGGCCGAGCGTCGTCAATGCGGTGACGCCGTTGACGTCGGTTGCCGTCCGCCCGGCATTCTCACCGCCCTTGACCTGCGTCGAACGGCTCAACGCATAGCGGACGAGCAGCACGATCGTGTTCCCTGACGCACTCTCCGGCCCATTTCCACCGCCGATCGCCACCGATCTGCGGTCGCCCGCGAAGGCGACGGGGGCGATCGCGACAGGCTGCGCCTTGGCGAGCGCGGCCTGCACCTCCGCGCGGTCGGAGCCGACTGCGTCTTGGGTGCCGTCGATAACCATTTGCGGCGTATAGACCTGGCCACCGGTCAGGCGCTGATCATACGTGCGCTGCCGTTCGGTCGCCGCTCGCAGCGACAGCGGGTCGCGCCATTGCGCGCCGTCCCAATAGGTGATGTGAAAGCCGAGCGCGACGACATCCGCGCGCTTGGCCAGCTCGCCGAGAAACGCGTCGGCCGGCGGGCATGACGAGCAGCCCTGCGAGGTGAACAGCTCGACGACGAAGGGCCGCGTCTCGGCCGCGGATGCGGCCGATGACGCCAGCAGCGCAAGAATAACGAAAATTGCTTTCATCGGCGTCCGCCTACGGCTTAACTGCGCGCGCGAAATATACATCGCCAAAATACACCGGATGCCGGCCGCCGCGATGTCACAGCTTCGGCATCGGGAAATAGGGGAGGAAGTCATGGATCGCCGCTCGTTCACCGTGCTTGGCGCCGCCACCGTTCTCGGCGTCGCCGCCAGCCCGCTTTTGCCCCGCGGCTTGCGGGCGGCGGACCCGCTGCGTATCGGCCTCGGCATGGCGCAGACCGGGCCGCTCGCCGCCAACGGCAAGTCGGCGCTGATCGCGATGGATATCTGGAAGGATGGCGTCAACGCCAAGGGCGGGCTGATCGGCCGTCCAGTCGAATTCGTCATCTATGACGACCAGTCGAACCCAGCGACCGTGCCGGGCATCTATACCAAGCTGCTCGATGTCGACAAGGTCGATCTCGTCGTCTCCGGTTACGGCACCAATGTCATCGCGCCGGCGATGCCGGTCATCATCCAGCACAACAAGACCTTCCTGTCGCTATTCGGCCTCGCGGTGAACGCACAGTTTCACTACCCGAAATACTTCACGATCACCCCGACCGGACCCGACCCCACGGTGTCGTCGACGGTCGGTTTCTTCGAGGTCGGCGCGGCGCAGAACCCGGCGCCCAAGACCCTGGCGATCGTCGCCGCCGATGCCGAATACCCGCGCGCCTCAGCCGAAGGCGTGCGCACCAACGCCAAGAAGTTCGGCTGGGATATCGTCTACGACAAGAGCTACCCGCCGAACACCACCGATTTCAGCCCGATCGTTCGCGCGGTGCAGGCGACCAATCCCGATGCTGTGTTTGTCGCGTCGTACCCGCTCGACAGCGTCGGCATGGTGCGCGCCGCCAACGAGGTCGGGCTGAAGACCAAGTTGTTTGGCGGCGGCATGGTCGGCTTGCAGACCACCTCGGTCAAGGAGCAGCTCGGGCCATTGATGAACGGCATCGTCAATTACGATTTCTGGCTCCCCGCCAAGACGATGCAGTTCCCCGGCGTGCTCGATTTCCTCAAGAAGTACCAGGCAAAAGCGGCGAACTCGGGGGTCGATCCGCTCGGCTATTACCTGGCGCCCTGGGCCTACACCTACATGCAGGTGCTGGCGGACACGGTCGAAGCGGTCAAAGGCACCGACCAGGACAAGATGGCAGACTACATGCGCGCCACCACCTTTAAGACAGTGATGGGCGATATCGCTTTTGGCGAGGACGGCGAGCTCAGCGTGTCGCACTCGCTGATGGTGCAATTCCAGCACGTCACGGGCAACGGCATCGACCAGTTCAATACCGGCGGCCAGCCGGTGATCCTGTGGCCGGCGAAATATAAGGATGGCGACGCGCTCTACCCCTACGATTCCGCGCGGACGTAACAACGCTCGCCTGCGCGGGTTGAGGCCCCTCGGGTCAAGCCCGGCCACGGCGATGAAAAGCACAAGGCGGGTGTCGGCTAGAGCTGCGTCGTCAGCGGCTTCGGGTAGCAAGTGCCGAAGAAGATGCCGCCCAAATTCGGCCGCTGGCTGAACGTGCCATCGACCCGGTTGAGGTGGTAGGCGACCTTGTAGCCTTCGTACTGCACCTCGAACGACAGCTCGAGCGGGGTCACTGACAGGACACGTGCCGGCGATCCGCCGTCCGTCGGCTGGACCGCCGGAACCGTCCACCAGACGGCGAAATGCAGCTCCATGGGCCGCGCGACCATAAAGCCGTTGGCGAACTGTGCAAAATCGCCATGGCAGGTGAGCAGCGCCGGCCAATCCGCCTGCAGCTCCGGCTGAATCTGTTGCCGTAACTGCTGGACATAGACGCACCCGCTCAGCGCCAGCACGAGCATCCCCGCCGCCAGGCGTGCGAACCTACCCATCCCGCGATGAAACCCCCAACCCCGAGAGCACCCGGAGTATCCGCCGCTCGCGGCTTCTCCGCAATGCCAGGCGGTTCCTTGCGATTTGCTGTTGCCGATTGCAACCACGTTAGATTCATACGACAGTTTTATGCGAAAGAGCGTCAAAGTCAGTTGTCCGCCGGCTAACGGTGGCGGTTCGTTTACGGACTAGTACCAGGGGAGGTTAAGCAAAATGCCTGATATGCCGGCTATTTCCGTTCTGGGGCGTAAGCTCGACAGCATTCCGTTCAGCCCCTACCACGTCGCGGTGATCTTGGTGCTGGGTCTTGTCGGTTTCACCGACGGTTACGACCTGGCGTTGACCGGATCGCTGCTGGTTCTGGCCAAGGGCCCGCTCCACATCACGCCCGATCAGATTCGCTGGCTGACCGTCGCCGCGACGATGTTCGTCGTCGTCGGCGGGTTCATCTCGGCGGCGATCTCCGACCATGTCAGCCGCAAAACGATCATCCAGATCGGCGTTGTCGGCATGACCTTTTTCACGCTGATGATCCCGTTTGTGCAGACCGCCGAGCAGCTTATCGTCGTGCGCTTGTTGACCGGCATCGGGCTCGGTTTCGCGATCACCGCGCCATTCCCGGTGGCGGCCGAGTTGATGCCGGCGCAGCATCGGCGAACTTATGGCGCGATCTACGAAATCTGTCTGGCGAGCGCTTTCGCGCTATTGCCGCTGGTCGCCGGTCTGCTAGCCGGCAGTGCGAACGGCTTCCGCTGGGTGGCGCTGCCGGGCGGGCTGGCGCTGTTTGTGGTGCCGGTTCTCGTGCATCTGGTGATCCCGCAAAGCGCGCGCTGGCAGCTGCGTCACGGGCGGACGCAGGAAGCGGTCGATACTGTGAACCATTACATCCGCCGCTGCGGCGACAAAGTGCCCTACCTGACGGTCGAGGAACTCGGTACCAACCTGGCCGAAGCCCGCGCGCGATTGCCCAAGTTCAGTGCCTTGTTCGCTCCCGGCCAGCTGCGCTGGACGGTGGTCGGCATCGTCACCGCGATGTCCGCCGGCACGGCTTATTACCTGATCGCGATCCTGCTGCCGAAGGCGCTGATCGAGCAGGGCTCGGCGGTGTCGACCGGGTTCGCGATCACGACGATCGTGTTCTTGTCGACGATCCCCGGTAAGGCGTTCAACGCGCTCCTGATGGAGCGCTGGGGCCGACGCTGGACGATTGCCTTTGCGCTCTCGGGAGCATTCCCGGGCCTCATCCTGATGGCGACGGCGCATCTGGCGGGGGAATACGCAGGTCTCATGATGACCGCCGGCGCGGTTGTTCTCGGTTTCACCGCGCTGTCGTCGTTCACCGCGACGAGAGTCTATTTGTCGGAACAGTTCCCGACAGCGCTGCGCGGCCGCGGCAATATTTTCGGGGAGGCCTTCGGCCGGATTTTCGCCGGCGTGCTGGCGCCGTTCCTGATGGAGCCGCATGTCGGCGAGCCATTCACCTTCTTCGGCACGATCACAATTGTCGTGCTGTGCGGCGCCTTCATCCCGGTGCTGTTCGGTAAGGAGACGGTGGGTCAGCTCGAAACAGTCGCCGGCGATCTCGCGCTTGAGGCTGCGGAGTAGGTGCTAGCCCGCCAACGCTTGCTGCATCGCGAGGTCGTCCTCGATAAAGAACCTGACGGCCTCGTCGATGCCGGCATCGGGCTGGAAGCCGAGCGCCTCGGCGCGCGGCGCCTGTAGCTCGCGCGGCCAGCTTCCGACAATCGCCTGGATCGTCGCGTCGGGTTGCCAGGCGATGCGCTTATAGACGTTGTCGCCGCCGGCTCGCCGTAGCGCCTCGGCCATCTCGCCGACCGACACGGAGTAGCCCGGCAGCTGCAAAGTGCGGTGCTGCCCGATCGCGTCGCTCGCAATGTCGAGGGCGTGGGCGAGCGACGCCACCACGCGGCGGGGAGAGGCGAGCGCCATGACCGTGTCGGGCGACACCGGACAGACCGCGTCCTTGCCGGTCAGCGGCTCACGGATGATCGATGAGGCAAAGGTCGAGGCGGCGCGGTTCGGCAAGCCCGGCCGCACCACCACGGTCGGCAGCCGCAGCGCCCGGCCGTCGACAAATCCCTTACGACTGTAATCGTTGACCAAAAGCTCGCCGATCGCCTTCTGCGTGCCGTAGGAACTTTGCGGGGTCAGCGCGGTGTCGTCGCCGACCGCCGGCGGCAGCGCCCCGCCATAGACCGCCAGCGAGCTGGCGAAGATTACCTTGGGCACGCTACCCAGCGCGCGGCAGGCGTCGAGCACCGCCCGCGTGCCGTCGAGATTGACCCGATACCCGAGGTCGGTGTCCGCTTCGGCCTGGCCGCTGACGATCGCCGCGAGGTGAAAGACCGCATCGATGCCGGGGGAGATGAGTTTCGCCACCGTCGCGCGGTCGGCGATATCGCCGGTGACGACCGAGACGCGCTTGTCGTCGGGCAGCGGCAGCGCCGAGGGCGCGTTGTCGAATAGCACCAACTCTTCGACCGGCCCATGCGCGGTGCCTTTCTCAAGCAGCAACAGCGCCAGCCGCCGGCCAAGAAACCCGCACCCTCCCGTAATCACGATCCGCATTTCCGGGACCTTTAATCCATTCGCCTCCCCCGGGCTTGACCCGGGGGTCCACGAATACTCTCATGCTATTCATGGGTGGTCGGGTCAAGCCCGGCCAAGGCGGTTGTGAGGCTGGCAGATATGGGACCGCTCGAAGGCGTCAAGATCATCGAACTCGCCGGCATCGGGCCGGCGCCGTTCTGCGCGATGCTGTTCGCCGATATGGGCGCCGAGGTGGTGCGGATCGACCGCGCCGGCAATGTCGGCGCCGACACCGACCGCGACGGCAACGACGCGCGCTTCAACCTCCTGTTGCGCGGTCGGCGCAATATCGCGGTCGACCTCAAGAACAAGACCGGGCAGGACGCCGTGCTTCGCCTTATCGACCAGGCCGACGCACTGATCGAGGGGTTCCGGCCCGGCGTCATGGAGCGGCTCGGCCTCGGCCCCGATATCTGTCTTGGGCGCAACAAGCGGCTGGTCTACGGCCGGATGACCGGCTGGGGTCAGGATGGGCCAATCGCCCACATCGCCGGGCACGACATCAACTACATCGCGCTCTCCGGAGCGCTCGCGACGATCGGCGAGCGGGACGGGCCGCCAGTGCCCCCGTTGAATTTGGTCGGCGATTTCGGCGGCGGCGCGCTGTATCTGGCGATGGGCGTGCTGGCCGGCGTCTTGAGCGCCAAGGCGACCGGCAAGGGGCAGGTCATCGACTGCTCGATGGTCGAGGGCGCGGCGTCGCTGATGACGATGATGTACGGCGCGCTCGCTTCGGGTGCGTGGGTCGAAAAACGCGGGCATAACCGCACCGATGGCGGCTCGCATTTCTATCATGTCTATGAGACCAAGGACGGCGAGTTCATCTCGGTCGGCTCGATCGAGCCGCAATTCTACAAGCTCTTGCTGACCCATACCGGGCTCGAAGGCGCCGATCTGCCGACGCAATCCGACCGCGCGCAATGGCCGGCGATGCAGGAGCGCTTCGCCAAGATTTTCAAGCAGAAGACGCGCGCCGAATGGGTCGCGATCATGCAGCAGACCGACATCTGCTTCGCGCCGGTGCTGACCATGTCGGAGGCGATCGAGCACGAGCACAACCGGCACCGCGGCAGCTTTGTCGAGGTCGATGGGGTCGCCCAGCCCGGACCTGCGCCACGCTTCCTCGGCACGCCGGCACGGGTGGAGAGCCGGCCGGCCTATTGCGGCGAGCACACCGACGAGGTGCTGCAAGACTGGGGCTTCTCGGTCGCGGAGGTCGCCGCGTTGCATGCCGGCGGCGCGGTGAAGTCGGCGGGGTAGGGGGATAGCATTGCGGCCCGGCGGTCCGGGAAATATGCTCCATTCAGCGCCAGGGAGGATACCGATGGATACACTCGAAGCCAGACCGCGGACCGAAGTGAAATTGCTCGATGAATTGCCCCTGCGGCTGCACCACAACGCCTATGTGGTGAAGGATCACGAGGCTAACCGGCACTTCCTCGAGGACATTCTCGGCATTCCGCTGGTCGCGACCTGGTGCGAGCGAACCTATCGCGCCGATCTCGGCCGCGAGGTCGATTTCTGCCACACGTTTTTCGGGCTGAAGGATGGCGGCGCGCTGGCGTTCTTCCAGTTCGCCGATCCCGAAATGTACGAGCTGACCCAGGCGAAGCAGCCGCCAAAGGTCGACAGCCATTTCCACATCGCCTTGAAGGCCAGCGACCAGACCTACGACGAGCTCAAGGCGCGCCTCAACGCCGTCGGCGAGCCGTTCCGCGAGACCGACCACGGCTATTGCAAGTCGATCTACACGCGCTCGCCCGACGGGATGATCCTCGAATTCACCTGCGATCCGCCCGATGTGGCTGAGATCGACGCGTTGCGCCGCGCTGACGCGCACAGCGAGCTCCGGCGCTGGCTCGGCGGCGATCGCCAGGTCAACAATCAGCTGCGGCACCGCGAGGGATAATTCGTCATTGCGAGACGCGCGTCAGCGCGACGCCGCGCAATCTCGCTAAATCGAGGCTAGATCGGCGCGAGATTGCTTCGCCGCGCTCGCAATGACGGGACATCGAGTGGAGGAAAGAGCATGAAGGTCGGGTTTATCGGGCTCGGGATGATGGGCAAGGGCATGGCGGCCAATCTGCAAAAGGCCGGGCACCAGCTCGTCGTCCATGACCTGCGCCGGGCCGCGGCCGAGCCTTATATCGCCAATGGCGCGACCTGGGCCGACAGCCCGAAGGCGGTGGGCGAGCAAAGCGAGGTCGTGTTCACCTCGCTGCCAGTGCCGGCCGATGTCGAGGCAGTGGCGATCGGACCCAATGGGCTCATCGAGGGGATGAAACCCGACACTGCGTTTTTCGACATGTCGACCAATTCCGTGTCGGTGGTGCGCAAGCTCAACGCGGTCTTCGCCGAAAAGAATATCGCCATGCTCGATTCGCCGGTGAGCGGCGGGCCGGGCGGCGCCGCCAGCGGCAAGATGGCGATCTGGGTCGGTGGCGACGAGCAGCAGTTCAACCGCTACCAGGCGGTGCTCGGCGCGATGGGCGATCAGGCCGCTTACATCGGCCCGAGCGGCGCCGGCACCATCGCCAAGCTCGTGCATAACTGCACCAGCGCGGTGATGAATGTCGCACTCGCCGAGGTGTTCACGATGGGCATCAAGGCCGGCGTGCCGCCGCTCGATCTGTGGCAGGCGGTGCGTCAGGGCGCGACCGGCCGGCCGCGCACCTTCGACCGGCTCGGCAAGTTCCTCGCCGGCCACTACGACCCGGCCGATTTCGCGCTGCGCCTGCTGCACAAGGACGTGTCGCTGGCGGTGGGGCTTGGCAAGGAAGTCGGCGTGCCGATGCGCCTCGCCAACCTCGCGCTCGAAGAGCTGACCGAGGCGATGACTCGCGGCTGGGGCACGCGCGACAGCCGCGTCGGCATGTTGCTGCAGGTCGAGCGCTCGGGGATCGAACAGCCCAAGGAAGACATCGACGCTATAAACGCGATCATCGCCGACAAGACGAAATGAGGGTGTAGGGACGGAACGGTCTTGCATCCTCATACCGGCGACAGCCGGCATCCATCTGGAGATACGCGATGAGCGCGTTCAGCTATTCGGTGCGGGCCTTCAACACGGCCAAAGCCTCCGAAAACAAAATTCATGATGATGAAGTCGCCAAGAAATTCGGGTTCGGCGGCGGCCTGGTGCCGGGTGCGATCGTCTATGCCTATATGACGCACCTGCCGCTGGAGCGCTGGGGCCGCGCTTGGCTCAAGCGCGGAACGGCGGAATGCCGGTTCGCAAAACCGGTCTACGACGGCGACGAGGTCTCGGTGACCGCGACCGAATGCGACGGCGCGCTCGACATCCGTGTCGAATGCCGCGGCGTCGTCTGCGCCAGCGGCACTGCGGCGCTGCCGGCCGCGGCGCCGCCGCCGCCACTCGCCGATTTTCGCGACGTGCCGCAGTGGTCGAGCCGCCCGCCGGCCGATGAAGCATCCCTGGCGGTCGGGACCTGGCTCGGGATAGACCCGTTTCCGGTGACCTCCGAGCTCGTCGCGCAATATGTCGGCGACGTGGGCGAAAGCTCGCCGCTTTACGTTGCCGAGGGCTTACTGCACCCGGTGCTGGTGCCGCATATCGGCAATTTTGCGCTTAACCGCAATGTGACGCTTGGGCCATGGATGCATGTCGGCAGCAAGATCCAGCATTTCGCCGCGGCTCGGCTCGGCGATTCGCTGAGCGTGCGGGCGCGTGTGGTGGCCAATTACGAGCATAAGGGCCATCTTTTTGTCGATCTCGACGCGCTCATTGTCGCCAACAACAGCACGCCGCTCGCCCGCACCGGTCATCTTTCGATCTACCGGCCGCGCCAGCTCGCAGCGGCGTGAGCGCGGTCAGGCGCGTCAAGCTTTCATCTGGCTGGGTAGGTTTTTTGGGAACAGGAAACGGGGGTGGTGCGTTGGCATGGCATCATCTTGGTAACAAGAAAAGGTGAGGCTATGAAAACGATACTGGGCGCTCTGGCCGTGGTGGCGCTGCTTGGCGCGGCGACTGCGCCGGCGCAAGCGGCTTGCTGGGACACGCCATGGGGCATACATTGTTCCCATCCGTGGGGTTGGCACCATCATTGGGACCATTGGCACCATCCCTGGTAGCCCATGGCGAGGTAAGATCGGCGGCGTGGGCTTCCCTGCGCCGCCGTTTTCGCGTCGCGGCTTTCGCTAAAAAATTTCCGTCATAAGGGAACTATGAAACGCTTCCGGTGCGTATCTGATGGCGTCAGGCTTTACGCAAGACCGAAGGTGATGCCATGAAACTCCTGCTCAGCACCCTGGCCGCGATCGTCCTCGTCGGCGCTTTTACGGTGCATCCGGCTGATGCGGCCTGCTGGTGGAACGGTTGGGGCTGGCAGTGCTATCACCCCTATTGGTGGCACGCTTATTACGGCCATCCTTGGGGCTGGGGCTGGCACCCATATTGGCACCATTATGGATACTGGCGCCGCTGGTAGTCGCTGAGGCCAATCGGCGGCGGATGGGCCACACCGCCCCTCCCCGCCGACCCTCAGCTTTTGAACCATTTCTCCCAGAAGGGGCCTTCGTCGGGTGCCTGGGTTGCCGGCAGGGTCGGCGCCGAGGTCGGCGAGCCAGGCACCAGAGCGTGCGGGTCGGGCTCCGGACCGGGCGCTGAGGGCGGCGTGTCCCACCAGCCGCTGCCAAGCGCGACGAGAAGCTGCGCGGTGTCGGCGAGCCGTTGCGTCCGGGCGCGCACCAGGCCTAGCACCGCCTGCTCGCGCTGCCGCTCGGGATCGAGCAGCTGCAGCAGGGTCGAATTGCCGGCCTGGTAGCTGAGCCGGGCGAGCTTCAGCGCCTGATTTGCCGAAGCCAGCGCGGCGAGCTGGGACTTTACCGCCTCGTCGTCATGCGCCAACGCCTGCAGCTCGTCGGCGACCTGGCCGAAAGCTTGGATCACGGTCTGCCGGTATGCCGCCCAGGAAGCGTCGAGCGCGTCTTTCGCCGCGCGCTGCTGCGCCTGCAATGTGCCGCCGTGGAAGATCGGCGCGGCCATGGTGGCGAAAGCGCTCCAGGCGGAAAAAGCACCGGTGAAATTGCTCACATCGGTGGCGGTCTGCGCAAAGCCCGCAGTCAGCGTGAATTTCGGATAGAGGTTGGCGGTGGCGATGCCGAGCTGCGCCGCCGCGACATGCAGCTGCGCCTCCGCGGCAAGGATGTCGGGCCGTTGGCGCACCAGCTCCGAAGGCAGGCTCACCGGCACGACCGGCGGCAGGACCAGCGAATCGAGGGCGAAGTCCGGCGGTGACCAGTCGGCCGGCGTCTTGCCGGCATAGACGGTCACCGCATCGCGCGCCACGCTCAGCTGCTGGCGCAACGGCGGGAGCAGGGTGCGGTCGTTGTTGAGCTGGGTCTGCGCCGTGGTCACATCGACCATCGTCGCGGTGCCGCCGGCCTGCGCGGTTTTGACGAGGTCGAGGTTTTTCTGGTCGTCGCCGAGGATATCGCCCACGGTTTTGATCTGCGCGCGCAGCCCGGCGATGGCGATCGCCTGGTTGGTGATGTTGCCGCTCAGCGCGAGATAGGTCGCCGCGAGCTGGTAGTCGCTGACATCGGCCTGGGCCGATTGCGCCTCGACGGTTCGCTGCAGCGCGCCGAACACGTCCATCGTATAGCTGACCGTCGGTCCGACGCCGAGGATCGGGACCGTCACCGGCGGACGGTTGACGCCGCTGATCTGCACATTCACCGCTTGCCCGCCGGCTTGCGCGCCAAGATCGACCTGCGGCAGCAATCCGCCCGCCGCGGCAACGGTCAGCTCCCGTCCCTGGGCGAGCGTCGCGGTGGCCTGTTGGATCGTCGGGCTGCCGGCGAGCGCCTCGCGCATCACCCCGTCGAGCGGCTGCGAGTGGAACAGCGTCCACCAATCGCTTTTGACCTTGGCGCCTATTGCGACGCGCTGCGCGGCCTTGGTCTTGACGCCGGGCACATCGGCCGGCGGCACCGCCGCGTCAGGCCTCGTGTAGCTTTTTTCCGCCGGCGGCTGCGGCGAAAAGAGATTCGGGCCCTGCTTGCATCCGGCAAGCAGCAGCGCCACCCCCGCGAGCGCTGCCAGCGAGCCCGCCGTTCCCCCCCTCGATGGCATTATTTTGTCTCGGCCGCCCGCGCTGTCCCGAACAACCGATCATAGCTCCGTTGCAACCAGGCGAGCCAGGGCCGGCGGTAATGCGTATCGACCTCGACCGTCGCGCTCAGCCCGGCGTGAAGCGGCGGCGTATTGGGATCGGTGTTTTCCAGCGAAAGCCGGACCGGCAGGCGCTGCACCACTTTGACCCAGTTGCCGGTCGCGTTTTCCGGCGGCAGCAGCGAGAAGGTGAGCCCGGTGCCAGGGCTGAGGCTCTCGACCTTGGCGTGGAACTCGATGTCGGGATAGGTATCGATCTCGACGGTCGCATCCTGGCCCGGCCGCATATGCGTGAGTTCGGTTTCCTTGAAGTTCGCTTCGACCCACAGCCGGTCCGACATCAGCGAGAAGACCGGGGTCGCCGAAGTCATGTAGTCGCCGATCTGCAGTTGTTCGACCTTGGTGACCGTGCCGCTTTCCGGCGCGTGGATCACCGTGTCGTTCAGGTCGATCTGCTTTTCGTCGAGCACCGCTTGCGCGCGTTGCACCATCGGGTGCTCGTTGACCGGGATGTCCGGGTTGCCGCCCAATTGCGCCAGGGTGTTCTCGATGTCCTGCTGGGTCGCGACGACGCGCTGGCGAGCGACCTCGAGTGCGTTCGACGCCTGATCGAACTGCGCTTGCGAGGAGACCCCCGACCCGAGCAGCTTCTTTTGCCGATCGTATTCGCGCTGGCTGTAATCCAGGGTTTCCTGCGCTGACTTGTTTTCGGCCAGCTTCTGCTGATACGTCGCCTTGAGCGCCTCGACCTGCAGTCGGGCGATGCCGAGTTGCGCCTTGGCGTCGTTGACGGCGGCCTGATAACTGACCGGGTCGAGCCGGTACAGCACTTGGCCCTTGGTCACTCGCTGGTTGTCGCTCACATCGACCGATATCACTCGGCCCGCCACGTCGGCGCTGATGACCGTGCGCGCGGCCTGGATGTAGGCGTCGTCGGTCTCGACATAGCGGCCGCTGGTCAGATACCACCAGCCGGCGCCAATCGCCACGACGGCCGGGCCGGCTATCATCAGCGGCATGCGCAAGCGTTGGCGCAGCGGCCGCGTCGGCGTGCTGATCCGCCCGCCGCGGTCGCCCAAGACCCGGCGGAGCAACGGTGCTGGCGGCTGCCCCTCGGTGGAAGTCGTCATCGCGTGCCCTCAGCGGCGGCAACTGCTGGCGACTTGGACATCAGCGGCCGGATCGTCGCGTGCAGCGGCCGCGAGGGTGTACGGTCGGTCATCGCGCCGTGCACCCGACGCATCAGGTCGATCAGCGTTTCGGCCTCGTCGGGCGACAGCGTCGCCAGCACCTGGTCCTGCGTCTCCGTCGCGACGTCCCAGATACGCCCGAGCACCGGACGCGCCTTGTCCGTCAGGAACAGCCGGCGGGCGCGGCGGTCGGTCGGATCGGGACGCCGCTCGATCCAGCCTGCCTCCTGCATCCGGTCGATCTGGCGCACCAGCGTCATTGGCCGGATTTCTAGCAGATCGGCGAGACCGGCCTGATTGATGCCCTCGTTGCGCGCCAGATAGCCCAGCGTGCGGCACTGCGCCCGGGTCAGCCCCAGCCGCCTGCCGTTCCGGTCGAAACGCCGGCCGTAAAGCCGCGCGACATCATGCGCTAGAAAGCCAAAACTGCGATCTGGATCCACGTTGCTGCCCCAAAAAATACCATCGCAGGGTGATAATAAGGCAATAGTACGATTTTTCCCGTGCGCCTAGAGTTAGTTGCGGCGGGCTGGGTTTCGCGAATGTGATAGCTTCGATGCCGCCATCCAGCCGCCGCCGCGGCGCCGCGGCAGGCGCCTCGCGACGGGCAGCGGCCTGCCTGAACCCCTCCCGCCTTGCGGCAGGGGTTCAGGCGATACCTTTGGGCGACGGCCGGCTTAGGACCGCGCGCCTCAGTTGGTGAAGCGATAGAATTTCGCCGCGTTCTCGCAGGTGATCTTGTGCACCTGTTCGGGAGTCAGCTCGGCGAATTGCTCGTCGATAAAGCGGTCCGATTCCGGCCAGACGCCGTCGGTGTGCGGATAGTCGGAGCCCCACATCATCGTGTCGACGCCGATATCGTCGAGCAGCTTGGCGCCGATCCGGTCGTACTGGAACGTGCACTTGCACGAGCGCTTCCAGTATTCCGACGGCTTTAGCTTCATCAGATCGCGGAAGCGGTCCTCGAACTCGAAATCCATCCGGTCGAGCGCATAGGCAAGCCAGCCCGCGCCGCTTTCGCCAAACGACACGCGCAGGCTCGGATAGCGGTCGAAGACGCCGGCGCCGATCATCGCCGCGATGATGTTGATGAGGCCCATCTGGAAGGCCGACACGCCGGTGAACATCGCCGCGCGGCGCACCTGAGCGCTCGTCTCGGCGCGCGCCTTGGGGTTCGTCGTCGGGAAGGTATGGAAATGCAGCGGCAGATCGACATCGGCGACCGCCTTCCACAGCTTTTCCCAATCCGGATGCCACATCGGCACCATATCCCACGAGCACGACAGCTCGAGCCCGCGCAGGCCGAGCTTGGCGACGCGGTGGATCTCCTTTACCGCCTCTTCGATGTCGCCGTAGGGCAGGCAGGCGAGCGGCAGCTGCCGGTCGGGGTGCTTGGTCCACACCGCCTTCAGCCAGTCATTGTAGATGCGCAGCAGCTCGTTCGAGGCTTCCTTGTCGTCGAGCTTCGAAGCCGAGCCGAGCACGCCATAGATGATCTCGGCGTCGACGCCGTCATCCATCATGTCCTTGAGCCGCAGATCGGGGTCACGCGCCCGGAACTTGCCCTTCTTGGCGTCGTCGTAGAGCCCGGCCTCATGCATCTTGTCGACCCGGTAGTTCTGGCCGGGGACGTATTTCGCACCGCCTGGGCCGACCCCGTTGACCAGACCGAAATCGGCGCCGTTCGAGGCGACCCAATGCGGACCGTCCGGGCCGTCGACGACATGCGGCATCTTTTCCTTGAGGTCGCGGCGGGCGTTCTCGACGAACAGCTCCGGCGGCATGCACGGCATATCGAGATGGCAATCGGCGGAGATGCGCTTGTATTGCATGGGTCGTTCCCTTCCGGACGCGATCGGTCTGGCGAGAACTCTAACCCCAGCCGAGCGGATTTTCCTATGCCGTAAGTGCAGGCGGCCCATGTGCCGGCTCGGAACGCGGGCAGGCGGTGCCGCGTTTGCCGGGGCGAGAACGTGGCAATCGCGCGTGGGAGAATGCGGCATGCAAAATCAGCGGAACGGCATCACCGAGGCGGCGGAACAGGCGCAGGGCGTCATCGCCGACACGGCGGAGACGGTAAAGAATGCAGCGGCGGATATTACCTCGCGGGCAAGCGAATATTCGCGCGAGGCGGGGCGTCAGGCATCCGCCGCCGCGCAAACGGCCTACAACGCTAGCGGCGACGTGCTCAACATCGTCGAGGGCTTCACCCGCGAGAACGTCTGGGGCTCGCTGTTGCTGGCCGCCGCGGTTGGTTACGGCCTAGCCTGCCTGGTCAAAAATACCCGCGGCGCCTAGGCGCTCGGCCCCGATCCCTGCAAGCGATGCGCGGCGCGGCCCTCAGTCCGCGGCGCGCGGCGTTACCGCCGGCAGCTTGTATTTGGCGAGGGCATCGATCTCCTGCGACCGCGTCGACTTGAGGGCGCGGAGAAAATCAGTCGTATCGTCGCCATAGGCGCGGCGGCTGATGCCGAACAGCAAGACTCCCCGCTTGCCGTCTTTTTGCGGCAACAGTGCATAGCGATACGCATTCCATTCGACGAGATAGTCCTGTTTCGGCTCGTCCGCGCTGAGCACGAAATCGAGGATGACCTCGCCGGTCTTCGGGTTTTTGAGGATCGCGTAGTTGACCAGCGGATCGGTCGCCTTGCGGTTGTCGAGCCATTGCACCTGGCTCGCCGCGACGTGCGCCACGTCAGCCTCAAGCAGGGTCGCTTCGACGAGCACCATCTGCCGGAAATGCTCGCTCGCCTGGCCGTCCGGCAGATATTCCTGCTTGTAATAATTCGCCGACGGATGCGAGCTCCACGACAACTTGTAGGTCTCTGGGCCGAACGTGATCGGCCCGGGAACCGACAGGCGCTCGGCCACCGGCTCCTCGGCCTGTGCGAGGCTCCCGGCGCAGGCGAGCAGCGTCAGCGCCGCCGTGACGACGCGGGTCATCGACGGCAGGCCGGTCACGAAGCCTGGCTTGCCGGGCGCGCTTCCTTGATCGCCTGCCAGACGCGCGCCGGGGTTGCCGGCATGTCGAGGCTTTTGACCCCGAGCGGCGACAGCGCATCGATGATCGCGTTGACGATCGATGGCAGCGCGCCGACCGTCCCCGCTTCGCCGGCGCCTTTCGCACCCAACGGATTGCGCTTGGTCGGCACCGGGTTCGAGTGGATTTCCATGTACGGCATCACATCGGCGCGCGGCATCGCGTAGTCCATAAAGCTCCCCGTAAGGTTCTGCCCCGACTCGCGGTCGTAGACGACCTGTTCCATCAGCGCCTGCCCCAGCCCCTGGGCGACGCCGCCGTGGATCTGGCCCTTGAGGCCGATCGGGTTCACCACCGTGCCGACATCGTCGATCACCACATAGCGCACGATCTCCAGCGCGCCGGTATCGGGGTCGATCTCGACCTCGCAGATGTGGCAGCCATTGGGATAGGTGTTGTCGTCCGGCGCAAACGTGCCGGTCTCGTACAGTCCTCCTTCCAGCTCCTTCGGCAGCCGCGCGGTCTGGAACGAGGCCTTGGCGATATCGGTGATCGAAATCCGCCGGTCCGTGCCGGCGACCGCGAAATTGCCGCCATCCTCGCCGATCGCGAACTCGATGTCGGCGTCGGCCGCCTCGAGTAGATGCGCGGCGATCTTCTTGCCCTTGGCGATGATCTTGTCGGCCGCCATCCACAGCGCCGAGCCGCCGATCACCGTCGAGCGCGAGCCGTTGGTGCCGATGCCGAACGCGACCCGGTCGGTATCGCCGTCGATGTAGCGCACGACGCGGGGGTCGAGCCCGAGCTTTTCGTTGAGCACCTGCTTGAACGTCGTCTCGTGGCCCTGGCCCTGGTTCTTCGAACCCATCAAGAGGGTCGCGTTGCCGCTCGGGTGAAAGCGGATTTCGGCGAATTCCTGGCCCGGCCCCGCCGCCTTCTCGATCGGGTTGGCGATGCCGATGCCGCGCAGCTTGCCGCGCGCCTTCGCCTCGTCGCGCCGCTTCGCGAACCCGGCCCAGTCGGCTTCTTTGAGCGCCGACGCCTGGTTGGCCGGGAAGTCGCCGCAATCGTAATTGAGCCCGAGCGCGGTCTTGACCGGGAGCTTCTCGGGCGGGATCAGGTTTCGGGCGCGCAGCTCGACGCGGTCGAACCCCAGTTCGCGCGCCGCGTCGTCGATCAGCCGCTCGATGACATAGGTCGCCTCGGGCCGTCCGGCCCCGCGATAGGGCGCGGTGCCATTGGTGTTCGCCATTACCGCGTAGACCCCGACATGGGCGGCCGGGATGTCGTAGGTGCCGACCAAGGTGCCGACATTGCCGAAGGTCGCCAGCAGGTTCCGCTCGGAAGAGATATAGGCGCCGACATTGGCCAGCGTCCTGACCCTGAGCCCCAAGAACTTGCCCTCGCCGTCCAACGCCAGCTCGGCGTCGGTGACGTTGTCGCGCGCGTGTTCGTCGGCCTGGATGCATTCGCTGCGCTCGCAGGTCCATTTGACCGGCCGGCGCAATTTCTTGGCGGCGAGCAGCACTAGCCGGTGCTCGGGATATTGCCAGCCTTTGGTGCCGAACCCGCCGCCGACATCGCCGGCGATGACGCGGATGCTGCTTTCCGGGATTTTGAAGATGCGGGTCGCCAGCGCCTGGCGGACGCGGTGCGGGTACTGTACGTCGGCGTAGAGCGTGAAGCGCTCTTCGCCGGGGTCCCACACCCCGATCGCGCCGCGCGGCTCCATGAAATGGGCGTAGACGCGGCTGATCACATAGCGCCGCTTGACGACATGCGCGGCGCCGGCGAGCGCCGCATCAGTCGCCGCCTTGTTGCCGGCCTCGAACAGGTTCGAGATATTGTCGGGGCATTCCGGCCACACCGCGATCTTGCCCTCGGCGGCCTGCGCCGTGTCGGTGACCGAGGGCAGCATTTCGTAATCGATGTCGATCAGCTCGGCGGCGTCCTTTGCCTCAGCGAGCGTGTCGGCGACGACAAGCGCGACCGGCTCGCCGACATAGCGCACCGTGCCTTGCGCGAGGCCGAGATGGGCGCGGGCGAACATCGGCGACCCGTCCGGCCGCTTGCGCTGAAACGGCACGCCCATAACGCCGAGCTTCGCTTCAACGAGGTCGTCGCCGGTCATGACGAGCTGCACGCCCGGCGCTGCCTTCGCCGCGGCGAGGTCGAGCGAGCGGATGCGGGCATGCGCGTGCGGCGAGCGCAGCACATGGGCGTGGAGCTGGCCCAAAAAACTGTTGTCGTTCTGAAACCGGCCCTGGCCGGAGAGCAGCCGCCGGTCCTCGAACCGCCGCACTGGCTGGCCGATGCCAAATTCGCCCATCTGTCGTCTCCGTGTCTTCGCTAGAGCTAGCGGCAGGAAAATTTCTGCAAGGTCAAGTCGGTCGGCTTCGGGCCGATGGTGAAATCGGCCCGGCACGTCTTCGCCGCCCGCGGCAGCATAATGAACTCGGTCCGAGCGTAGGGGCCTTCCAGTCGGGTTCCGTAACCGCATTTGACATAGATGCGTTCCGGGTTCTGGTAGAGCTCCCAAATGTTCCAGGCGATCTTCTTCGCCTTGTCCTGGTGCTGGTCGGGCACGAGATCGGCCTGCTGCTCGGGCGGCCCGTCATAAATGTCGACATAGACGAGCTTCTGGCCGTCGATCGCCGGGCATTGCAGCGCCACGGACGGATCGGCACTGGCCGTCAGGATCAGCAATGCGGCGGCGGCAGTAGCCATTGTGGCGCGATCTCCGTAAGCTCCCCGCGCATTGTCCACGGAACACGGCCGGGCGAGAAGAGGGTGGGATGGAAAGCATCGATGTGGGCGAGGTCTCGATCGAGGTGCTGATCCACGGCGCGGGCCGGCCGCTCCTATTCCTGCACGGCATCGACTATTTCGCGCAACAGGTGCCGTTCCTTTATCGGCTCGGCGACCGCTTCCGGGTCATCGCGCCGCGGCACCCAGGCTTCGGTGCGACCCGGCGGCCAGCCTGGATGCGCAGCGTCGGCGACATCGCCTATCTCTATCTCGACCTGCTCGACCACCTGGCGCTCGACGACGTCCTCCTCCTTGGCTCGTCGTTTGGCGGCTGGGTGGCGATGGAGATGGCGGTGCGCTCGACGGCGCGGCTCGGCGGGCTGGTGCTGATCGACACGCTGGGGCTCAAATTCGGCGCGCGCGACGAGCCCGAGGTCGCCGACCTCTTCGCGCTCCCGGCCGAAGAGGTCGTAAAGCACAATTTCGCCGACCCCGCGAAGGCGCCCGATTACGCGGCGCTCGATGACGCACAGCTCGAAGAGGTTGCCCGCGACCGCGAGGCGGCGGTGCTTTACGGCTGGCGGCCGTTCATGCACAACCCCAGCCTTAGGCGCTGGCTGCATCGCGCCAAGGTGCCGAGCCTCGTGGTCTGGGGCGAGAAGGACCGGGTGGTGAAGCCGTCCTACGGCGCGCATCTGACGCAAATCCTGCCGAGCGCGCGCTTCGTGCCGATCGCCGCCGCCGGCCATTACCCGCAGATCGAACAGCCGGAACGGGTCGCCACGGCGATCGAGGCTTTTGCCCGGGGATAGAGGATGGAGACGCAGCCATGATGCAGACCTGGCATTTCAGCGAGATGGCGTATCACCCCGCCTGGGCGCAACTCAACGAATCGTACCGGGTGATCATCCCGTCGCGGCTTTACGACCCGAAAATCGGCGCCGACCTCTACCACCGCTATCTCGACGAGTGGGCGCTGTGCGACGAGCTCGGCATCAACATCATGACCAACGAGCATCACGCGACCGCGACCTGCGCCGATTCGGTGTGCACGATCCCGATGGCGATCCTCGCGCGCGAGACCAAGAAGGTGCGGCTCCTGGCGCTCGGCATGCCGATCGCCAACCGCGAGAACCCAATCCGCGTCGCCGAGGAGTATTCGATGCTCGACGTGATCTCGCGCGGGCGCATCGAAATGGGGTTTGTCAAAGGTGTACCGTTCGAAATCTCACCCGCAAACTCAAATCCGGCTGACCTCATGGAACGGTTCTGGGAGGCGCATGACCTGATCTTGAAGGCGATGACCTCGCATGACGGGCCGTTTTCGTGGGAGGGCACGCATTTCCATTACCGCAGCATCAATGTCTGGCCGCGGCCTTATCAGCAGCCGCACCCGCCGGTGTGGATGCCGGTCGGCAGCCCTGGCAGCGCGCGCGAGGCCGCGGCGCGCGGCATCGTCATCGGTGTGCTCAACACCGGCTGGACGGCGACCCCCGGCATTTTCAACGCCTATCGCGAGACCGCCGCGCAGCACGGCCGCGAAGCGACGCCGCATCATCTCGCCTACATGGCGCTGATCGGCGTCGGCAAGACGCGCGAGGAAGGCTGGCGCCGCGCCGACCAGATCCTCGATTACAGCCGCACCTCGGGCATCGTCGCGCCGCAATTCGCCAACCCGCCGGGCTATGTCGCGCCGCAGATGGCGGCGACCGCGATCAAGGGCACCGCCACGACCGCGCGCGCGACGCGTCTGCAAACCCGCGACGGCAAGCCGATCAACCCGCGCACCGTCAATGTCGAAGACGCGATCAATGCCGGGCTCGTCTTCGCCGGCACACCCGACGACGTATGGGACCAGCTCAAGACTTTCTACGAACATGTCGGCGGCTTCGGCCACCTCTTGATGATGGGCCAGGGCGGCCATATCACCCACGAAGACACGGTCGATAACCT
>DATJSH010000121.1:0-5018 GCA_035504235.1 Allostellaceae bacterium | reverse complement strand
ATGCCCAATCCCGCCGCGCTGGGCATGACCTTTCGCTCGCTGGCCGGCGGCTTTCTGGTGCAGGGCCGGGACAATGTCGTCGCCACCGCGAACGACCTGAAAGTCGTCACCAAGCGCGCGCCGAGCGCGGCGGAAATCGCCAACCTGATCTTCGCCGATACGGTCGCCAAGCACGTCAAATCGAACGCCATCGTGTTCGCCAAGGACGGCGCGACTGTTGGCATCGGCGCGGGACAGCCGAGCCGGGTCGACAGCTCAAAGATCGCGGTCGCCAAGGCTGGCGACATGCAGAAGGCGGCGGGCCTCGCGCAATCGCCGGTCAAGGGTGCAGTGATGGCGTCCGACGCCTTCTTCCCGTTTGCCGACGGGCTGGAGGTCGGCATCGAAGCCGGGATCACCGCGGTGATCCAGCCGGGCGGCTCGCGCCGCGACGAGGAGGTCATCGCCGCCGCCGACAAGGCGGGCATCGCGATGGTCTTTACCGGCTTCCGCCACTTCCGCCATTAGTTTGTTCGTCATACCGGCGTAGGCCGGCATCCAGGTTCAGATGCACGGGCCGGCTGAAGCCTGGGTCTCGGCCTGCGCGGGACGACGCGTTAGACTACTTGCCCTTGAACGAATTGATGTATGCCGCGAGCTGGTCGAGCATCTCGGGCGTCAGCTTGAGCGGCACCATCGCTGAGGTGTGGTGCAGCGCGTGCTCGACCTTGTGCGGGTTCCAGTCTTTCTCGTTGGCCATCTCGTGGAAGGAGTTGCCGTCGGTGCCAAACAGATGGCACGAGGCACAGATCTTGTCGGAAATCTGTTTGCCCGGCTGGATTGCCGCATCGCCGGCCGGTGAGCAGTTTTGGCCGGGGTGGCCCAGCGCCCAGCGTTTGCACTCGCGCGTGTAGACCAGCGCCAGATAGCGCTTGACCTGGCGTGTCTGGGCGTCGGGATAGGCTTTGAGGTCGTCGATCGCGCTGTGCAGCGATTGCTGCTCGTTGGGCGAAAGCTCGGTGAGCACCGCGCTCTGGGGTGTCAGGCCCAGCAGCTTCTGCAGGTAATCGTCGTCGCCCTGCGTCAGCCCGTCGGCGAAGGCCGCGCCCGCCAGGGTCAGCGTCGCGAGCGCGACGGCGAAAGCGATCTTCATGCGCGAGGGTCTCATGAAATGGGGTCGAGCGGCCAGATCGGCCGGCGGACCTGGTCGAACAGCTCGGGCGTATAATCGGGTTTGCAGAGCGCGCCGGTATCGACCAGCACCACCTCGCGCGCGATCGGCTCGAACGCGGCGCGGAAATGCTGCATCGATTTGACCGCAACGGTCGGGTAGCGCGTCGGGTCGACGCCGAGTGAGGTGAACTGGCCGAGATCTGTCGCCTGGCCGTTGTTGGTGATGACGATGATGTCGATCCCGCCGACGCGAAACATCATCGAGGGCCCGTAATTGCGCTCGACCCCGCCACCCATCGGGCCGTAGGCGATGAACTTGCCGTTGGTGAGGCACACGATCTCGCCGGTCAAGGTCAGCGGCCCGCCGCCCATCTTGGGGTCGGTCTTGCCGCCGAGCGCCAACGTCGCCGTGGCGCCGATCCCGGCACGGATCCCGTCCTGTACCGCTTGGGGATCGCAGATCGCATGGAACGCGACGCCCTCGACCCCCGCCTCGACCAAGCCCTTGAGAAACGCCGTCGCATCGCCGTAACCGCCGCCGCCGGGATTGTCGGTAAAATCGGCGACGACGAGCGGCTTGTCGCCCTTGTTGCCTTCGCGGGCGCGGGCAACCGCCGTCGCGACGCTCAGCATGTGCACGGTCGAATAGTCGCGGGTCTCCCACGCATGGTCCATAAAGGTCTCGGCGATCTCCTGCGGCGGCGGGCCGGTGCCGACGCCGCCCAGCTCGTCGTAGGTCACCGTCACCGAGGGGCCGACATCGCGGATGTTAGCGAGCGCAAACCCCGCGCAAATGCTGACGGCGAGCGCCTCGCCGGCATGCTCCAGCTTTTCGCCGCGCTCGATGAGTTCGGCCATCGGCCCTTTCTGCGTGCGGCCCCAGTCGAGGCCGTGCAGCATCGGCCGGCGCGCGATGATCGTCTTGGGCCGGGTTTTGCCCTGCATCGCGTTCTCGAGCAGGTCGGCGCCTTGCCAGGCGCGCTCGTACATGTCGATGTGCGGGTAGGTGCGGAATGCAATCAGCGCGCTCGCATTCTCGGCCATCTTCTGCGTGACGTTGGCGTGCAGATCGAGCGTCACCACGATCGGCACGTCCGGCCCGACGATCCGGCGCAGCCGTTCGAGCAACTCGCCTTCGCCGTCCTCATGGCTTTCGGTCACCATCGCCCCGTGCAGATGGAACAGCACGCCATCGATCGGCCCTTGCCGCTTCGCGGCGTCGAGGATCATGCCGCCGATGGTCTCGAACGCCTCGTCGGTCACGAGTCCTGACGGGTTGGCGTTGGCCGACACCGGATGAATAAGCGTCCAACCGTATTTTTCGGCGGCCTCGAAGGTCGCGCCGAGCGCCGAGCGGGTGCCGCGAAACACCGCCGGAATTTCGTTCTCGGTGTGGAAGTCGCGCCGCCGCCACGTCGCCATGTCGGTCTTGACGATCGAAAAGGTGTTGGTCTCGTGCATGAACCGGCCG
This sequence comes from Allostellaceae bacterium, assembly GCA_035504235.1. Lineage (GTDB taxonomy): Bacteria > Pseudomonadota > Alphaproteobacteria > ATCC43930 > CGMCC-115725 > DATARH01. The sequence goes on along the minus strand of DATJSH010000121.1, from coordinate 2,395 downwards.
GTAAGCACACGCGTCACGAGGCTTCCTCCCACGGCATGGCCCAAAAAGGCCCGTCGGCTGTATAGCACGACCTCGCCGGGACCGGCATGCGCTCGCCGCGACCCAGCCGGCCGGTGCCGAGTCGGAGGACCGCCGATGTTGAGGATCCGATTATCGAAAATACAGATAAATATTGAGCGATTTTATTCGTGTTTTCGTAACGTTAACTCTCTTGCAATTGATCCAAATCGTTTACTCTAGGCGTTAGCGCTACAACTAGTGTAGCCAATGTGATACGCGAGAAACATTATGCTTCTCGGTGAACTTCTGATCTCGCAAGGTTTGGTGAGCGAACGAGACATCGAGGTTGCCCTGTCGCGCCAGGAACGGCTCGGCGGGCGGATCGGCGAGAACCTTGTCGCGCTGGGAATCATCGACCGCGAGACCCTCAAAGTAGCGTTGCGCAACCAATACGACCGGGCGAAAGCGATCCTGGCCCGCGAGGATTTGCTGGCGCGATCCAAGGCGCGCTTCGGCGACGATCACGGCGAGACCCATCGCCGGCGCTGTCAGCTGGCCTTTGCCCTGATCGCCGGCGGGCGCGCCGCGGAGGGTCTCGAAATGGCCCGGATTGCGCTTGCCGGGCACGAAGCGGAGCTCGGTACGGAGCACTACTGGACCATCGATGCGGCGCAGGCGGTGACCGAAGCTCTCGCCGCGCTCGAGCCCAAGAAGCCAGAGCGCCAAATCCGCCGGCGGACTGCAGCGGCCCGCCCGGACCCGGCGACCTCACCAGGCAAGCGCCCAACCGTCGCGGCGCGGGTCGGAACCGGCCAGCAGCACGCCGTCCGGCTGGCGGCAGATGATCTCGACACTGCACGGCCCGGCGAGATCGCCGACCATATCGACCGGATGCCCGCGGCGGGTGAGCTCACGCCGCACGTCATCGGGAAAACGACGCTCCATGGTCAGCACGTCGGGCCCGTCATGCGGATAGTTGGCGTATTGACCCGGCACCATCGACGTCCACCGCGGCATCTCGGCCGCCTGTTGGGGGTCTAGGCCGAAATCCATCATCGCATTGGCGATCTGGAAGTTGATCTGCACCTGATTGTCGGCGCCCGGCGTGCCGAAGACCGCCCATAACTGGCCATCCTTGAGCACCAGCGGCGGGTTCATCGTGTGGCACACGCGCCGGCCCGCGCGAAGGTAATTCGGATGCGCTGGGTCGAGATGCCAGTATGCCATGCGGTTGTTGAGCAGGATGCCGGTGTCTCCCGCGGTCACACCCGAGCCCCAGCCGCTGTTGATGCTTTGGATGCCCGAGACCGCGTTGCCGTCGCCGTCGGCGGTGCAGAAATAGGTCGTGTCGCCGGCGGCGTCGGCCAGTGAGCGTGTCGGCGCCGCTTTTCCCCGGTCAATACGCGCGGCCAGTCGGTCGCCATATTTGGCCGACAGCAGCTCGTCGAACGGCGGCTGTAGCGTACGCGGGTCGCTGCCCCAGCGCTCGCGGTCGGCAAAGGCGAGCTTCTTCGCTTCGACCATTATGTGCACCAGATCGGCCGAGCCGAGCCCCATCGCCGCGACATCGAAATGTTCGAGGATCTTCAGCTCCTGCAGCACGACGAACCCGGTCGAGTTGGGCGGCGCCTGCAGCACCCGGTAGCCGCGATAGTCGATCCCCAGCGGCTCCTGTATCTCAGCGTGATATTCGGCGAGGTCGGCCTCGCTGACGAGCGTGCCGCACTCCCGGAGCACTGTGCCGAGCCGGCGGGCGAGGCCGCCGCGGTAAAAGCAATCGGCGCCCTCGGCGGCGATTTCCTCGAGAGTGCGGGCTAGGTCGGGCTGGACGATCGTCGTCCCAACCGCGGGCGCGTCGCCGCCGCACAGAAAGACCGCCGCGCTGCGTTTGTCGGCGCGCAAAACCGGTGCGAAATCGCCGGCGAAATGACGGTAATGCGGCGTCGCGCCAAACCCGTCGCGCGCCAGCCGGATCGCCTCGGCGCAAAGCTGCGCCCAAGGCAGCGTGCCGTAATCCGCATGCATCATGCCGAGCCCGGCGAGCATGCCCGGCACCGAGACCGAGAGCGGCCCGGTGCGCGGGATGCCGGCGGCATAGCGCTCGGGGGTCGCGGCGCGCGGCGCCGGGCCGGTGCCGTTGAACACCACCGACCTGCCGCTTTTGGCGTCGAACACATGGTAGAACGCGTCGCCGCCGAGCCCCGACATCATCGGCTCGACCACGCTCAGCGCCAGCGCGGTCGCGATCGCCGCATCGACCGCGTTGCCGCCGGCGCGCAATGCCATCAGCCCAGCCTGTGCCGCCAACGGGTGATTGGCCGCAGCGGCGCCCTGCCGGCCGACGATCAGCGGGCGGTAGCAGCGAGGCTGATCCATCAGATTACCCTTTCCCGGC
>DATJSH010000120.1:0-53511 GCA_035504235.1 Allostellaceae bacterium | reverse complement strand
GTCTCGCGTTCGGCGGCAAACGGCACCAGCACGGCCTTCGCTTTCGCAGCAAGGATGTCCAGCACGGTGTTATAGCCCGCTTGGCTGACCGACACGTGACAGCGATGCAGCAGCGACGCAAAGTCGCGTCGGAAACGCTCGATGACGATACCGGCCGGCGCCGTATCCCGGATCGCTTGGAGTTCCGCGTCCAACGGGCCGATGCCGGCGAGAATGCGCCAGCCCCTCTCGGCTTGGCAGCCCTGGCGGCGCGCTTCAATCGCGGCGTGCAGCAACGCGCGACCAGACTCACCGCCACCGCCGACCGAAATGAGGATTTCGCCGGCCGGGATATCGCCGGCAGCCAGCGGCGGCGCGGGGTCGGCGACGTAGCCGGTGTAATGCAGCCGGTCGGCGATCTCGGGCGCCGCCGGGAAGGCCGCGTCGAATCGGATGAATCCGGCATCGCCATGCACCAGCACGGCATCGAAATCGGCTCGCACGCGGGCGGCTATTGCCGCAAGACGCTCCGGGTCGGCGCGCACGGTCGGGATGTCGCGCACCGAGCAGACCACTCGCGCGCCGGCATCGCGCGCCGCCGCGATCAGCGGATCGAGCTCGAAGCGGAACGCGCGGCGAGCAAAGGGAAAGCCCTCAATGATGGCCGCGTCGGGTCGCGCGGCGGCGAAGGCGGCGAGCAACTGTTCGCGACGCGCGGCGCGCAGCTCATTGGAAATCGGCGCGCCGGCCTCGTCGACGAGCGCGAAACTCGCGTCGCGGGCACGGACCGGCGGCAGCTGGACGATGTCGATACCGGGTGCGCGGGCAAGCTCCGGGCGCGGCGGCCCGCCCTGCACCAGGGTCACCCCGACGCCGGCATCGACCAGCGCCTCCGCGATGCGCAGCGAGCGCTGCAAATGGCCGATACCGAGGAGATACTGCACATGAAAGAGGACCCGGGGCATCACGTGGTCAGGGAGAGATTGAGGCGATCGATCGTGGGACGGCCTTCGGCATCGAGCCGGAACAGATGCGCCGATGACCAGTCGAGCCGGAAAGGCGGCTTGCCGAGCATGTCCCAGCCGGCGGCGCGCGCGAACAGCGCGCGGATGACCCCCTTATGGGTAACCGCAGCGGTCGGAATGCCGGCGGCGGCGATCTCGGCGAGAAGCGGCGCGACCCGCGCCTGAACGTCGCGCGGGCTTTCGCCCCCCGGAGTGCGAAAATCGAGGCCCTGCGCCTCCAACTCGTCGATATCGGCGTAGCCCGCGCGCAGCTCGGCGAGCGTATAGCCCTCCCACTCGCCCCAGCTCATCTCGGTGAGCCGCGGATCGACCCGTGGAACGATGCCAAGCCGGGCGGCGGTGTCGCGCGCGCGCGCCAATGGGCTCGAGAGGAAATCAAAGCCGGATAGCTCGGTTGGCAGCCGCCAGTCCGGCAAGGCGGCGAGGTCAAGCGGCGTGTCGCGCTGGCCCTGGAGCCGGCCCTCGCGATTCCACACGGTCGGCATGTGGCGGATGAGCGCGAGAAGTGTCACGCGGCGCGCGCCCGGTCGAGCCCGGCGATGATCTCCGCAAGACGCACCGCAGCGGCCGGCAGATCGTGCGCGCGCAGCACCTTGTCACGGGCGGCGACGCCCATCGCGGCGCGGCGTTCCGGATCGCCGATCAGCGCGCGCAACGCCGCGGCAAAGGCGTCGGCATCGCCGGGCGGCGCGAGCAGGCCGGAGACGCCGTCGGCCACGATATCGCCGACCCCGCCGCTGGCTCCGGCGACGACCGGCAATCCGCTCGCCTGCGCTTCGAGCAGCGCCATGCCAAAGGCTTCGTTGATCGCCGGCCAGACGCAAATGTCGGATGCCGCGAGACGCGCGGCGATGGCGGGCTCGTCCAGCGCGCCGGCATAGGCGACCCGGTCCCCGAGCGGTCCCAGCGCCTCCCTCGCCGCGTCGCGCGCCGGGCCATCGCCGACCACCTCAAGCGACCACTCGAGATCGGCGAGTTGCGCCAGCGCCGCGCCAAGCACGCGATAGGAGGCGAGCTTGTCGCCCGGCCGCATCATGGCGACGGCGATGAGGCGGATTCCTCCCCCGCCCGCCCTTCCCGCACCAAGGGGGGAGGGGGTGTAAGCCCGCGCGTCGAGGAAAGGGGGCAACGCCACAAATCGGGCGGGGTCGGCCAGCAACGGCACGATCCCCTCGCGGTCGGCGGTATTGAGGCCGATCACCCGGTCGGCGACACGCAGCGCCGCCTCGACCGCCCGGTGGCCGATGTCCCACGGGCCGCCGGCGCGCTTGTTCGCGAGCGACGCCTCGGCGACGATATAGGGGATGCCGAGCGCCGTCGCCACCTGAGGCCCGATGCAGTCGGGCGCCTTGTAATAGAGGTGATAGGTGAACCACAGCCCGGGCGCGGCGTCGGGCCTGGCGCGCCAGCGGGCGATCAGGCGCTCGGCCGCCTGGCGGCCATGCGCGGCGAGCTTTTTCTGACGAAACGCGCGGCCAATCGGATCGAAGCTGCGCAAATGCGAGGCGAGGACGGGTTGGTGGCCGGCGAGGCGCAGCGCGTCCATCAGCAAACGCGCGACGCGACGATCGCCCGAGGGCGTTTCGTGGTCAGGCGGCTTCAGGGGTGCGTAGAACGCGATACGCATGGGCTACAGAATCAATTCTCCTCCCCCGGACTCGACCCGGGGGTCCACGAATCGTCGTCGCTTATTCGTGGATGGCCGGGGCAAGTCCGGCCAAGGGGAAGCTGTAAGTCGGACTTTCATTCCGCGGCGCGGGCCGGCGCGGCCAATTCCAGTAGACCAAAGCGCGACGCCAATTCATCGAGCGTGCGCGCGCCATCGAAATCGGAACGCACCCGCGCCTCCGCCGCCGCGCCGAGGTCGGCGCGCAGCGCGGGGTCGGCAATCAGCCGCGCCAAAGCGCCGGCCAGCGATTGCGGATCGCCGGGTGGCGCGAGAAGTCCCGTCTTGCCGTCCTCGATCAGCTCGGAAATGCCGGAGAGCCGTGTCGCGACGCAGGCGAGACGTTGGCTTTGCGCCTCAACCAGCACATTCGGCAGCCCGTCGCGGTCGCCGTCGGGCGCCACCTTCGCGGCAAGCACAAAGACGTCGGCGTCGCGATAAGCGGCCAGCACCTCCGGCTGAGGCTGCGCGCCGCGCCACGCGATGCGGTCGGCGATGCCGAGGCGCACCGCCTCTTTTTTGAGGCTTTCGGCCAGCGCGCCGCCGCCGACGTGAACCAGCCGCCACGCCAGAGTCGGCGGGAGACGCGCCAGCGCCGCGAGCAGATCGTCGTACCCCTTTTTCGCCACCGCGCGACCGACGGAGAGCAACACCACGGGCCGCGCCGGGTCGCTGCCGTCGGCAGGCGAAGCGCGCCGCGGCGCCGGCGGAAAGCGGTCGAACGCGACGCCGTGGTAGCATAGCGCCACCTGCGCCGGACGCCCGGCTAGCGCGGCGAGGTGGGCGTGGCCGGATGCGGTACAGGTCACCGCCCAGGCGGCTTCCGCCAGCTTTTCGCGCTTTTCCCATTCGGGCGTTGTCCAGATGTCCTTGGCGTGCGCCGAGACGCTCCATTCCAGCTCCGTCATCATCGCCGCATAGCGCGTCACGGAGGCCGGGGTGTGGAGGAAATGCGCATGCAGCCAACCGATATCGGGCGGCAGCTCCGCCGCGAGAACCAGCGCCTGGCCAAAGCGGCGGATGCGGTTTGGCGTCTTGTCGCGCCGCAAATCGGCAAGCCAGGCGCGCCGCGCCGCCTTGTAGCCTGGAAGGCGCCGCGCGATGCGCCAGCCTCGCCAGACGCGCCACGGCTCCTGGTAGAGATATTCGGGAAGATAAAGCCGTGCCGCTTCGATCTCGCGATGCACGGGGTGGATCGCCTTGTCGGTCGGGTGGCGCAGCGAGACGATCGCGATCTTGAGGCCACGCCGTTCGAGGCCGCGAATTTCCTCGGCGATAAAGGTTTCCGACAGGCGCGGATAGCCCTTCAGCACAAAAGCGACACGTGCCCTAGGGGTCACACGGCCACGCTCGCCGCTTGTCGGCATCATGCTTTGCGCCGCAGCTGCGCCGGAAAGCGGGCATGGCGGCCGCGGCCGAGCCATTTGCGCGCCAGCTTGTTGACGTTGGGCATACCGTCGAGCAAGCCCGGGACGACCACCGCGGACGGCGGCGCCTGCTGGGTCAGGTGCAGCAAGGCGGCGGCCATACGGGCGGGATCGCGGGCGTTGCCGTCGGACAGCATCGCGACAAGCCCCAATTCGGCGGCGCGCCGGGCGCGAATGTACTGTTCAAGGCGCGGCACGGTGCGCGGCAGGATCAGCGCCGGCTTGTCGAACGACAAAATCTCGCAGAACGTGTTGTACCCGCCCATCGCGACGACGCCTCTGGCACGCGCCATCAAGGCTTCAAGGCGGGCATCGAAGGTGATGGCGCGCACCTTCGACAGACGCGCGGCGCGCGCGTCGTAGGCGGACTGGCGCTCTGGCAGCATGAACGGACCGTAGACGATCAGCGCCGGCGGCAGCGGGCCGGGGTCGTGCTCATAGGCCGCCAGCACATAGTCGATCATGTCATCGCCGTCGCCGCCGCCGCCTGCCGTCACCAGCAGGAAATCACCGTCGGGCAGCCCGCGGGTGTCGGCACCGGCGGCGGCCGCCTCGCCGACCTGACGGCGCAGATAGCCGGTGTAGACCATGCGATGGCGCACGCTGCGCGGCAGGTCGATGCCTGCCAGCGGGTCGCAAATCTGCGGCAGACCGTAGACCCAGAGCTCGTCGTAATAATCCGACAGCGCCGGGATCGCGTTCTTGCGCTCCCATTCGGTTTCGAGTGCCGAGGGATCGTCCATCACGTCGCGCAGGCCAAGGACCATGGGTGTGCCGCGTTGCCGCAGCAGGTCGAGCGTCGGCCGCACCTCGCCGCGCAGCCCCAGCGGCTCCTTGTCGACGATGAACAGATCGGGATCGAAAATGTCGGCGGTGTGATGGATGATCGAGGAGCGCATCGCCAGCGTCTCCTCGATGTCAATATGCAGGGAAAGCGACACGTATTCGCCGTTGCGCAGCTTGATTACGCCCGGGATACGTACAAAATCCACGCGCGAACGAAAATCGAAGCTGCCGATGATGGGCGATCCCGATAGAATCAGCACCGAAACGGAGGAGTCGGTTTCGACTAGGGCATGGGCAATCGCACGACAACGCCGCAGATGACCAAGACCGAAACTGTCGTGGCTATAGATCAGAACACGCTTATGGTCGCGCCGTGGGGGCATGCGGCACTTCCTTTGCTGTCGACCACGCGCACTATTACACTGGTGCATCGGGCGCGCGAAATGCTCTTTTTTGGTGAGACGCGTTCATGACAGTAGCCGCACCGGCAACCAACGCAACGGAGAGGCGGCAGGCTCCTGAAGCCGAAATGGCGTCGCATGAACCGCCGGTCAAGCCGGCGCCGAATATCGAGGACAGCCTCGAACCGTCGGTCTACCGCTTCATCCTGCGCCACAGCCTCAAGCAGCAGATCATGCTGCTGGTGCTTACCCTCGCGTCGTTTCCGTTTCTTTACTACTCGCTCGAGCTGCCCAAGACGATCGTCAACCGGGCGATCGGCGGCAAGCATTTCCCCCAGTTTTTCTTTGGGATACAGTTCGACGATCGGATCCCCTATCTGATGACGCTGTGCGGGGCGTTCCTCGCGCTGGTATTCATCAATGGCGGGTTCAAATACTACATCAATACCTTCAAGGGTCAGCTCGGCGAGCGCATGCTGCGGCGCTTCCGCTATGCGCTTTATCTTCGGCTGCTGCGGTTCCCGCCGTCCTACTTCCAGAAAACATCGTCGGCGCAGATCATCCCGATGATCACCACCGAGTGCGAGCAGCTCGGCGGATTTATCGGCGATGCGTTCGTGCTACCCGCGTTCCAGGGCGGAACGCTGCTGACGCTCATCTTCTTCATGTTCATGCAAGACCCGATCCTCGGTTCCGCCGCGGTCGCGCTATACCCGATCCAGGGCTACATCATCCCCAAGCTGCAGCGCATCGTGAACCAGCTCGGCAAGCGCCGCATCCGCCAGCTGCGCGTGGTCGCCGACCGGGTCCAGGAATCCGCCGCCGGGATCGCCGAAATCCAGGCCAACGACACGGTCAAGCTCAATTTAAGCGGCTTCGCACACCTCTTGGGGGCGATCTACGACAACCGCTTCGAAATCTACCGGCGCAAGTTTTTTGTGAAATTTCTCAATAATTTCATCGGGCAGCTGACACCCTTTTTCTTTTATTCGATCGGCGGTTACCTCGTCATTACGGGTCCCTTGTCGTTTGGTGCGCTGGTCGCGGTTCTCGCTGCCTACAAGGACCTGGCGTCGCCGTGGAAGGAGCTGCTCGACTTCTATCAGAACAACCAGAACTCGCGGATCACCTACGACCAGATCGTCGAGCAGTTCGATCCGGCGAACATGGTCGATCCCGAGCTGTTGCTCGCCGAGCCGGAGACGATCCCGCACCTTACCGGCGAGCTCTCCGTCACGAACCTATCGCTGGCCGGCGACGACAAGCGGCGCACCGTCGACGCGGTCAATTTCACCCTGGGGCTCGACGAGCGCGTCGCGGTGATCGGCCAGGCCGGCGGCGGTAAGGAAGATCTGGCGCTGCTGCTGGCGCGGCTGGCGCGGCCGACCACGGGGCGGGTTACGGTCGGCGGCGTCGATCTCGCGCAATTGCCGCTCGCGGTCGTCGGACGGCGCATGGGCTATATCGGCGCCACGCCTTATCTCTTCACCGGAACACTGCGTGACAATCTGCTTATCGGTCTGCGCCACCACCCGGTACTGCCGCCGACCTATGGCGAGGAGTTGGCCAAAACGCGCGCCAAGGAACTCGTGGAGGCGCGCCGCGCCGGCAACATCGATTTCGACATCGACGCGGATTGGATCGACTACGCGAGCGCCGGTGTCGCCAATGCGGAAGAGCTGACGCTGCGCATCGTCGAGGTGCTGCGGCTGCTCGGCTTCGAGGAGGGCGTCTACAGCATCGGGCTGCGCGGCAAGGTCGACCCTGCGGTCAATCCCGAACTGGCGGCACGGCTGCTCGAGGCGCGCAAGGCGCTGTCGGAGCGGCTGGTCCGCGACGGCATCACCAGCTATGTCGAGACCTACGACCCCGAGCGCTACAACACCAACGCCACGGTCGCGGAAAACCTGCTGTTCGGCACGCCGATCGGACCGGTCTTCGATTTCGACGCGCTCGCCGACAACAAGTATGTGCGCCAAGTGCTCGACAAGGCGGCGCTGACCGACGATCTCGTCGAAGCCGGCCGCGAGATCGCCGCAAAGACCTTCGAGTTCGTCACCGAACTGCCGCCCGACCTGTTCGAGGAATACAGCCTTATCGGCATGGACGATTTGTCCGACTTCAAGGCGATCCTCGCCGCGGTCGACGGGCACAGCGTCAGCGAGATGACCGACGAGCAGCGCAGCAAGCTGCTATCCCTGCCCCTCAAGCTGATCGTCGCCAAGCATCGCCTCGACGTGATCGACGGGCGCATGCAGGAGCTGCTGCTCGGCGCGCGGCGGGTGTTTCGCGACGAGCTGCCGGCGGAGGCGGGCGGCCAAATCGACTTCTTCGACCCGGACCAGTATAACGCCGCCGCCTCGCTGCAAGACAACATCCTGTTCGGCAAGATCGCGCAGAACGAGGCCGATGCGTCATCGCGCGTGCCCGCCGTGCTGGGCGAGCTGCTCGACGAATTGTCGCTGCGGCCGGCGGTCATCGATGTCGGGCTCGACTACAATGTCGGGACGGCGGGGTCGCGGCTGTCGCAAGGCCAAAGGCAGCGCGCCGCGATCGCCCGAGCGGTGCTCAAGCGGCCGGACATCATGATCCTCAACGAGGCGACGACCGCGCTCGACGGCCCGGCCCAGGCCAAAGTCATGGAAGGGCTGTTCAAGGAGTTCGAGGGGCGCTGCCTCGTCTGGGTGCTGCACCGCGCCGGGCTCGCACGAAATTTCGACCGGGTGCTGGTGATGAGCGGCGGCAAGCTGCAGGAACAGGGCAGCTTCGCCGAGCTCGACCACAAGGACTCACTGACCACCATGCTGATGGCGGCGGAATGAACAAAAAGACGCCGAAGGGACCGGGAGAAAAACCGTGACAGTGCAACAGGAATACGAGGTGCTTCGGCAGGTGTCGTTCTTTGCCGAGATCGAGCCGCCCAAGCTGAAGGCACTCGCCTATGTGAGCGAGCGGGTCGGCTTCGACGACGGCAAGGTCATCTGCCGCCAGGGCGATGCGGGCGATGCCGCCTATCTCATCATCGAGGGCGAAGCCGACGTCGTGCTCGAAGACCCGGTGGCGGGGCCGGTCATCGTCGCGACGCTTCACGTCAACGAGTTGGTCGGCGAGATGGCGATCCTCACCAGCGAGCCGCGCAACGCCACCGTGCGCGCCAAGGGAAGACTGATCGCGCTGCGCATCGGCAAGGATCCGTTCATGCGCATGGTGCGCGAATTTCCGACCATGGCCGTATCGATCATGCAGGAGCTGGCGCATCGCGTGAACGACACCAACAGACAGCTGCGCATCGCGCGCACGGAGGTCAGCCAGCTGCGCGCGCAGATCGCCGCCAACGCCGCCTGAACTCAAGGACGCGAGACCGAGCGCGTGAGCCGGCTCGACAGCTTCATCCGCCGGCTCGAAGCACAGCGCGCGGTGCTCAACCGCGCCGCCGCGTTGATCGCCAACCTCGACGGACCGCTGCTGGAGCTGGGTCTCGGCAACGGCCGCACCTACGACCATCTGCGCGAGCTGTTCCCGGATCGCGACATCTTTGTCTGCGAGCGGCATGTCGCCGCGCACCCCGCTTGCATCCCGCCCGATCGCCTGCTGCTGCGGGGAGACATGTTCGAAACGCTGCCAGCAGCCCATCAGCTGCTCGGGGGCAAAGTCGTGCTCGCCCACTTCGACGCCGGGACGGGCGAGGCGGCGGCGAACCTCGCGCTCGCCGCCGGGTTGCGTCCGCTGATCCTGCCGCTCTTGCGCGCGGCCGGCGTGCTCGCGACGCAGCAGCCGATGGCCGGGCCCGGGCTCGAAGTGCTGCCGCTGCCTGACGGAGTGCCAGAGGGGCGATACCATCTTTACCAGCGGGCCTAGAAGTCGAACTCCACCATGACCGGGACATGATCGGAGGTTTGCTGCCAGTCGCGGGTCTCGCGGAACACCCGCGCGCTCTTGAGCGACCCCACCAGCGCCGGCGTCACCCAGATATGGTCGAGCCGGCGGCCGCGGTCGGAGGCGGCCCAGTCGCGGTTGCGATAGCTCCACCAAGTGTAGAGCTTCTGGTCCGGCGGCACAAAATGGCGCACCGCGTCGACAAACCCGCCGGCTTCGCGCATCGCGTTAAGTTTTTCGACCTCGATCGGCGTGTGGCTGACCACGCTCAGAAGCTGTTTGTGCGACCAGACATCGGTTTCGAGCGGCGCGATGTTGAGGTCGCCGACCGCGATCGCCTTGCGCCGACGGTCATGCGTCTCGAACCACGCGGTCAGCTCGTCGAGGAATTGGAGCTTGTGAGCGAATTTCGGATTGACCGCCGGGTCCGGCTCGTCGCCGCCAGCGGGGACGTAGATATTGTGCAGCTCGATGCTGCCCGGCAGCTCGACGACCGCGTGCCGGCAATCGCTGCGCTCGCACCAGGCGCGGGTCGCGACGCTGGGAAACGGCATCTTGGCGAGGATCGCGACGCCGTTGTAGCCCTTCATCCCGTGGATGTGGATGTGCTCATAGCCGAGCGCGGCGAAAGGCTCGCGGGGGAACAAATCGTCCGGGGTCTTGGTCTCCTGCAGACAGAGAATATCGGGCTGCGCCTCGCTTAAAAGCCGACAGACATTGCCAGCCCGGAGCCGTACCGAATTGATGTTCCAGGTGACGAGACGCAGCGTCATCGCGTTAACGATCCGATCAACTTGTGGGCTGGAAATCGAGTTGAATAGACCATGCCGCGACGAAGCGACGCAATGGGTCTAGCTAACGCCTACAGCGCAAGAGATCACTCAGTTTGCTCTGCGATCCTGATCTCGCTTCAAATTGCTATCGGTCAGTCGTTTTTCGAATGGTGAAACGCGTGACGTTCCGTAGACCGCTTGTCCACTCTTTTACCGTGGCCCTTTACTGTATGCTTTCGATACATACCGCACATTGTCAGAATCAGTGCGTGTTTGGTTCCTTATGTGCAAAGTCAATCTCAATCAAATATAAAGTTGGTTCCGAAAACTCAATAAATCGGGATTACGTAATTTACATATCTGGCGAGGGGGATGTCTTCTGGTCCTCATCTTTCAGTCTCAAAAACGGTAGTCGCTGCACCTCAGCCGGCGCCGAACAGAATTATAGCTGCGCTCCTGGCGCAAGTACGTGCTCCAACAATGGACCTTGGAATCAAGATTTTGGTTTTTCTTTATCGATGAGGTGTTTTAGCCGATTTGATGGACAAAATATCAGCCTCGAAGCTGTGAGCAATTCCGAGAGGACCGCTGGCAACGCCTCGGAACCGCCGCTTAAAGTCTCGGGAGACACCACTCTCACGATATACAACATTGCCGGAAATACATGCGACGCCAGAGTGACCACCAACCCAAACAACGGGGTACCCATTCGGGTCACAAGTTGCGTGATATCCAACGGCAACGCTTTGACGCAGTAGACGCCCGTGGCGATTCTATAAACAAATAGCGCCCGGTGTGGGGGGAACACCGGGCGCCAGCTTGTCAGAAGCGCTTGGGGGAGATCCAGACCCGCAGGGGAGACGGGGCCGGAATTAAGAGGACTTGGCGCCCTCTCCGCTTCTGGACTCCCAAGTGGGGATCGCCGAGGCATGCCCAAAATGCGATTCGTGCATGCGTCCACAGCGGAAAACGCATGAGGAACGCAGGAACCAAATAGGCGTGAAAAATGTGTGCTAGGCAGCGCGCCGTTTTTGCGAGCCACCGGCAGCGACGGCCCGACACGCATCGCCAAACGCCGCGAACAAAGCCCGCGAAATGGGGTTGTCAAGCGGCTTGTACTCGGGATGCCACTGCACGCCGACGACAAAGCGTGCCCCCGGCAGGCTCACCGCCTCGATGAGGCCGTCGGGCGCGACGGCCTCGACCACGAGACCGGGCGCCGGTTGGTCGATGCCCTGACCGTGCAGCGAGTTGACCATGATCTCGGTGGTCCCGGCGAGCCGGGCGAAGAACCCGTCGGGGGTCAGCTCCACCGGATGGCACGGGCCGTAGCGCTCGTCCATGGTCATTTCCATGATCCGCTTGACGTCACGGCCGCGACGATGCACCTCGCCGCCCGGCCGCTCGCCGATGCGCTGATGCAAGGTACCGCCGAGCGCGACGTTCAATTCCTGGATGCCGCGGCAGATCGCCAAAACCGGCAGATCGCGCGCCACCGCCTCGCGAATCAGCGGCAAGGTGGTGGCGTCGCGGTCGGGGTCGTGCAGCGTGCCCTCACGGCTCGGCGGCCCCTTGTAATGGTAGGGCTCGACATTGGAGGGGCTGCCCGTCAGCAGCACGCCGTCGATTGCATCGAGCAGCGTGTCGCAACACAGCTTGTCGCCGATCGACGGGACCAGCACCGGCATGCAGCCCGCGGCGTCGACCACCGCGTGCGGGTAGCGCACCACAGTGGTGTACATTAGCCGTTCGTTGTGCTCGCGGTAACAAGTCGGGATCGCCACCAGCGGCGCGCGCGAAGACATCAGTGTCGGCTCAAGCTCTTGTTCGTGCGGTCATTTCGTCCGCCGCTAGTATGGATCGTGATACTGGAACAGCTTGGGATCGAGCGCCATACCGTATTGCTGATCGGTTAGCGACACGTTTGTCACCCTCCCCTGTTGGTCCACCACAGTCCATTGCCGCAAAGCCAGTGGATTTTCCGTAAATACCATAGTGAGACTGCCTGCGTCCGGCTCGGCGGTCTCGACAACCGTAACCCGCACGGCATTGCCGCTATGCTCAAAACGCGTAACGGTGACGCCATCGGTAAAGCTGATCGGCTGGCGAAGCAGGAACCAGGCCGGGGTCGATTTGAGCCCGACCTTGCTCATCTGCCTGAGGTCGGGATCCCAGGAATAAAGGTAGAAGGCGTCGGCGAGCAGCAAGAGCTGGTTGGGTGGATCGTACTGGAAGCGCATCTTGCCGGGCCGCTGCAGCCAGACTTCGCCGGTCGCGGCGCCGCCGCTGGCGGTTTGCTGCGCGAAATGCGCGGTCATCGTGTGGATGCCGTCGAGATAGGCGGCGATCTTTTGCAGCTCGGCCGAATCCTGCGGGCTGAGCGCGGCGGGCGGCGGGGGCGGCGCCGCGATCGCCTGAGGGGGCGATCCGGCAAGCAGCAACACGGTCGCGGTCGCGGCGCAGCAAAACTGCCAGAACCAGTTCATCGCAAACCACCCCTCCCAGGGGCGCCTCCACCGCATTGATCCGCCGGGCAAACGGCATTGCCGCAAATGGCATCGCGATTGTGGCGGGTCAATGGCGGTGGAGGGGCGCGGTGTCGCAGGTTATCAGAGCCCCGTTGCGCCAGCGCCCAGGCGTACCAGTCAAAGAGCGCGGCGTCGGGACGCGGCGGGGGCTGGCCGCGAAAGCGCGGCACGCGTTCCGCGATATCGACGGCATAAGGCTGGCGCGATGCCAGTACCGGGTCTTGCGCGATGAAGTCGGCGTCGGCGGAACACAAAACCGGCGAATCGCCGAAACCGGCCAGCACCTTTGCCGCCGTGCTGACCGGCCACAGGCGCTCGATGCCAGCCGGGTCGATCCTCGCCGCTTCGAGCGCCGGGCGGATGACGTCCCACGCCGCCGCGCGTTCGCGCAGCTCCTGGCGGCGGGCGATTTTCTTGCGGGCCGCGGCGGTCAGGATCGCGAGGCGGCGGCCGATCCTCGGGCTACGCGACGATGCCATTGACGCGTTCGAGCCGTTGCAGCCGCGCCTCGACCGCGCCGGCTTCGAGGGCGCGCAGAAAGGCGTCGATGACCTGCGACAGCTCCGCCGCCTCGGCGGTCGACAGCAAACCGCCGGCGACGGCGGACAAGACCGCGGCGATCGCCGGCGCGGCATCGCCGGCGGTGACGAGCGGCGGCAGCGGGAAATCGCACGGCCGGTGGCGGCGCGGCGGGATGATGTTTTTGACCGTGATCCCGAGGGCGCCGATATTTCCCTCCAGCGACATCGTCACCGCCTTGGTGACGACCGCCTCGGCCGCATCGTCGAATAATTGTTGCGCGAGCATCGTCCCGCGGTTGCGCGAGCCCCTTCTCGCGCCCCGCCGGATTGCCCGACTGGCCTCTGACAAACTGACCGCTATCGTTGCGTTTCACCTGCATCTGCTGGGAATCAGCAGGCATGACGGTTTCCTTTCACGGCTTTATGGGGGTGATTTTTCAAACCGCGAAGGATATCGCACGATTGCGATTTTGTCAAGAACAAATAGCAAACAATATTTTGGCCGCAGAGGATGCAGATGGCGCGGGGAACACGGGGGCGCTGGGAAACGCCGAGTTCCGATGTGACGATGATGCGTTACCGCGGGATTGTGATAATATTGCAAAAAAGGTATACAACCGATGGCATGGTCTTTCCTCTTTGTGAATGCCGAAGCGAAGGCAGAACTTGAGGCACTGCCGCCGGATGTGCGCGCAAGCTTCGAGCGCATCGTTCGACTGGTGAATACGGTTGGCCTCGAACGAGTGCGCGAGCCCTATATCAAGCACATCGAAGCACGGCTATGGGAGATGCGGCTCAAAGGCAGAGACGGTATAGCCCGCTCGCTCTACGTGACGGCGAGCGGACGCCGGGTGGTGATCCTGCGGACGTTCGTGAAAAAGTCTCAGAAGACGCCGCGCCGGGAGATCGAGTTGGCGCTGCGGCGCGCCAAGGAGGTGACATGACCAGCAAAATGATTCCCGTCGAAGAAGCGTTCGCCGAATGGCGAAAGAACCCCGACTACGTCGAGGCCTACGAGGCCCTCGAGGACGAATTTGCGCTCGCTGCGGCGATGATCGAGGCGCGAGCGCACGCCGGCTTGACGCAGGAGCAACTCGCGCAGCGCATGCACACGACGCAAGCGGTCATTGCCCGCCTCGAAAGCGGCCGGGTCAAGCCCTCGACCCGTACGCTCGAACGACTCGCTGCGGCGACGGGCATGAAATTGCGGATTTCGTTCGAGCCGGTGGAGGCTGAGTAATCAGCGCCCCGCCGATGACCTGGCGCGGACAAGCCGTTGACCAATTGGCGCGCCGTCTAGATTCGGGATGGTCTTAACAAGGCTGACCGTGAGTTGTACCGCGCGCTCGTGCGCGAGCTTCTTCTAAAGCGTGAGCTTTTGCTGATTGTTCCGGGCTGAACATCCCCGCCACGGCGTAATAAATAGGCGTTCCCGCGTTCGCGAGTAGCCGAAGTGTCACGATCAAATATTCCGTACCATCCTTCTCGAAAAACCCCCAGCCAAGAACGTGCAGAGCGTCGGAGGGGGCTAGCGACCTTGGATCGCCGCCGATTAAATGAAACCAAGAGAAGCTATTGTCTCCCCCATAATCCTTAAGAATTATATCTGGTAAAAGCGGCTTAAATCCGTCGTTTCCTAATTCAAGCACAGCAAATCCGTGAGCGATCTTCGCAAGTAATTGGCAGAAGGCTGCAGTATCAACGGATGGAGACGCAAATTCCGAAAATTCTGGTTTAGGTAACTCAGTAAGCATTTGCAGGTGTGCGCCCTGGATACCATGCGCTCCAATGGGTCTATCAATCGTCAGACCGGGGGCATTGAATATCGGCATAAATAGTACAGATGGATGATTATCAAGCGTTGTATGAACGATATTTCTTCCGTCAGTTCGATTGATCGGAACCGGGAATAGATTTTCATTTCTTTTGCGCTTTTTTCGCCTGATTCCCATACGAACGCGTGGCACTAAAAGAGATTGATGGAGCACCATGCGCTCTACAGCGCTGGTCTTAGTCGCACATTGCTGACAACTGGCCTTTAGCAAAACCAATCTTGATCCAAGACCCTTGCTGACAAAATGCTCCTCACTCAGCGGCTCGTCAGTAGCACCGCAGTAGATACAAGAGCCGATTGTTTTTAGTTCTTGGCGTGGATCATTTGGCCCGATCAGAAATTCGTTCGGAAATTCTACAACCGCAAGGGACACAGGTACGGTCGGTGTCCCGGGAGGCGGCGGCACGACTGGGGTTCCGTCCTCCTGCGGCTGGAACCTCATAAAAACCCTCAGCCATCGCCCAATTTGGGGTGCTTGATTGAATCCGGTGTCGATCATGCGTTCTGCGCCAGTCTTCGCCGGGATGGTGCGCGGGTCAAACTACCGTGGCGCTACCGCGGCGGCGGGGCGAGGACCTCGCGGCGGCCGACATGGTTGGCGCCGCCGACGACGCCTTCTTCTTCCATGCGTTCGATGATGCGGGCGGCGCGGTTGTAGCCGATCTGCAGATGGCGCTGGACAAAGCTGGTCGAGGCCTTGCGCTCGCGCGTCACCAGCGCGACCGCCTGGTCGTAAAGCTGGTCGCCGCTGCTGACGTCGTCCTCGTCGTCGAGTCCGAAGCCGCCCCCGCCGCCGCCTTTGTCGTCCTCGGTGATCTCCTCGATGTAGTCGGGCTGGGCGCGCGCCTTGAGGTAGTTGACGACGCGCTCGACCTCCTCGTCCGAGACAAACGGGCCGTGCACGCGGGTGACGCGGCCACCGCCGGCCATATAGAGCATGTCGCCGCGGCCCAAAAGCTGCTCTGCGCCGCCCTCGCCGAGGATGGTGCGGCTGTCGATCTTGGAGGTGACCTGAAAGCTGATGCGGGTCGGGAAATTGGCCTTGATCGTGCCGGTGATGACATCGACCGAGGGGCGCTGCGTCGCCATGATGATGTGGATGCCGGCGGCGCGGGCCATCTGCGCCAGGCGCTGCACCGAGGCCTCGATGTCCTTGCCGGCGACCAGCATCAGATCGGCCATCTCGTCGACGATGACGATGATGAGCGGCAATTCGTTGAGGTCGAAGGGCTGCTCCTCGATGATCGGCTGACCGGTCTCGGGGTCGAAGCCGGTCTGCACCTTGCGCACCAGCCGCTCGCCCTTGTCGCGGGCCTCGACGATGCGCGCGTTGTAGCCGTCGATGCTGCGGACGCCGAGCTTTGACATCTTCTGATAGCGGCTTTCCATCTCGCGCACGGTCCATTTGAGCGCGAGCACCGCCTTCCGGGGATCGGTGACGACGGGCGCCAAAAGATGCGGGATGCCGTCATAAACCGACAGCTCCAGCATCTTCGGATCGACCATGATGAATTTGCAGCGGTCGGGCGGCATCCGGTAGATGATCGAGAGGATCATCGTGTTGATGCCGACTGATTTGCCCGAGCCGGTAGTGCCGGCGATCAACAGATGCGGCATGCGCGCGAGGTCGGCAACCACCGCCTCGCCGCCGATATCCTTGCCGAGCGCCAGCGCCAGCCGGCCCTGGTGCCGCTCATACGCCGGCGAATCGAGCAGCTCGCGCAAGAAGACGGTCTCGGCCCTGGTGTTGGGGAGCTCGATGCCGATGACGCTGCGGCCCGGCACCACCGCGACGCGCACCGAAATGGCGCTCATCGAGCGGGCGATATCGTCGGCGAGGCCGATGACGCGCGACGCCTTGATGCCGGGCGCCGGCTCCAGCTCGTAAAGCGTGACAACCGGGCCGGGGCGCACCTGGACGATCTCGCCGCGCACGCCGTAATCCTCGAGCACGGCTTCCAAGAGCCGCGCGTTCTTTTGCAGCGCCTCCTCGTCGATGGTCTCGGTCTTGGCGACCGGCGGCTTCGCCAAGAGGTCGATCGGCGGCAGGATCGGCTGGCCGTCGAGGTCGAGCACCGACTGCCGCTCCAGCTCGGCGCGCCGGCCCGAGCTCACCGAGCGGGTGCCCGGAAGCACCAGACGGGCGATCCGGTTGCCGGCCGGCTCGGGCTCCGGGGCCGCGACCGGACGCAGCGGGGTGACGCGCGCCGCTGCGCCGAACCCCGGCTCGCGGCGCTGGGCGAACGGCACGCCGGACGGCGCGTTCGCCGGGCGCGCGCCGCCGGGCGTGCTGGCGGATGCCCTGTCGGGGTGTGACCAGGGGAGCGGCCCGTGCGGTCCGAGCGCGGGGTTGGCCGCCGCTTGCGCGGCGCGGCGGGAGTCGCGCCAGCGCGCGACGACCCGCGCGCTAAAGCCGAATGCGGCGGCCGCGCCGATCCCCGACACAACCGCGAGCCGTGCCGCATTGCGGCCGGCGCCGCTGCCGACATCGCGCCAGTCGCCCCAGGAAAGCCCCATGATCGACAGCAGCAGCAACCCGGTCAGCGCCGCCGCGCCCATCGCCAGCGGCAGCGTCAACGCGGCGAGACCGAAGGCCTGCGCGACATGCCTCAGCCCCCAGCCCACCGCGCCGCCCGCCCCCGCCGGCAGCGGGATCGGGTGGACGGGCAGCGCCGCACAGGCAAAGGCGCCGAGCAGCAGCGCCGGCGCCACCAGCAGCAGCCGGCGCGGCATGCGCTGCAGCGGGCGCTGCAACAACAGGCGGAAAGCCCAGCCGAGCACGATCAGGGGCAAGAGGAACGCGGCAAGCCCGAGGCTTTGCACCAGGATGTCGGCCAGGACGGCGCCGTCACGGCCGAGGAAATTGCCCGGGGCCGCGTCGCCCGCGGTGTTGAAGGACGGGTCGGCGGGGTTGTAGGTGACGAGCGCGGCAGCAACCAGAAAGCAGAGGATCACCAGTGTCGCGCCGAGCCCCTCCCGGAGGCGGCGCTTGAACGCCGCAACCATGGCGTTCCAACTGTCGACCTGACGATTGACCCGCTGACCGAAGCCGCGAGCGAGCGGTGCCGTCTTGGCCATGCCGTGGTCCCCCAACCACTTTGGGTCGCCTGTCCGGCTTCAGCCCTTCCCCCGAAAGGCCAAAGCGCTCCGTGCCGCTGCAACCCCCGCCTACAGCACCCTGCGCATCCGCGCGAACGCCGCGTCGAGCGTCGCCTCGTCATGGACGACCGCGACGCGAATATACTCGCTCCCCGGATTGATGCCAGCATTCGCCGCGCGCGCGGTGTAGCCGCCGGGCAGCACGCGGATCGCCGCGTCGCGCCACAGCCGCAGCGCGGCTTCTTCGCCGTCGCCGACATCGAGCCACAAAAAGAACCCGCCGGCCGGGCGATAAAAGCCGTAACGCCCGGCGAACGCCGCCTCGGCGAGATCGAACTTGCGGCGATAGAGCGCCCGATTCTCGATCACATGAGCTTCGTCACGCCAGAGGGCGGTCGCGGCATGCTGGATCGGCAGCGGCACCTGGCAGCCGCCGAAATCGCGCAGGCGCTTGAACTGGCCGACGAGCTTCGGGTCGCCGGCGACAAAACCCGAACGCAACCCGGCCGCGCTCGACCGCTTTGACAATGAATGAAAGACGACGACGTTGCTGAAGTCGCCACCCAGCGCCGCGCAGGCTTCGAGCGCGCCGGGCGGCGGAACACTGTCGTAAAGCTCGGCATAGCACTCGTCGGCGGCGAGCACGAAATCGTGCTCGCGGGCGAGCCGGATCGCCTTTTTCAGATAGTCGAGGTCGGCGATCGTCCCCTGCGGGTTCGACGGCGAGCACAGATAGAACAGGACGCAGCGCTCAAGCGTCGCCTTGGGGATGCCGTCGAGATCGGGGAGGAAGGCGTTGTCGCGCGTCGCGTCGAGAAACACCGCCTCGGCGCCGGCCATCGTCGCCGCGCCGTTGTAGACGAGGTAGTACGGGTTGGGGCACAGCACGACCGGCTTCTGCCCGGCCTTTTCGCGCGGCACGACGACGCTGGAAAAGAGGTAAAGCCCTTCCTTGGTGCCGGCGAGGGTCGCGACATGCTGTTCGATGTCGAGCGCGCCGGGCCTCAGCTTGTAGCGCCGGGTCAGCCAGTCGACGATCGCCTGGCGCAGCTCCGGCGTGCCGGCCATCGGCGGATACTTGTTCCACTCATGCGCGTGGGCCGCGAGCGTCTCGGTAAGGAGCGCCGGCGGCTGGTGCTGCGGCTCGCCGACCGACATCAGGATCGGCGCGTCGTTAACCCGCGGCGTCACCGGGTTCAACAGCGCGCGCAGCGTCTCGAACGGATAATCGCTGAGGCTGTCGAGTTCGGGATTGAGCGGCACGTTTCGTCCCCGGCGTGGCAAGCTGTTGTGGAGACTACGTGATCGGAACCGGCGGCGGAAGCCGGGGCTGCCACGGTCGCTCATTCGGTTTTGATCAGAATAAGGTCATGAGGCCGGACAAGACCATCCTCGCGCCGAGAGCGAAAGGTTCAAACGGCGCCGTCCGGTTTCGGCTCCCGTCATGCGCCTACCGAGAACCAGCCTGTCAAGGGTCGGGCGTCACATAATAGGCTTTCTGGATTATACAGCCCAAGGTGGGGAACGGAGGAGATGACCTTGAGCGACAACCCGATCGGGGCTGCCTATCTCTATTTGCTGGAGCCCGAGATTCGCTTTCTGGAGGCCGCGGTCGAGCATCTGATCCCCACCGACGAGCTGGGACCCGGGGCGCGCGATGCCGGTGTCGTGGTCTATATCGACCGGCAATTGGCCGGCCAATGGGGCGTCCACGGCCGTCACTATCGCGGCGGCCCCTGGCTGGAGGGCACGCCGCAGCAAGGCTACCAATCGCGCTTCACGCCGCAAGAGGTCTATCGCATCGCGATCCGCGAGATCGATCAGCACTGCAAGGTCGCGTCCGACCGGCCCTTCGCGCAGCTTGCGGGCGACCAGCAATTGCGCCTGCTCCAAGAGCTGGAGAAGGACGAGATCGCGCTGCCGTCGCTGTCGTCGAAATTCTTCTTCGATATGCTGTGGCGCAACACCGAGGAAGGGTACTTCGCCGATCCGCTTTACGGCGGCAACCGCGACAAGGTGGGTTGGAAGCTGCTCGGGTTCCCCGGCGTGCCCTCCGGCGACTACCGCCAGCTGGTCACCAGCCGCGAGCCGTATTACGCCGAACCCGTCAGCGTGCTCGACATCCAGACCGGGCAAGCGCCGCTCGACGCGGAAGGCTTTCCGAAGCATGTCATCACCAAGCCCAACTGCAATGGGGACCGCTGAGATGTCGGCCACGAAATTGAAAGCCGTCGATGTCGTCGTCGTGGGCAGCGGCGTGGTCGGCTCGATCATGTCGATGGAGCTGGCCAGCGCCGGATTGAGCGTCGTGTGCTTGGAGCGCGGCAAGCAGTTCGATATCACGACCGACTTCAAGAGCCCCAACGTGTACGACGAGCTGAAGTTCGATCGCCACAGCGACATCTTCCAGAACTTGGCGCGCGACACCCTCACATTCCGCAACAACAACGCGCAGACGGCGCTGCCGATGCGCGAGATGGGCGCATTCAAGCCGGGCGAGATGGTCGGCGGCACATCGGCGCACTGGGGCGGCAATGCGCGCCGTTTTTTGCCGCATGATTTCGAAATGCGCTCGCGCATCGAGGAGCGCTACGGCCAATCGTTCATCCCGGAGGATTGCAATCTGCAGGACTGGGGCGTCACCTGGGACGAGATCGAGCCGTACTACGACCAGTTCGAGGAAATCTTCGGCGTGGGCGGCAAGGCGGGCAATTTGGAAGGCGAGATCCAGCCAGGCGGCAACCCCCACGAAGGGCCGCGCTCGCGCGAGTATCCAAATCCGCCGACGCGGCGCACCTATGAGGGCGAGCTGTTCGCCGACGCGGCCACCTCGCTCGGTTACGTGCCGTTCCAGGGCCCGACCGCGGCGATGACCCAGGACTACCGCAACCTCTACCGCGTGCAGATGCTCGAATGCGCGCGCGGCGGCTTCTGCTCGAGCCATGTCTGCGCGCAAGGCGCCAAGGCCAACCCCCTCAGCGCGGTGCTGCCCGCGCTCGCAAGGCAGCCCAACTTCGAGCTGCGCCCGCTGTGCAACGTGCTGCGCGTCAATCGGGATTCCACCGGCAAGAAGGCCACCGGCGTCACCTACATCGACGCCCGCGGTAACGAGGTCGAGCAGCCGGCCGACATCGTCATCCTGGGCGCCTATTGCTTCAGCAACGTGCGGCTGCTGCTGCTGTCGGGCATCGGCACCCCCTACGACCCGCTTACCGGCAAAGGGGTGGTCGGCCGCAACTATTCCTACCAGCAGGGCGGCTCGGTGCAGGTGTTCTTTGACGATCGCGAATTCAATCCGTTTATCGGCGGCGGCCAGGTCAACACCTCGATCGACGAATTCAACGGCGACCTGATCGACCGTGGCCCGCTCGGCTTTATCGGCGGCGCCTATATCAACACCGCGTCGAGCGGCGCGACCCCGATCAAGGGCAAGCGCGTGCCGCCCGGCACGCCACGCTGGGGCGGCGAATGGAAGAAAGCCGTCGCCCAGTACTACCGCCGAAACATGTCGGTCACCATTCACGCATCGTGCCTCAGCTATCGGCACAACTATCTCGATCTCGACCCGACCTACAAAGACGCCTACGGCCTGCCGCTCTTGCGCATGACGTTCGACTGGAACGACAACGATCTGCGGATGATGAAATACATGACCGAGCGCAGCACCGAGATCGGCCGGGCGCTCAACGGCTCGCGCCTGGGTGGCACGAACAAGGGTACGCACTTCGGCATCACCGGATACCAGAGCACGCACAATGTCGGCGGCGCGGTGATGGGCAGCGATCCGTCAACCAGCGTGGTCAACAAATACCTGCAGTCGTGGGACGCCTCGAACCTGTTCGTGGTCGGCGGCAGCGCGTTCCCGCAGAACCCCGCGAACGGCCCCACCGAGACGATTGGCATGCTGGCCTGTTGGGCGGCCGATGCGATCAAGGATTATGTGCGTAAGCCGGGTTCATTGGTCTGAACAGCGACGCGAAACCCCGCGTTGCGAAGCCGACTTTCTGCCGCGGCACATTCGGTGTTGCCTGCGGCGCATTCGCCGACCTGTCGCTGACCTCGCCGACTTTGTCGGCCTGGGAGCAGAGCCGGCACGCATGGGTCGCGTTCGGCCACCCGATCGAGGGATTTCAGCAAGCGGTCGTCAGAGCCCCGGCAGATCGAGGCGCGCCCGAGTAGCTTTCGCATCCTGGAACAGCGGGAATTATCCCTGCCTCTCGCGTGTTGATTGACGGCCAAGGAAGGAAATTGCCGCCCCCGATGTCGCAACTTGTCGGATTTGACAACCCCGCCACCGCCGGCGGCGCGATCATGGGGCGGCGGCTCCGGGTCAGCGCATATCTCGCCTGGCGCATCCTGACCGACGAGAAAGGGCGCACGGCGCTGGCGTTTGCCGGGGTGCTGATCGCGATCCTCCTGGTGTTTATCGAGCTCGGCTTTTTCATCGCCGTGCCGCAAGGCGGGATGCTGGTTTACGACCACATGCGGTTCGATCTGCTGCTCGCCTCCAGCGATTACCAGTTCCAGGCGCAGCCGTGGCAGTTCCCGCGTGCGCGGCTCGCCGAGGCGGCCTCCGTCGCGGGCGTGACCAAGGTGACACCGATCTATTTCGCCGCCGGCTCGTGGCAGGACCCGAGCGGCGGCGATCTGCTCGACGTGTTCCTGATCGGCTGCGACCCGAACGCGCACCCGTTCCGCGACGGCGACATCGAACGGCAGCAGGACATGCTGGCGCAGAGGGACACGATGCTGGTCGACGACCAGACGCGGCCGATCTTCGGGCCGCTGACCGCCGGGCGCGAAATCGATATCGACGGGCACCGCATGACAATCGGCGGAAGCTACCGGCTCGGCACCGGGTTTCTCGGGATCGGCGTCGCGCTGATGGACGAGGCGAATTTCTTCCGTGTCACGCATCGCCGCGACGACCCGGTAAATCTCGGGCTGATCACGCTGGCGCCCGGCGCCGACATCGCCGCCGTCCAGGCGGCGCTGAGCAACAAGCTGCCCGACGACGTGCAGCTCTTCAACCGGAAGGAACTGACCCGGCACGAAGACGCCTACTGGACGACACGCACCTCGGTCGGGCTGATTTTCGGCTCGGGCCTCGTGGTGTCGCTGATCGTCGGGCTGATGGTGCTCTATCAGACGCTGGCGACGCAGATCACCCGGCACCTCCCCGAATTCGCCACCATGAAAGCCATCGGCTACGGCGATGCCAGCCTCGCGGCCGTGGTGCTGATCGAAGCGGGGATCATCGTCATCGCCGCCTTCATCCCCGCCGCGATCGGGGCGATGGCGGTCTATGCGCTGATCCGCAGCGAGACCCTGCTGCCGTTGGCGCTGAGCCCCGGCAGCATGGCGATCGTGCTTTTCGGCGTGCTGATCATGGCGGCGGGATCGGCCTTCCTGTCGCTCGGCAATCTGCGCCGCGCCGACCCGGCGGAGATTTTCTGAGCATGACGGCGCTGACCCTGCCGCGGCGAGGGCTGGCGCGCCTCAGGCCGGCGCGCGTCCCGCTCGCGTGGCGCAATCTGGTGGCCGACAAGTG
The DNA here is from genome assembly GCA_035504235.1 of Allostellaceae bacterium. GTDB lineage: Bacteria > Pseudomonadota > Alphaproteobacteria > ATCC43930 > CGMCC-115725 > DATARH01. The sequence goes on along the minus strand of DATJSH010000120.1, from coordinate 30,045 downwards.
GCGGCTCGCACGGGCAAGCGCAGGAATCGCCTTCGCCGTGCTGCTGATGCTGGTGCAGCTCGGCTTCGAGCAATCGTTCTTCACCGCCTCGCTCGCCGCGGTCGAGCAGCTCAATGGCGACCTGGTCGTGCAAAATGCCTCGAAATACCGTTTCGGAACGCGCAACCCCTTTGCACCAAAGGACTTCGAGACGATCAAGACGGTGGCGGGGATCGCCACCGCGGCGCCGCTCTATGCCGACTGGGTGGATTTCTTCTGGACCAGCCCGGTCGACAACAAGCCGCATCTCGTGCGGGTCTTCGCGGTCGACCCGGACGCCCCGGCGGTATTCTCCATCCCTGGCATCGCCGACCAGCAGACCCGGCTCAAGACAGACGACAGCGTGCTGATCGATAGCGAATCGCGGCGTTTCCTCGGCATGAACCGCAATGTGACCGAAGCGAAGCTCAACGGCGTGAGTGTGCATGTCGCCGGCAAGTTCAGCCTCGGCCCCGATTTCATGAGCGACGGCACGGTGGTGATGAGCGACCGGACCTTCGCCTATTTCTTCCGCACCACGCCGGCGGCGATGCCGATCGAGGCGGCGGTGATCCGGCTGCAGCCGAATCAAAACGCGGCGGAGGTGCAAAAGCGTCTGACCGCCGCGCTGCCGGGAACGCTGAAGGTGTTCACAAAGGCCGAGCTGGTGCAGTTCGAAAGCAATTTCCAGGCAAAGCTGTCGTCGGCCGCGCCGATCTTTTGGCTCGGCGCGCTGGTCGGCTTTGTCGTGGGCACGCTGATCTCGTATCAGATCATGTACACCGAGCTGTCCGACCGGATGCCGCAATACGCGACATTGAAGGGTATCGGCTACGAAAACGGCTACCTGGCGGGAAGCGTCCTGCGGCAGTCGTTGCTGACCGGCATTGCCGGTTATGTGCCGGCGTGGCTGCTCTGCCTCGCGGTCTACCGGGTCGTCGGCCACATCGCGCTGTTGCCGCTGCACATGACTTGGCGAGTGACGCTCTTAAGCCTCGCGCTTACTCTCGGCATGTGCCTGCTTGCCGGCATGATCGCGCTGCGGCGGGTGATCGCCGCCGACCCCGCGGAGATTTTCTGATGAGTCTGCCTGTCCCGCCCCCAACCCCGGCGATCCGCATCGACGGTCTCGATTTCGCCTATGGGCAGGGACCGGCGCGCTACAAGGTGCTGTTCGACGTCGCGCTCGACATACCGCCGGGGCAACTTGCAGTGCTGACCGGGCCGTCGGGGTCGGGCAAGACGACGCTGCTGACGCTGATCGGCGGGTTGCGTTCGCTGCAGAAAGGACGGATCGAGGTGCTCGGGCGCGACCTGTCGGGGCTGTCGGCGCGCGAGCTGGTGCCGGTGCGGCGCGACATCGGCTTCATCTTCCAGATGCACAATTTGTTCGACTCGCTGACCGCAAGCGAGAATGTGCGCATGGCGCTGGAGCTGGGCAGCGGCTCGCGCGACGAAAACCGCCACGCGGCGCATGAAATGCTGAAGGAGCTCGGGCTCGGCAACCGGGTCGGCGCGAAGCCGCGCATGCTCTCGGGCGGGCAGCGCCAGCGCGTGGCGATCGCGCGTGCGCTCGCCAACCGGCCGAGGCTCATCCTCGCGGACGAGCCGACGGCAGCGCTTGACAAGGAGTCGACGCGCAAGGTCGTGACCTTGTTCAAGCGGATGACGGTCGAGACCGGCGCCGCGGTGCTGATGGTCACGCACGACCACCGCATCATCGAGCTCGCCGACCGGCTCATCCATATGGTCGACGGCCGCATCGCCTCGGATGTGATGCTCGACAACGAATCGCGCCTCGGCGAGTTCTTGAAGAGCGTCGAGCCGTTCAGCGCGCTCAACCTGGCCGACCTGACGCGCATCGCCGAGACCGCGACGTTGCGTCATTTCGAGCCGGGCGAGGTCATCATCCGCGCGGGCGACGCGGGCGACGAACTGTTCCTCATCTCGGAAGGCGAGGTCGAGGTGATGCGCGACGACCACGAGGTCGCGCGGCTCGGCCCCGCCGAATTCTTTGGCGAGGTGTCGGTGATCTCCGGTGAGCCGCGCAACGCGACCGTTATCGCCACCGAGCCGGTCGACGCCTATGTCGTCGAAAAGGACGAACTCGACGCAGCGATGCAGCACAGCACCCGCTTCCGCCAGCAGCTGCGGCGGTTTTTCAACCGGCGGCGGTAAACAGCCTTCTCTATTGTCATTCCGGACAACGCGGAGCGCGCTGGACCCGGAACCCATGAACACCAACGGCGACAGGCTTGCTTGGTCGCCTGTCGCCAACGGTGAGGCCCATGTTCATGGGTCTCGGGCTCGCCGCGATGCGGCGCCCCGGGATGACGACTAAAGCAGTACCGCTGTCCCTCGGAACCACTTGGCGCGGAAGATGAATGCGCCGACAATCGTGCCGAGTTAGCGGGTGGCAGCGATGAACGACAGCGGACCTTCCTCTGCCGGACCGTGGATCGGGCAATCGGTCAAGCGGCGCGAGGACCGGCGCCTGTTGACCGGGCAGGGCCAGTTTGTCGCCGATCTCGTGCTGCCGCGGATGCTGCACGCGGTGCTGGTGCGCAGCTCGCTCGCCCATGCGCGCATCCGCGCGGTCGACCTCGCGCGCGCCGCCGCGGCGCCGGGGGTGGTCTACGCGATGAACGGGGCCGATCTGCTGCAGCTGCTGCCGCCGATCCCGGAAGGCCAGATCTCGCTGCCGCCGAAATGGACGACGCAGATCCAGCACAAATTCCTCAACCCGCAGGAGCCGCTGCTGGCGCACGACAAGGCGCGGCATGTCGGCGAGGCGCTGGCGATCATCGTCGCCGAGACGCGGCACCAGGCCGAGGATGCGGCCGAGCTGGTCACGCTCGACCTCGAAGGGCTGCCGGCGGTCACCGACCCCGAGGCCGGGCTGAAACCGGGGAGTTCGATCGTCCACGAGCGGTTCGACACCAATTTGATCGGCGAGTTCACCGTCGGGCGTGGCGACGCAGCGAGCGCGATGGCGAAGGCGCCGCACCGCCTCAAGCGGCGCTTCTACCATCACCGCTACACCGCGATGCCGATGGAGACGCGCGGCGTGCTGGCCGCCTACGAGCCGCGCACCGATGCGATGACGATCTGGTCGTCGACCCAAGTGGTGCATTGGGTGCGGCGCGAGGCGGCGACCTTGCTCGGCATTCCGGAGGCGCGGGTGCGCTGCATCGCGCCCGATGTCGGCGGCGGGTTCGGCGGCAAAGGGCACGTCTACCCCGAGGACATGCTGGTGACGTTTCTGGCGCGCAAGCTCGGCCGGCCGGTCAAGTGGATCGAAGGGCGCAGCGAGCACCTGCAAAGCGCGACGCACTCGCGCGACCAGCTGCACGACATCGAGGTCGGGTTTGACGATGACGGGCGCATCCTGGCGCTCCGCGACGACTACATCGTCGATTGCGGTGCGTGGAACCCGATCGGCTCGGCGGTCGCCTACAATACCGCGGTGCACCTGACGGGACCGTACAAGATCGAGAACTATCAGGCGCGCGGCCGTGTCGCCGTTAGCACCAAGGTGCCGAACGCGCCCTATCGCGGCGCCGGACGCCCGGAAGCCTGTTTCGCGATGGAGCGGACGATCGACCTCGTCGCCCGCACGCTGGGTCTCGAAGCCGCCGAGGTACGCCGCCGCAACATGATCGCCGCGGCCGAGATGCCCTACGCGGTCGGCATGCCCTATCGCGACGGCGAGCCGATCGTGTACGACAGCGGCAATTATCCGGCGGCGCTGGAAAAGGCGCTTGATGCCGTCGGCGGGGTCGAAGCCTTTCGCGCGCGGCAGGCGGCGGCGCGACGGGACGGAAGGCATCTCGGCCTCGGCATCGGCTTCTATATCGAGGGCACCGGGGTCGGGCCGTTCGAGAGCGCCTTTGTCCGCGTCGATCCGAGCGGCAAGATTTTCATCTCGGGTGGCGCGGCGCCGCAGGGCCAGGGGATGGAGACGATCTTCGCGCAAATCACCGCTGATCTGTGGAAGGTGAAGCCGGACGATGTGGTCGTCTCGCTCGCCGACACCGCATCGATCGCGATCGGCTTTGGCACGATGGCGAGCCGCAGCACGGTGACCCTGTCGGGCGCGCTGCACCACGCCAGCGAGCGGCTGCGCGACAAGGTGTTCGCGATCGCCGCCAATATCCTCGAATGCGCGCCGGCCGATCTCGAATTGCGCGACGGCGGGGTCGGGGTGGTCGGCGTGCCGGGCGCGACCTTAAGCCTTTCGCGCATCGCCCGCGCCGCGGTCCCCGGCTGGACCAACGAACGGCCGCCCGGTATCGATGCCGGGCTCGAAGAGACGTATTACTGGCAGCCGCCGACCGTCACCTGGAGCTATGCGGTGCATGTCGCGGTGGTCGAGGTCGATGCCGAGACCGGCCGGGTGCGGGTCGACGACTACGCGGTGGCGCACGATTGCGGCAATGTCGTCAATCCGATGCTGGTAGAAGGCCAGATCCACGGCGGCGCGGTGCAGGGCCTCGGCGGCATCCTCTGCGAGGCCATCGCCTACGATGCCAACGGTCAGCTGCTCTCCGGCTCGTTGATGGATTACGCGATGCCCATCGCGACCGACGTGCCGAACATCAAGATCGCCCATCTGCATTCGCCTTCGCCGTTGAACCCGCTCGGGGTCAAGGGGGTCGGCGAAGGCGGCGCGGTGGCGCCGCCGGCCGCGGTCGCCAACGCGGTGTGCGACGCGCTGGGCGAGATGGGGCTGGAAATCAACGCGACGCCGGTGCGGCCGGAGGAGATCGCCAAACTGGCGCGCGGCTTGCGGATGGCCGCGGCATGAGCGCCGCCGCCACTATCCCGGGCGACGTCCCGGCAACCCCCGGCGTCTTCCACGAGACCGCGTCGGGGCGCAGCCTTTTGGGCGTCGTCGATCTGCGCGTCTACGGCCGGCGCTCGAACGCGCAAGGCGCGGCGCGCGCGGCGGCGCATCTCGCCTGCATGGCGGCGACGGGCGCGCTGGTGTGGCTGGCGCTGCCCTATTGGCCGCTGCTGGTTCCGGCGATGCTGCTGCACGGCCTGACCTTGGTGACGATGTTCGCGCCGATGCATGAATGCACGCACCGCACCGCGTTTGCCGCAGCGGCGGCGAATGCGGCGGTTGGCTGGATCGCCGGGCTGTTGAGCTTCTACAACTCGACCTATTACCGCTATTACCATTCCTGGCATCACCGCTACACTCAGGACCCGGCGCGCGATCCCGAGCTGATGTTTCCGCGCACCAGCAGCCGGGCGCGGTATCTGTTGGAGATCAGCACGCTCGGGTTCTGGTACCGCCGGGTGGTCGATTACGCGATCCTGGCGGCGGGCATGGCGCGGCTGCCGTTTCTGCCCGAGCGCGCGCGGCGGACGGTGGCGCTCTCGGTGTCGATCCAGATTCTGGTCTATCTCACGGCCGGGGCGGCGGTTGTGGTGGGCTTCACGGCACCGCTCTATTTCTTCTTTCTGCCGTCGCTCTTGGCAATGCCCTTCATGCGGGCCTATCTGATTGCCGAGCACACGCTGTGCTGCCGCGACCAGAATTTCCTCAGCAACACGCGCACCACGCTGACCATTTTCGCGGTGCGGCTCCTCATGTGGAACATGCCGTTCCACGCCGAGCACCACCTGTTTCCGTCGGTGCCGTTCCACCGCCTGCCGGCGCTGCACGAGGCGATCGGCGACCGCTTCGCCCATGTCGCGCCGGGCTACGTCGCGGTGAACCGCGCGGTGTGGCGGTCGCTGACATAAGGCTCGGCCCGGTCTATCCGCATAACACCCCTCCCGACCTCCCCCATCAAGGAGGAGGAGTGCATTAGGGAAGCTGCGGAAAAAACCCTCCCCCTGGATGGCGAGGGTTTGGGTGGGGGTGGCCTCAGCCCAGCACCTCGTAATGCGCGGCTGTGGGGGTCATCGCCGCACCGTTGATCGGCACCATGTCCTGCGGGCAGGCGGAAAACGCGACGATGCAATCCATTTCGGCGCGCAGGGTCACATAGCTGCCCGGCGTGCTGACCGGCGGCAGCACGTCGATCCGGTTACCGTCGATCACCGGGATGTTCATGAAGAGGTTGAGCGGTGACGGCGTCTCGGGCGGCGTGAGGCCCAACGCGCCGAGCGCCGCCGCGAGATTGTCGGTGCAATTGTCGTGGTGACCGACCGCGCCCAGAAGCTCATAGCGCCAGCGGTCGCAGGCGGCGACCAGCGTATCGTGGATGCCGCCCGAATTGTCTTCGGTGAGAGTGAGGATCGGCCGGCGATGATTGGTGACGAGCGGGTCGCCAACAAGCGGGATGATCCGGCCGATGAAGATGCGGGTGTGCTCCATCGACATGAACTCGCGCGGGTCGCCAGCGCGGAACGCCCAGGTATCGACAACCTGCTGACCGAAGGTGTTGATGACCTTGACGCTTTGGCCGACGGCGAGCCGTGCCGCGACGCCGCGCCGCGCCGGTATTTCGATCATTCCGCGTGCCCCCTCGTTGGTACCGCGACCCACGCCGATCGTATGCCGGAGCGCGGATAATTTTGAGTTTTGATTAAGCTTGTTTCGTTAACCTCGCCCTATGCCGAGGAATTTCGTCTCGACAGCTGTCGCGAAACTGGGCCGTCACCCAGGAAACCGCCGCGTCTATATCATCGGCATCCTGTGCGTCGCGATCACGATCGCGGCGGCTTGCCTGTCGATCGGGCTCTTGCGCCGCGACCAGATCAATCAGCAGCAGAGCGACGCCGAGAAACTGTCGATCGTGCTCGCGGCGCAGGCGGCGCGCTCGATCCAGGCGGTCGATCTTGTCGTCCAGGAAACCCGCTCCATGGTGTTGCGCTCCGGAGTCACGACCCCCGACGAGCTTCGCCAGACGATGGGGACGCAGGACTTCCACAATTTTCTGGTCGGCCGGCTGCGCAGCCTGCCCCAGGCCAATTCGCTGGCGCTGCTCGACGACACCGGCACGATCGTCAATTTCTCGCATACCTGGCCGATCCCGGCGATCCACGCCGCCGACCGCGACTTCTTCACGTATCTGCGGGACCATGACGATCCCAACCCGGTGATCGGCATGCCGGTCGTGGACCGCTTCACCCAGGCCTGGGTCATCATGATCGCGCGGCGCATCGACGGACCACATGGCGAGTTCCTCGGCGTCGCCTGCGGCGTCGTCGAAGCGCGCTATTTCGAGGATTTCTACAAGGAGGTCCGCGCCGGCCAATCGGCGTCGGCGTCGCTGTTCCGCTCGGATGGCATGCTGCTGGCGCGCTATCCGCGGCTCGAGAGCGCGATCGGACGCAGGCTGTCGCACGATTCCGGCTGGTACGCCATGCTGGCGACGGGCGGCGGCTCGTATATCACGCCGGGCTATTTCGACCAGGTCGAGCGTATCGTCGCGGTGCACCCGGTCTCGGATTATCCGCTCGCCGTGTCGGTCGGGATCGACGATGCCGCCGCACTCGCACCTTGGCGACGGCAGACGCTGATCATCGCCATCGGTACGCTGGGCGCGGTGGCCGGGTTCATCTTCCTGTTCGGGGCGCTGGCGGTGCAGTTCCACCGTGTCGAAGAGCGCTCCACTGATCTCGAACGAAGCGAGAGCCGGTTCCGCGACTTCGCGCTGACCTCGTCGGACTGGTTCTGGGAAACCGACGAGAACCACCGCTTCACGTATATCTCGGAGGGCATCCGCCAATTCGGCCAGGAACCGGCGAGCCGCATCGGCAAAAGCCGCATCGAGTTGGCGGTCGATCTCGACAGCGACGCCGAGAAGTGGCGCGCCCACGCCGCCGAACTCCAGCGGCACGAGCCGTTCCGCAATTTCGTCTATACCCGCAAGGTCGGCGACGAGCCGGAAAACACGGTAGCGATCAGCGGCAATCCGGTTTTCGATGCGGCCGGCCGGTTTATCGGCTATCGCGGCACCGCGCGCGACATCACGGGGCAGGTCCAGGCGGAGCACAGCCTGCGCATCGCCAAGGAAGCGGCCGAAGCGGCCAACGTCGCCAAGTCGCAATTCCTCGCCAATATGAGCCACGAACTGCGCACGCCGCTCAATGCGATCATCGGTTTCTCGGAGGCGATGGAGCTCGGCATGGTGGGCGAGCTGCAGCCGCGGCAGGCGGAATACGCCTCGCTGATCCACCAGAGCGGCGAGCATCTCCACGCCGTCATCAATGACATTCTCGACTTGGCGAAGGTCGATGCCGGCAAGCTCGATCTGCACGAGGAAACCGCCATCGACCCGCGCGAGGTGGTCGACGGCTGCGTGACGCTGATGAAGAGCCACGCGGCCGCCGGTTCGATCGCGCTGTCGGTCGAGGCCGAAGACCGGCTGCCGCTGCTGCGCGCGGATGCCATGCGGCTGAAGCAGATCTTGCTGAACCTTGTCTCGAACGCGGTCAAATTCACCCTGGCCGGCGGTTCGGTGGTGGTCTCGGTGGGGCGAAGCGCCGATGGCGGGATCATGTTCACGGTACGCGATACCGGCCCCGGCATGACGCCGCGCGAGATCAAAACCGCGCTCGAACCGTTCGGCCAGGTCGATGCCGGCCACGCCAGACGCTACGAAGGCACCGGGCTCGGCCTGCCACTGGCGCAGCGCCTCACCGAACTGCACGACGGCTCGCTGATTGTCGACAGCCTCAAGGGGGCCGGCACCACGGTGACGGTGATCCTGCCGCCAGAGCGCGTGGTGGCGACGGCGTCCGTCGCCGCCGCCGACTAGGGTCGTTTTTCGCGGATTAGGCCCAGCGCGCGACCTCGTCGAGTGCGAGGCGCGGCGGACGCGGGTGCAGCGCGGCGCGATCGCCATAGCCGATATTCATCAAGAAGTTCGATTTGCAGCGCCCGTCGGGGAAGAACTCGGCGTCGACCGCGGCGTTGTTGAAACCCGACATCGGGCCACAATCGAGCCCCAACGCGCGCAGCGCCAGGATGAAATAGGCGCCCTGCAGCGACGAATTGCGGAACGCGGTCTCGGTCGCCAGCGCCTCGTTGCTGGTGAACCAGCCGCGCGCGTCGGTGTGCGGGAAAAGCCGCGGCAGGTGGTCGTAAAACTGCGTATCGTAGGCGACGATGGCGGTCACCGGCGCGGTGCGCACCTTTTCCGAGTTGCCCGACGACACGCAGCGCAGCAAGCGTTCCTTGCCCGCCGTGCTCTTCACCAGCACCAGCCGCATCGGCTCGCAATTGCCGCTGGTCGGTCCGAGCAGTGCCGTGGCCGCCGCGCGCTCGATCAGCGCGTCCGGCACTGCCCGCTCCTGCCAGCGGGAAAAGGTCCGCGCCTCGTGAAACAGCCGGCCGAGCGCCGTGTCGTCGATCTTCGTCATCGCCATCGTCCCTTGTTCCCGTCGATCAGGGCGCGCCCCAGCCGCCGCCGCCCGGCGTCTCGACGACGACGACCTCGCCTTCCGCCAGGGTGAGGCTTGCCTTACCCGCAACCTCCTCGACCGAGCCGTCATTGTGGACGACCGCATTGCGGCCGCGCTTGCCGTCGGCGCCGCCGTGCAGGCCGTAGGGCGCAAAGCGCCGCCGCTCGCATTGCAGCGACACGCGCGCCTCACCGCCTACGGCGCGGATCGCGCGGACGAGCCCGTCGCCACCGCGGTTCCTGCCGGCGCCGGACGAACCCTCGCGCAGCTCGTAGCGCTCGACGCGCAGCGGGTAACTGATCTCCAGCGCCTCGATCGGCGTGTTCATGGTGTTGGTCATGTTGCACTGGATGCCGTCATCGCCCGGTCCCATCGGCCGACCGCCCTGGCCGCCGCCGATCGTCTCGATATAGCTGTAGGCGCGCCCCCCTGGAATATTGGCCCGCGGATCGCGGCCACCGACCGCGATCGTGTTCATCGTGCCCTGGCTCGCCGCCGGGATGCGGTCGGGCGCGAACTGGGCGAAGACCTTGAGGACGGTGTCGGCGATACGCTGCGTCGTCTCGGTGTTGCCGGCGCAGGTCGCCGCGGGCGGCTTGGAGGCGAGGAAGCTGCCCTCGGGGATTTTCAGCTCGACCGGACGGAAGGTGCCGGCGTTTACCGGGATTTCCGGGTCGGTCAGGATCTTCACCGCGAAGAACGAGCCGGAATAGGTCATCGGCGCGACGGCATTGATGTTGCCCTTGCGCTGGGGCGAGGAGCCGGCGAAATCGAGGGTGAGCTTGTCCGGCGCCACGGTGACTTGCAGCGCGATGCGCACCGGCTCCTCGTCGGTGCCGTCGTCGTCGAGAAAATCCTCGCCGGCATAGGTGCCGGGCGGCAGCTCGGCGAGGCGGCGGCGCATGCGCCGCTCGGCATAATCGAGGATCGCATCAAACCCGGCGCAGAGCAGGTCGGCGCCGTAGCGCGCGGCGAGCTCCTTCAAGCGCTGCTCGCCGACCCTGAGCGCAGCGAGCTGAGCGTTGAGGTCGCCCTTGCGCTCGTCGGCGGTGCGCACGTTGGCGAGGATGAGGCGCATCACATCGTCCTGCAGCTCGCCCCTGCGGTAGAGCCGGATCGCCGGGATGACGATGCCCTCCTGGTAGACCTCGCGGCTGTTGCCGGGCATCGAGCCCGGCTCCATGCCGCCGACATCGGCGTGGTGCGCGCGGGTCGCGACATAGCCGAGATGCCGCGTCTCGACGAAAACGGGCGCGACGAGGGTGATGTCGGGCAGGTGCGAGCCGCCGATAAACGGGTCGTTGACGATGACGACATCGCCGTCGTCGCAGCGCCCGGCGGCGGCGATTGTCGCGCTCACCGCGCGCAGCATCGACCCCAGATGCACCGGCACATGCTCGGCCTGGGCGACAAGCTGAGCCTCGGCATCGAAGATCGCGCAGGACGCGTCCATGCGCTCCTTGATGTTGGGCGAGAACGAGGTGCGCTTGAGCACGACGCCCATCTCGTCGGCGATCGATTCGAGCCCGTTACGCAACACTTCGAGAGTTATCGGATCGATGGTGTTCGGGAAGGACGCGTCGCGCCGGTCAGTCATTTGCCGTCCTCGCCGCCAGAGGTCCGCTGCGCGGCACCGTGCCGCCGGTGATGCCGCCGTCGATGACGAACTCGGCCCCGGTGATATAGCTCGATGCGTCGGAAGCGAGGAACAGCACCGTGTTGGCGATGTCCTGCGCCGTGCCGACCCGGCCGAGCGGCGCGCCGAGCCGGCCCATCTCGGCGATGTCGAGCGGCGCGTTGCGGCCGCTCGCCAGGTCCTTTTCCCAAATCGGCGTGTCGATAATGCCGGGATGTATCGAATTGACCCGCACCCCGTCGCCGCGCGCCGCGCATTCCATCGCGACCGCCTTGGAAAAGAGGCGAACGCCGCCCTTGGTCGCGCAATATCCGGCCAGTACCGGCGAGCCGCGCAAGCCGGCGATCGACGAGGTGACGACGATCGAGCCGCCGCCCGACCGGCGCATCAGCGGCAGGCAGTATTTGACCGAGAGAAACACGCCATCGAGGTTGACCGCGGTCTGCCGGCGCCACTCGGCGAGGCTCATGTCGACAATCGACGGCGCGCCGATGCCGATGCCGGCATTGGCGAACAGGATATCGAGCCGGCCATGGCGCCGGTCGATCTCGGCGGCGACGCTCTGCCAGTTCGCTTCGTCGGTGACGTCGAGCGGGAGGAATGCCGCCTCGCCGCCGGCGGACTCGATCGCCTTCACGACCTCGCCGCCGCGCGCCGCGTCGATGTCGGCGACGACGACCCGCGCGCCCTCGCGCGCCAGCGTTTGGCAACTGGCCGCCCCAATCCCGGAGGCGCCGCCCGTCACGACCGCAACCTTGCCGTCCACCTGGCCCATCGCTACCTCCTTATCCGACCTCCACGATGAGGCTGCCGAATTCGTCGATCCGCACCCGGTCGCCAGGATAAAGCACCGTGGTCGCCGAGATTTCCTCGACGATCGCCGGGCCGGCCAGCTCGTTGCCGGCGAGGAGCGCCTCGCGGCGCCAGACGCGGCACTCATGCCAATTGCCGCCGCTCGGGCCGGCGGCCTCGAAATAGACGCGACGCAGACCGGCCTGCGCGGCGGCGGGCGGGATGGCCGTACCCTGCTCGGGGCGCGGCAGCTCGGGCGTGTCGATGAGCCCGCGCGCGGTCACGGCGAGGCTGACGATCTCGACTGGCGCGGCCGGATCGGCATGCCCGAAGCGGCGGCGATGTTCGGCGTGGAACGCCGGCACCAGCGCGGCCCATTCGGCGTCGCCGAAACCGGCGAGCGGCACCTTCAGCTCGAATGACTGGCCGATATAGCGCATCTCGATGTGCGCCTCGACGCGCTGCCGCTCGGGAGGGATGCGGTCACCGGCAAGCGCCCGGCGCGCCTCTTCGAGCATCGGCGCGAAGGCGGCTTCGGCCGCGGCGGCGGACAGATCGGCGTGCGCGGCGAGCTTTGTTTGCGACAGGTCGTGGCGCAGATCGGCGACCAAGAGGCCGAGCGCGCAGAGAATGCCAGGGGTCGGCGGCACCAGCAGGCGCGGGATCGCCAGGTCGCGCGCCACCGGCGAGCCGTGCATCGGCCCGGCGCCGCCAAACGGCACCAGGGTCAAGCCGCGCGGATCGTGCCCGCGCTCGATCGACACGACGCGGATGCCGCGCCCCATGTTGGCGTTGGCGACGCGCAGGATGCCGGAAGCCGCGGTGACGAGGTCGAGGCCGAGCGGGCCGGCGATGTGTTCTTCGATGGCGCGCGAAGCGGCATCGGGGGCGAGCACGAGCTCGCCGCCGAGCCGCGTCTCGCCGCCAAACCGGCCGAGCACGAGATTGGCGTCGGTGACGGTCGGCAGCGTCCCGCCGCGGCCGTAGCAGGCCGGGCCGGGAATCGCCTCGGCGCTCTGCGGGCCGACGCGCAGCGCGCCGCCATCGTCGATCCAGGCGATCGAACCGCCACCCGCGCCGATCGCGTTGATGTCGATGACCGGGATGCGGATCGGGGTACGCTCGAGGCTCGCCTCGCGCGTCACCTGCGGCGCACTGCGGAGGATGAGGCTGATGTCGGTCGAGGTGCCGCCCATGTCCATCGTGATGATGTCGGGGAAGCCCGACAGCGCGGCAACATGGGCGCTGGCGACCACCCCGCCGGCGGGGCCTGACAGCACGGTATGCACCGGGCGCTCGCGCGCGGTCGCCACGGTCATGAGGCCGCCCGAGGCTTCCATGATCATGACCGGGACGCCGCCGGCGAGGCCGAGTCCCTTGGCCGGGTCGGCGAGAAGCCCGGTCAGCGACGCCAGGTAATGCTCCATGATCGGCATCAGAAAGGCGTTCAGCACGACCGTGCTGGTCCGCTCGTATTCGCGGAACTCGGCGAGGATGTCGGTCGAGGCGCAGACCGGGACGCCGGGCAGGGCGTCGACGAGGATCGCCTTGGCGCGGCGCTCATGCGCGGGGTTGGCGTAGGCGTGCAGAAAGCAGATCGCCACCGCCTCGATCCTGTCCTGCCTGAGACGGGCGGCGATGGCGCGCAACGCCTCGTCGTCGAGCGGGGTCACCTCGTGGCCGGCGGGATCGAGCCGGCCGCGCACGGTGTGGCAATCCTCGCGCGGGACGAGCGGTGGCGGGCGCGTCTGGCGGATGTCGTAAAGGCTCGGCCGGTCCTGGCGACCGATCAGCAGGATGTCGCGGAACCCCTCGTTGGTGACGAGCGCGGTGCGGGCGCCCTTGCGCTGGATGACGGCGTTGGTCGCGGTCGTCATGCCATGGCCGACGTAGTCGACATCGCCACCGCTGGCGTCTTGCAACGCCAGCGCGCGCTTCAGCCCCTCGACGGTGCCGAGCGCGCGGTTCTCCGGTGTCGTCGGCACCTTGGCGACAGTGACGCGTTTGGTGGCCTCGTCATAGGCGACGTTGTCAGTAAAGGTGCCGCCGACATCCGAGGCGACGCGCAAGCGGTAAAGGCTCATCGCCATAAGACAGCGGGAATAAGCGAAGTGCGCAAGCGCGAGTTAAAAACCAGCGCCGCCAGCTTCGCGCCGCGCGTCAAATGTTCCGCAAGATTCATCAAACGGCCGATGCCAACGGCGGCGCCGCTCGGTTACGCCAGGCGCCCGCGGATGCTCCTCCCACAGGAAAGAGATTAAATCCTGTCGCTCTGGCCTGAGACGCTACAGATTTCTCCTGCCCCCAGCTTGATCCGGGGGTCCATCTTCACATTGCCCCGAAGAGACAAAAGAGCAGGTCAAGCCCGGCCAAGGGGGTGAAAAAAGCGCCGTCCTTTCGCCGCTTAGGTGCGCTTGAAGCAGCGGTTGGCGTTTTCCCACAAGAGCTTTTTCGCGCGCTCGCCGGCAACGCTCCTCCATTCGAGGATCTTGTCGATCGAGTTCGGGAACCACGATTCGAAGTGCGGATAGTCGGAGCCGAACATCAGGCAGCCATCGCCGAGATAGTCGCTTACCATGCTGTACATCTTTTCGTGCTCGTGCGCCTCGATGTTGGCGAAGACGCGGCCGGCGGCGAAATGCTCGCTCGGCAGCATCTTGAGCTTGGCGGTGCGGCCGACATAGCTCACTTGCTCGTCCATGCGGCGCACCCAGAACGGCAGCCAGCCAAAACCGCATTCGAGCACGCAGAGCCTGAGGCCGGGATAACGGTCGAGTATGCCGCTCGCGAGAAACCCGGCCATAAAGCGTTGCGCACCCCACGGGTGCGAGCACAACCGCGCGAGGTACACATTGTCCCACATCTGATCGTAGGCCGGGAAATAGGGCGGCGACCAGGTGAAGCTGTGGTGGACGATGGCGAGGTCGTGATCCTCGGCGGCGCGCCAGATTGGCTCCAGCGAGGGGTGATCGACCGGCATGTCGTTGTCCAAGAGCGGCTGCACCGCGACCGCCCATCTGGATGTGCCCCAGCGGCTGATCTCCTCGACGGCCGAGGCGACATCGCGGGTCGAAGCGACAATCGGGCCCTTGAGCCGCTCGGGATAGGGGCCGCAGAAATCCCCCATGTGGCGGTGATAGGCGCGGATGAGGCCCACTTCGAGCGACACGTCCGGCACGCCGACAATGCTCGTCCACACCGAAGGCACGAGGAAATGCACATCCGAGCCTTCCTCGTCCATGTCGAAGACCCGGTTGTCGGAGCGGTCGTCGACAACCCCGGGGCTAGGGCGTCGTTTTCCTCGCCAAACACGCTCGTCGCTGGAACCCTTGCGCGGCGCGGCCTCGCCCAAGGTGCGCTCATAGGCGCGCTGGGCGAAGCGGTAGGTCGCGCGGGGCGCCCCATCGACCGTGCGCGACTTTACCGTCACCCGATAGGGCGCGAGGTCGGCGAGCCGCGGCCGGAAGCTCGGATCGACATATTTCTCCAATACGTCGGCACCGGGGTCGATATGCGTGTCGGTGTCGTAGACGCGGTAGCCGTTCTTCATCGCGCTGGCCTCCTGCAATACACCCGGCGCAGGCCGGGGCCCATCCTTACCTCTTCCGAACGTCAGAAGCATGGGTCCCCGGCCTGCGCCGGGATGGCGAGGATGGTGTCACCCCCAAAAGTCCTTGGTCGCGATCCGCGCGCCCTCGGCCATCGCGGCGAGCTTGGCCCAGACGACTTGCGCATCGACCGCGGCCTGGCCGACCCAGGTGCCATAGCCGCAATCGCTGCCGGCGATGACATTTTCGCGGCCGACCAGCGCGGCGTAGCGGCCGATGCGCTGGGCGATCAGCTCGGGGTGCTCGATAAAATTGGTCTTCGACTCGATGACCCCGGGGATCAGCACCTTGCCCTCGGGCAATTTGACCCTCTCGAACAGCTTCCATTCATGCGCGTGGCGCGGGTTGGCGGCCTCGAACGACAGGCCGGCGGGCTTTGCGGTGAAGATCACATCGATGATGTCGGCAAGCGGGACGTCGCAATGGTGCGGGCCTTCGTAGTTGCCCCAGCAGAGATGGATACGGGCGCGGTCCGCCGGGATGTTGCGCAGCGCGTGGTTCAGCGCCTCGATATGCAGCCCCGCCGCCTTGCGAAATTCGGCCGTTGTGAGATGCGCGTTCTGGATGTGGCGACCCATCGCCAGGTCCGGGCAATCGAGTTGCAGCACAAAACCGGCGGCGACGACGGCCTCGTATTCCTGGCGCATCGCCTCGGCGATCGCCTCGAGATAAGCTTCGTGGCTCGGGTAATGGCTGTTGTGAAAGAACAGCGAAATGAGGCCCGGCGAGGCGGCGGAAAGAAACCCCTCCTCCGCCTTTGCAGCGCCCAACGCGGCTTTGAGATTGCTCGCGTCGGTCTCGGCGGCCGCAGCATCGCGCACCGAGATCGAGCCGTTGCAGCCCGGCGTCTTGCGCCGCGAGCGGCCGGGGTCACCAAAGACGCGACGCGCCAGCTCAGGGAAATCGACAAGGTCCTGATAGGTCAACGGCCGGCTCTCGCCGCCGAAGCCGCCGAGCCGGTCCTTGATGTAGGTGGCGTAGCTCGGCTTCGACATCTCGCCGTCATTGACGATGTCGATGCCGGCTTTTTCTTGGGCCTTGACGATGTCGGCGACGGCGGTCGCGATGCGGCGGCCCAGCGCCGCGCTGTCGACCGGGATCCCCTCCTCCTTGGCGAACATGATCTGCACCAGATCGGCCGGGCGCGGCAGGCTGCCGGCATGCGTCGTCAGAAAGCGCTCACTGCTGCGTTTCACGCGCAGACCTCCCCTTCTCCCGCCGGCCCTTGAACTTTTGCCGCCGAGTCTGTGCTACCGTGCCGCAAAACGGAAGGGGACAATGCAGCCGCGAATTCTGGTTGCCGCCGCTCTGCTCGCGCTCGCCGGCTGCGACTTGGTGCACAAGCCGTCCGGGGACGGCCCGCAATGGGTCGACCGGCCCGCGCAGGATTTGATCGACGCCAACGGCAAGCCCGACCGGGTCGTCAGGCTGCCGCCGCCCTCGCTGTCGACCGTGCTGCTTTACCTGGGCGGCGCGGAGCCGGGCTTCGCGGTCTGCGAGCGCGACTACTTCGTGCGCGGCCACACGATCGTCGGCTACAGCGAGCACGGCACCGACCCCAAATGCGACCGGCGCGCCGGCAACCTCAGCTGACGGCAAATTCCGCGCGCATCCGCTGAGAAAAGGGCACGGTGACGATCTGGGACCACCCCGGTCCTCCTCCCATCGAGGGGGAGGGAGAAAAAGGCAGACGTTTCTAATCTCCTCCCCCCTTGATTGGGGAAGGGTTAGGGTGGAGGTGCAGGGTCAATGTACCGCCGGCTCGCGCAGATGGCACGCGACATGGTGTCCGGGAAACACCTCGCGGATCGGCGGCTCTTCCTTGGCGCAGCGGTCAAAGGCAAGCGGGCAGCGGGTGCGGAAACGGCAGCCCGAGGGCGGATCGATCGGGCTCGGCACGTCGCCTTTCAAGATGATGCGCTTGCGCTCGATCTCGGGGTCGGGCACCGGCACCGCCGACAGCAGCGCCTCGGTATAGGGATGCTGCGGCCGGGCGAACAGCGCGGCGCGGTCGGCCAATTCGACGATCTTGCCGAGATACATCACCGCCACGCGGTGGCTGATGTGCTCGATCACCGCGATATCGTGCGCGATGAAGAGATAGGAGAGGCCGAAATCGCGCTGCAAATCGACCAGCAGGTTGATGACCTGCGCCTGCACAGACACGTCCAAGGCCGAGACCGGCTCGTCGCAGACGATGAGGTTGGGGCGCAGCGCCAGCGCGCGGGCGATGCCGATCCGCTGGCGCTGACCGCCAGAAAATTCGTGCGGGTAGCGGTCGAGCGCCTCGCGCCGGAGCCCGACTTTTTCGACAAGCCCCCTCACCTGCCCTTCCAGCTCAGCGCCGGCGGCGATGGCGAAATTCTTCAAGGGCTCGGCGACGATGTCGCGCACCGTGAGGCGCGGGTTCAACGATGAATAGGGGTCCTGAAAGACCACCTGCATTTGCCGGCGGAAGGGGCGCATCGCGCCCTTCGACAGGCCGTCGATGCGCGCGCCGCCGAGCCGGACCTCGCCCTCGGTTGGGTCGATAAGCTTGAGGATCGTCTTGCCGACGGTCGACTTGCCGCAGCCGGATTCGCCGACAAGGCCCAAGGTCTCGCCGGGCGCGATGTCGAACGACACGCCGTCGACCGCGCGCACCTGGCCGACGGTATGCTGCAGCACCCCCTTCTTGACCGGGAAGTGCTTGACCAGGTTCTTGACCGAAAGCAGCGGGGTCATTCGGCCGCGTGCTGCGGGCTATACCGGAGGACAAGAAGCTCTTCGTCGCTCAACGCCGCCAAGGCATATGTGCGGCCTTCGTCGTCACAGAACTCTACCTCGTAATGTCCTGCATCCAAGATCTCGACGACAGTGCCTACCTGACCTCGCCGAAGCGATTTCTCCGGAACATCGGAGACGAGAGCCACTACGTCGAGCAATTTCACAGAGCGATCCATCGGGCTTCTCCGTCGGGGCCGTCGTTCCCGTTTAGCGCACATAACACGTCACAAATCGTAGTTCCCGCGTCCCGGTACGGATTATCCAACCCGATCGAACGGTGGCGCTTCCCGTCGGTGTGGCCATTTCGAAGTCTAGCACATAGCGTTGCCCATGCCGGTCGCGGTCGACGGGCCGCAAGTTTTGTGGTTGGTCGCGCGCTGCGCTGATCAATGCAATGCGCAGCACTTCCGTATCTGCCGCGGTTAAGCCCAATTGCGCCCGGAAAGATCGTGCCTTGTGCCGGCCGCGAATGTGCGTCGGCGAAAGACAGTAATCGCGCAGCTTTGCCGCATCGACGACTATGCGATCGAAACCGATAGGCATAGGCCATTCTCACAGTCCGGCCAGCCGGTCGGCGTGGAAGCAGGCCGCGAAGTGGCCGGGCTCCTTTTCCTCGAAGGGCGGCGGCTCGCGGCGGCAGATGTCGCTGGCGAGAAAACAGCGTTCGGCGAAGGCGCAGCCCGGAATCGGCTCCCTCAACGACGGCACGGTGCCGACGATCTCGGCCAGACGCGGCGGCAATCCAGCCTCCGGCGCGCCAAGCCGCGGCATCGAGCCGAGGAGACCTTTTGTGTAGGGGTGGAGCGGACGGCGGAACAGCGCCTTGACCGGCGCCTCCTCGGCCTTCTTGCCGGCGTACATGACGATGACTCGCTGCGCCATCTCGGCGACGACGCCGAGATCGTGGGTGATCAGCACGATCGCGGCGTCGATCTGCTCTTTCAGCTCGCGCAGCAGGTCGAGGATTTGCGCCTGGATCGTCACGTCGAGCGCCGTGGTGGGCTCGTCGGCGATGAGCAGCCTGGGGTTGCAGGCGAGCGCCATCGCGATCATCACCCGCTGCCGCATCCCGCCCGACAGCTCGTGCGGATATTGGCGGATGCGGCGTTCGGGCTCGGGGATATGCACAAGGCGGAGCATCGCCACCGCCTTGTGCAGCGCGGCTTTCTGCGCCATGCCCTGGTGCAGGATCAGCGACTCGGCGATCTGCCGACCGATCGTCAGCACCGGGTTGAGCGAGGTCATCGGCTCCTGAAAGATCATCGAGATGTCGTTGCCGCGTACCTTGCGCATCTCGGCTTCGCTGAGCGCCAGAAGCTCTCGGCCGGCAAAGCGGACCGACCCCGAGACGACGCGGCCCGGCGGCGACGCGATGAGCCGCAGCACCGACAGCGCCGTCACGCTCTTACCGCAGCCCGACTCGCCGACGATCGCCAAGGTCTCGCCCGGCAGCACCGCGAGCGATACGCCGTCGACCGCGCGCACCACGCCGTCGCGGGTGAAGAACCAAGTCCGTAGGTCGTCGATCTCGAGCAGCGGCCGAGTTGCGGCGGCGGGAGCGCGCGCCGCCGCCACCTCCTCGTCCACCACCGCCATGCCTAGAGCCGCCGCGCGAGCCGCGGGTCGATCGCATCGCGCAGCCCGTCGCCCAGGAGGTTGATCGCCAGCACCGTCAGCGACAGGAAAATGCCCGGAAAGAGCACGATGTAATAGGCGACGAGGAACACCGCGCGACCCTCGGCCATGATGTTGCCCCAACTGGGAATGATCGGCGGCGTGCCGGCACCGAGAAACGACAAGATCGCCTCGGTGATCATCGCCGAGGCGCAGATATAGGTGCCCTGGACGAGCAAGGTCGCGAGCGTGTTGGGTACGATGTGGCGCCAAAGAATGCGGATTTGCGAAGTGCCGCTGGCGATTGCCGCCTCGACAAAGGGCTGATCGCGCAGGGTGAGGACGACGCTGCGCACCAGCCGCGTGACGCGCGGCACCTCGGAGACGGTGATCGCGAAAATGACGTTGCCGATGCTGGCGCGGGTCAGCGCCATCAGGGCGATCGCGATCAGAATGCCGGGGATCGCCATCAGCCCATCCATGACGCGCATGATCACGGCGTCGATCCAGCGGTTGAAGCCGGTGGCGAGACCGATTGCCAGGCCGAGGCCGGTCGCCAGCAGCGCGACACTGAGGCCGACGATCAACGATACGCGCGCGCCGTAAATCGTCCGGCTGTAGATGTCGCGGCCGAGCATATCGGAACCGAACCAGTATTCGGCCGAAGGCCAGCGCAACCGGTGCGCCGGCGCCAGCGCGGTCGGGTCGACGGTGCCGAGCCACGGCGCGAAGATCGCCATGGCGAGCATCAAGACCAAAAGCCCGCCGCCGATCACCACCGTCGGATGTCGGCGGACATAGGTCGCAACCGTGCCGCGCTCGCGGGGCGGCCGGGAGGCGGCGACGAGGTCGAGATTGCCGGGAACGACAGCCATCTCAGTACCTGATCCGCGGATCGAGGAAGGCGTAGCTCAAGTCGACCAGTAGGTTCACCACGACATAAGCGGCCGAGAAGATGAGAATGACGCCCTGGATGATGGGGTAGTCGCGGCGCAGGATCGCATCGACGGTGAGCCGCCCCAAACCGGGGATCGCGAATACCGTCTCGGTCACCACCACGCCGCCGATCAACAGCGCGACGCCGATGCCGAGGATCGTCGCGATCGGCACCGCGGCGTTTTTCAACGCGTGCCGCAGCAGCACTCGCTCGTTTGACAGACCCTTGGCATGCGCCGTGCGGATGTAATCCTGCGCCAGCACGTCGAGCATGCTGGCGCGGGTGATGCGCGCGATCAGCGCGGTGAACACCATGCCGAGCGCGATTGACGGCATGACCAGATGCGACAGGAACGGCACCACCCCATCGGCCAGCGGCACATAGCCCTGCACCGGCAGCAGCGCCGTCTTGATCGCCAGGATGTAGATGAGGATGTAGGCGAGCACGAAGATCGGCACCGAAAAGCCGACGACCGCGAAGACCATCACCACACGGTCGATCCAGGTACCGGCCTTCCACGCCGCCAACACGCCCATCGGGATCGCGGCGACAACGGAGACGATGAGGGTCGAGATCGTCAGCGCGACCGTCGGGCCCAGCCGTTGCTCGATCAGCATCGACACCGGAAGATTGGTGAAGATCGAGATGCCGAGATCGCCGCGCATGAGCCGCCATACCCAGTCGCCAAATTGGACGAGAAGCGGCTGGTCGAGCCCGAGCTGGGCGCGGATGTGGGCGATGTCGGCGGCGGTGGCGTTGTCGCCGGCTATGATCGCAGCGGGATCGCCCGGCGAGAGATGCAGCAGCGCGAAGACAAAGACCGCGACCACGATCATGACGGGGATGGTGGCCAAAATCCGCCTGACGATATAGCCGAGCATCACCACCCCGTCGCAAGACCCGTGCCGCGCGCTCGTTGCTTGCTTTCCGGGCAGATTGGCGCATCCGGGGGGAAAAGGCGAGGCGAATGCCCCGTCTCGCAGCAGCGCAGCCGCGTCAGGGCGTCGCGCCCATGCGGGTTTCGTCGACAAAGCGCTCGGTCGCCATGTCAATCGCCCGTCCGGCCCGGCCGCGCGGCGCGTGGACATAAAGCGAGCGGCCGGTCGCCGCCGCCGGCGTCTCGCGCGGCGGCTTTACCGGAATCTGATAGTCGACCGGGCGCGCATGGTCGGCGAGCAGCAGCTCGGGCCGGTAGACGCTGTTCATCTTGAGCATGCTTTTGACGAAATTGGTCTGCCCGCGCAGCAAGAGGCGCGTCGCAAGGCTTGCCGCATCGACGAGCGTGCGCCAGCCGAGGTGCTTCGAATAGATCGCGCGCTGTGTCGCCACCAGCTCGGCATAGAACTCTTCGAGCGGCAGCTTGGTCGGCAGCACCGAGTGCTGAATATCGAAAAGGCGGTAGTCGCGGGTTTCGAGGCGGCGTTCCTCGGTCAGCCAGCTTTCCGTGCCGGGATAGGGGGTGTTGACGCTGATGTTGACGATCTCCGGCTGCTCGACGCACCACTCGCGAACCACGCGGAACCGCTCATGGTCCCAATCAGGATCGGCGATCAGGTTGATCGCGATGTGCACGCCGAGTGAGCGGGCGTATTCGAGCGCCTCGAAATTGCGGCCCAGCGGCACTCGCTTGCGGTATTTCTGGAGGCCTTCCTCGTCGAGCGCCTCAAGCCCCAAGAACATATAGGACATGCCGAGCTTCGACCAGAACTTGAACACCTCCTTGTTGCGCAGCAGCACATCGCCGCGGGTCTCGAGGTAATAGCGCTTCCTGATCCCGGCGGAGGCGATTGCTTCGCCCAGCTCCATGCCCTGGCGTTCCTGGATGAAAGCGACGTCATCGACGATGAACACGCCCGGCTCACGGATCGATTTGAGGTCCTCGATGACCCGCTCGTGGCTTATCATCCGGTACGAGCGGCCGTAAAACGTCCAGGCGCTGCAGAACGAGCAATCCCAGGGACAACCGCGCGAGAACTCGATCGAGGCGCACGGATCGAGCACGCCGAGGAAATATTTGCGGCGGTGGCGCACCAAATCGCGCGCCGGCAAGAGATCGTCGAGCGAATGGACAAAGCCCGGTGCCGGGCCCGGGCCGGTCGCGGTCACCGCGCCGGACACCGCAGCAAGGTCAGCGCCGCTGTCGATCGCCGCGAGCAGCGGCGGGATCGCCGCCTCGCCTTCGCCGCGGATCACGCAATCGATCGCGCCTTCGCCGTGCTCGATGAGCGCCGCGGCGACAAACGAGGCGCTGTGACCGCCAACGCACATGGCGGCGCGCGGCAGGCTCGCCTTCACGCCCTTGGCGAGCTGGACGATCTCCGGAACGTTCGCCAGATAGTTGCAAGAAAAGAGTATGAGGTCGGGCCGCCAGCGCGTTACCCAGCGGAAGAAATCGCGATGCGTCTCGACCTGCAGGTCGATGAGGGCCGCTTCGTGCCCGGCCTGACGCACTGCCGCCGCCACCAGCTCGAGGCCCAAAGGCTCCAGCCGCAGGAAGATCCGCGTATACATCAGCGGACCGGGGTGCACGCAGAGGACTCGCATCGCTGCTCCTGTCTTGCCGGTCTCCCCTTAGAGGTTCATCGCTGACGAATTTGTCGTTTCCACGGCGAAATTTAGAGTTTCAACAGCCGCTTGGCGTTGCCGTTGAGGACCTTTTCCTTGTCGGTCGCGGACAGCGGCAGACGCTCGGCCCAGCTGGTGCCCGGCGGGTTGTCGACGAACGGGTAATCGATCGAGAACAGCACGCGATCGATGCCGATCTCCTGGATGCAATGCAGCAGCGCCGGGTCCGAGAAGAACCCGCTGGTCGTCACCCAGAAATGTTCGCTGAACGCATCGCGGAACCAGGTGGGACCGCGCCCGTCACGCGCGAAGCCCATGTTGATGCGCCACAGATAAAGCGGCAGCCCTTCGCCCAGATGGCCGAGGATGATCTTCAGCCCGTGGTATTTCTCAAACACGCCGCTCAACACCAGCCGCACACCCTGCGTCGCGGTCTCCACCGTAAAGCCCCAGGCGGCGCGCAGGATGGTCGGGAATTTCTCGACATAGTCCTTGTAGTAGACCTCGATCACCCGCGGATCAGGGGTCGAGGGGTGCATGTAGAGCGGCACGTCGAGCGCCGCGGCGCGCTCGAAAATCGGCCAGAAGCGCGGGTCGTCGATAAAGAGGCCGTTGGTCAGCCCATGGATCATCGCGCCCTTGAAACCGAGTTTCGTCACCGTGCGCTCCAGCTCGTCCGCGGCGGCCTTCGGGTCGGCGGTGGGCAGCGCGGCGAAGGCGGCGAAGCGGCCGGGATGCGCGTCGACAGTCTGCTTCAGCCGGTCGTTGACGCCCTTGGCGAGCCGGATGCCGGTCTCGGCGTCGACCTTCTGCAGCGACGGCGCGGCGTGCGACAGCACCTGGAAGTCGACCCCCGCGTCGTCCATTTCCTTGAGGCGGAGCGCGCCGAGATCGTAGAGCCGTTCGGGAACCTTGGGCATGTTCGCAGCGCCGTGCGGCGGCACCTTGTCGAGGCCGCTGAAATGCGCCGCCAACTCGGGATCGAGATAGTGCTCTTCGAGGGCGATGACCTTGTGTTTTGCCTGGGGATTTGTCGGCATCGGCGTCCTCCCTGCGATCGGTCGCGTTATATTTTCACGAGGTCGGTGCGTTGTCGCGCGCGATCATCGCCTTCAACGCGGCATGCACCGGCGCGCCGGGGCCGAGGCGCAGGCTGGCTTCCTCGTGGATGACCCGCGCCAGCTCCGGCTGGCGGCCGAGCAGCTCGAAGAAATCGACGATGTCGAGCGTCAATAGAGTACAGGCTCTGGTCGCAATGATGGTTGCGTTGCGCGGCGCGCCGGTCAGCAGCGCAAGCTCGCCAAAAAATGCACCGGCTTCGAGCCGCAGCGGCTGAGGCGCAAGCTCGATCTCGACCTCGCCGTCGGCAAGGAAATACATGCAGTCGCCGGGTTCGCCGCGCCGGATGATGACGGCGCTGGCCGGGTAATCGCGCACCCGCAGCAGGCGCGCCACCTCGGCGATCAAGGTCGCGCCGAGATTGTGAAAAAAAGGCACCTTGGCGACCATCTCCCAGGTGCGCAGGAACTCGCTGCGGCGCATCTCCTCGGCATAGCCGGTGGCGAGAATGCCGGCGAGCAGCGCAAACACCATGATGCCGCACACCATCACGATGCCGGCGAGCATCCGGCCGCCGACCGTATGCGGCACGACGTCGCCATAGCCCGTCGTCGTCAGCGTGACGATCGCCCACCACAGCGCCGCCGGGATCGAGCTGAAGGCCGGATCCGTGCTGCGCTCGAGGAGATAGGCGAGACTTGCCGCCGCCAGCAGCACAATCACCAGCCCCAGCAGCACCGACAGCAGCGCGTGCCGGGCGCGGGTGACGACCCGCTCGAGGATCGACAGACCGGGCGAGTAGCGGACGTATTTGAAGACCCAGATGAAGCCGATCAGGGTCGCGTCGCGCGTGTCGGGGAGCGCGATCACGCCGGGAAAGGCCGCCGCGAGGTCGAACATGCCGCCGAGCGAGGTGAGCCACGACAGCCGCGAGCGCCAGGCGCCGCGATGCTCGCCGCCCGGCGCACCCGGCGCGGCATACAAGCGGAGCACGAAATCGATCACGAAAAACGCCGCGACGAGGTCGAAAGCATCCGACAGGAGGTCGCCGTAGAGCGCCCGCCATTCGTCCACGGTCAGCGCCAGCATCACGCCGATGCCGGTCGCGACCATCAGATGGTGCACGACGCGCCAGACAAACCCGCCGGCTTCCGGGCTGCCCGGCTGCAGCAAGCGGTAAAGACGCTGGCGGCGGTCCATCAGGCCATTGTAATCGCTGCGCTGTTCCCGGACCAACCCTATCCCCGGCCTCCCGCCCGCGCGCGGCCCGGCTCAAGGCAGTGGCGGCGGTTTCGCGCTCGCAGCGGATTTTTTGCTGTAGACTGACGCGGCTTGTCCGAGACCCTTGGCGTGTGACTTTGCCTCTGCTGCCCGATTCTCGCCGCGCGCTACTCGCTTTCCTGCACGACGTCGTAATGGCGGCGCTGTCGTTCGCGGTCGCGTTCTACCTGCGGCTCGGCAACGACGCGCTCTCCTACGAGCCGCAGATGACGCTCGCGTACGGCGCGACGTTCACCGCGGTGGCGGGGATCGTCTTTCTGCTGACCGGGCTTTATCGCGGCATCTGGCGCTACGCCTCGCTACCCGATTTGTTCAACATCACCAAAGCGGCGACGCTGACGGTGCTGATCGCCCTGCCGGTGATGTTCATCTTCACCCGGCTCGCAACGCTGCCGCGCTCGACGCTGCTTATCGACTGGCTGGTGCTTATCGTGTTTCTCGGCGGGCCGCGCCTCGGCTATCGCCTGTTCAAGGATCGCGGCCTCGACCACGTCTTCGAACGCTCGAGCGTGCCGCAGGCCGTGCCGGTCCTGCTGATCAGCTCGCGCGACGGCGCCGACACCTTCATCCGCGAGACGCTGCGCGACCGCCAGGGCGTCTATCGCGTCGTCGGCGTGCTCTCCGACACGCGCTCGCGGGTCGGCCGCGAGATTTACGGCGTGCCGGTTCTTGGGCTTATCGACGACCTCGAAGCGGTGGTGGCCCAGCTTGCCCGCCGCCGCAACCGTCCGCAAAAGCTGATCGTCACCGCGCAGGCGCTTGACGGCACGGCGATGCGCGAGCTGCTCGAACGCGCCGATGCGCTGGCGATCCCGCTCGCCCGCCTGCCGCGCGCCACCGAGCTGCGCCAGGGTCTCGACGAAGCCGGCACGATCGAGCCGATCGCGATCGAGGATCTGCTCGGGCGCCCCCAGGCCGTGCTCGACCGCGAGGCGATGGCCAAGCTGGTGCGCGACCGGCGCATTCTCGTCACCGGCGCGGGCGGGACGATCGGGTCGGAACTGTCGCGTCAGTTGGCGGCGCTGGAGCCGGCGCGGCTCATCCTTGTCGACAACAGCGAACACCTGCTCTACTCGATCGACATCGAGCTGCGCGAGCGTTTCCCCGGCCTCGCGGTGCGTCCGTTGCTGGGCGACGTGCGCGACCGCTCGCGGGTCGCCGAGATGCTGGCCGCCGAGCGCCCCGAGGTCGTGTTCCACGCGGCGGCGCTAAAGCACGTGCCGATGGTCGAGCTCAACCCTGTCGAGGGCGTGCTGACCAATGTCGTCGGCAGCCGCAATGTCGCCGAGGCGGCGCGGGCGCACGGCGTGCGGCTGGTGGTGCAGATCTCGACCGACAAGGCGGTCAATCCGACAAGCGTCATGGGCGCCACCAAGCGGCTCGCCGAAGCGGTCTGCCAGGCGCTCGACCTCGACGAGGCGGAACGCCAGCGCCGCGGCCGAGGCAAAGCTCAGGCGGGCGGCACGCGATTTGTCACCGTGCGATTCGGCAACGTGCTGGGCTCGACGGGCTCGGTGGTGCCGCTCTTCACCCGTCAGCTTGCCGCCGGCGGCCCGCTCACCGTCACCCACCCCGACGTCACGCGCTTCTTTATGACCGTGCGCGAGGCGGTCGAGCTGGTGCTCGAAGCCTCCGCCACCGCTGCACACGACGAGACGGCAAACGGCAGCGGCTCGCGCGGCAAGATTTACGTGCTCGACATGGGCGAGCCGGTGCGGATCGTCGACCTCGCGCAGCAGATGATCCGCCTCGCCGGCCGCGTCCCCGGCGAGGACGTCATGATCGAGTACATCGGTCTGCGCCCCGGCGAGAAGCTCCACGAAGAGCTGTTCCACGACGCCGAGGCGGCGATCCCCACCGCCAACCCGGCGCTGCGGCTCGCGGCCCCGCGCACCGCCGACTACGCGATCCTCGCGCGCTCGATCGACGAGCTCGAAGCCGAGGCGCGCGCCGCCCATGAGGACCGGGTGCTCGATATCCTGCAGCGCCTGGTGCCGGAATACCGCCGCGAGCCCGCCCCGGCCGAACCGGCAAAACTCCCGCGCCCGACGCTGGCGCGCTGAGCGGCTCCCGTCACGGCGTCTTCCTTCTCAACCGCCATCGCAGAATCCGTCGCAAATTGCGACGGCCCGTTGCCCCCACCTTCCTCGCTTCGTCGAAATGCGAGGCCACGCCTCGCATTTGCAATTTCGGCGCGGTTGGCGCGGCGCTTGAACCCGGATTGGTGCTTGGATCATCCGGGAAGACGAACGATGTCGGACTACACGCTTGGCACACTTGACGCCGAGGAGGTCGAATTCCTCGCCCGGACGATCATCGCGCAGCACGGCGACGCGGCGGCGCTCGCCGCCGAGCATCACCTCGACCAGCTCCTGCAAACCGGCAGCACGCGTTGTGAAACGTGGATCGCGGTGATCGATGCGATCCACATGATCCGCTGTCGCGAACACACCTCGCAACGCACGGGCGCGGCCACCCCGACCTGGCAACACCTGTTTCCGCGGTAGCGACGGCGTTCGGATCGCTAGATCTGGTTCTTCGCGATCTGGCAGAGAAAGACGCGGCCGTTCACGTCGAGTTCCAGGGTCGCGCGGTTGAGCCAGAAGGTGTTGCCGCCGGCCTCCCACTCGACCATCGCCGGGGTCACCTTGAGCGGCAGCGAGCTGTCGCCAAAAAGGATCGTGCCGCCGGTGCCCGACGAGTCGATCAGCCGCTTGCGCACGAGGTTGAGGACAATGGTCGCACTGACCTCGGGCCGCTCGCGGTCGCGGCAGACGAGGGTGGTGAGTGGAGCTGCCGGCGGGCCGGGCTCGTCGGCGGTGGCGATCTGACAGAACAACGGAAGCGCCATAACCGCGAGCACCGCCGCGAATTTTCCCCGGCTGCTTCCGTCCGTCATCCCGGCGGTGGGGATCAACCCAGCTCTGTCATTCGCGGCAGCACTTCCTTTGAGAACAGGGTGAGGTTATCGACCGTGTCTTCGTGGGTGATATGGCCGCCCTGGCCCATCATCAAGAGGTGGCCGAAGCCGCCGACATGGTCGTAGAACGCCCGGAGCTGGTCCCACACATCGTCGGGCGTCCCGGCGAAGACGAGGCCGGCGTTGATCGCGTCCTCGACATTGACCGTGCGCGGGTTGATCGGCTTGCCGTCGCGGGTCTGCAGGCGCGTGGCGCGCGCGGTGGTGGCACTGCCCTTGATCGCGGTCGCCGCCATCGCGGGCGCGACATAACCCGGCGGGTTGGCAAATTGCGGCGCGACGATGCCCGAGGTGCGGCTGTAATCGAGGATCTGGTCAGCGCGGCGCCAGCCTTCCTCGCGCGTCCGCCCGACGCCGATCAGCGCCATGTAGGCGAGGTGGTGCGGCGTCGCCTCGCGGCCGCATTTCGCCGCGGTCTCGCGATAGGCGCCGAAAATGCCCGGTGTCGCGGTCCAGCCGGTATTGAGCACGCCGATGGTGATGCCGCGCGAAGCCGCCTCGCGCGCGCTGCCGGGGCTGCCAACCGGCATCCACACCGGCGGGTGGGGCTGCTGGTACGGCCGCGGCCAGATGTTGACGCTGCGGTAGTGGAAATGCTGGCCCTCCCACGAGAAGGGGCCGTCATGCGAGGTCATCGCCTTCAAGATCAGGTCGTGCGCCTCCCAGAACCGCTCCATCAGGTCGGCCGGGTTGGAGTTGGCGGGCGAAATCTCGAACGGCACGCCCTTGACAAAGCCCATTTCGATGCGGCCGCGCGAGATCACGTCGAGCATCGAATATTCCTCGGCGACGCGGATCGGGTTCTCGCGATTGGCGATCGGCATGCCGAGCGCCAAGAGCCGCACCTTCTTGGTCTCGCGCGCGAGGATCGCCATCGGGATCGTGCACACGGAATCGGCGCAGGTCGCGGTCGCGTGATGCTCGTTGGTCATGATGTTGATGCCGAGCTCGTCGCACAGCGCCCATTCGTCGAGATAGCGGTGGTAAAGATCGGCGCCGACCTTCGGGTCGTAGAGCCGCGACGGGATGATCACCCGGTAGCTTTCGTTGAGATGCTTCCAGGCCGGGTGATAGGCCATCTCGCTGAAGTGCCAGACATGCATCATCGGACGTTCTCCCGTACTCGTGTCATTGCGAGTGCAGCAACGCAATCTCGTGCCGATCGCGATTTGCCGAACGAGATTGCTTCGTCGCTGTCGCTCCTCGCAATGGCAAGATTGCTCTATCCGCGGGCAAAGGCCTCGATCGCCGCGGCGACCCGTTCGGGCTGTTCGATCATCGGGTAGTGCCCGGCGGCGGAAATCGGCAGGAACCGGGCGTTCTGCAGGCGCTGCGTCAGGTGCGCGCCATAAGCTGGCGCGACGATGCGGTCGCGCTCGCCCCAGATGACGAGGCTCGGCACTTTGACGCGGTGCAGCCAATG